>NZ_JBQHWF010000002.1:0-341418 GCF_052064095.1 Blautia sp. HCP3S3_C4
GGAAGGGATAAACGCTGAAGGCATCTAAGCGTGAAGCCCCCCTTAAGATGAGATATCCCATTCGAAAGAAGTAAACCCCCTTGAAGACGACGAGGTAGATAGGGCAGAGGTGGAAGTGTGGCAACACATGGAGCTGACTGTTACTAATCGGGTGAGGGCTTGACCAACTAGCCGAGGAAGCGGCAGGATGGAGCAGGAAGGATTCGGAGCAAGCTTGCTTGTGGAGAAGCATTCCTGATACAGACTGGACATTTGCGAAGCAAATGACACTGAGTGACGAAGTCACGAAGTGACCCCCGCGGAGTACAATACTCAATCGGCAACGCAGAAAGTTAATTCTCAAGGAAATGTCAACATGTATGTAGTTTTGAAAGTATATTAATTATTTGCATGTGGCTTTAACCAGTCACATGTATTATATTTTATAGGGGATTGGTCAAATGGTATGATAGGGGTCTCCAAAACCTTTGGTGGGAGTTCGATTCTCTCATCCCCTGCTAAAAAAACACCGGAAAGTCAATGAATACGGCTTTCCGGTGTTTTTTTATGTTATAGGAAATTACTCTGTAATGTTTCTATAACATAAAAAGATGTTGCGAAACCTACTGAAGCAGATCCAGCACAATTCCACAAAATGCTTTTACGCCATTTGCAAGAGCATCTTCGTGAAAATCAAATTTGTCATTATGAAGAGGTGCTGCACAGGGACTTAAATTTAAAAAATAACAGGATTGTCCGCCATGAGACTGGACACGTTGGGACATATAGTAATAATCTTCGCTTCCACCTACATCTGCAGAGGAAAGGTGAAGAATTTTCAGATGCATTTCCTTTTCACACACATTGGCCAGACGTTTCATGAGAGGTTCATCGTTTTTTCCGCTTATGGCGGATCCCATCTGTTTGAGTTTATAGGTGCAGCCATGCATTTGGGCGGCAGAGTGGATGATACGTTCTGCATAATTTTTCATATATTCATTTGCCTCAATTGAGGATCCACGTACTTCTAATTCTATATGTGCATGATCACAGATGATATTTCTGCCAGTTCCTGCTGTAGCTTTACCCACATTAATTCTGGTATCACCCTGACTGCATCTGGGAATGGCATGAAGATTTAAGATTGCTGTAGCCATAGAAAGCATGGCATTGTTTCCTGATTCTGGTGAAGCAGAAGCATGAGCACTTTTGCCATAGAATTCTGCATCAAATTTTGTGGTTGACATACTGTGACTTTTTCCCACTCCGATGGCGAATCCCTGCTGCTGGGGATGATTACACATGTGTGAGGCCAGAACATAATCTACATCATCTAGATGCCCGTTTTCTACAATAGCCTGGGCACCTCGGACCCCCTCTTCAGCCGGTTGAAAAATCAGTTTGATAGTTCCATGAAGTTCATGGCGGATTTCACTGAGAATTCTGGCAATGCCAAGTCCTATGGCTGTGTGTCCATCGTGACCGCAGGCATGCATGACACCATTATTTTGGGAACTAAATCCGTTCTTTGTGGGAAAATGTGTTTCTTCAGAACTTTCCTGTATGGGAAGAGCATCAATATCAAATCGAAGTGCTACAACAGGCCCGGAGCCGCAGCGTAAAATTCCGATTACACCGGTGAATCCCTTTTGGGTATCCGGAAGATATGTAAGATCTGTCCCCTCCTGATTAATAGTTTGTGTATAGTGTTCAGATAGACAGCTCTTATCAGGAATTCCCATTCGTGCATTTGCTTTACAGACTGCTTCGCCGGTCAGGATTTCATCAAAGTTAAATTTTTTTAAATAACCGGCAATAATGGAAGATGTGCGCATTTCCATCCATCCCGTTTCCGGATATTGGTGGAGGGTACGGCGGATTTTTTTTAATTCCGGTTGAAGCTGATCAGTTTTTATTAGTATTTGTTTGTATAAATCTGGAGTAATCATAAGAATTCCTTTCTATGATCTGATATAGGCGGTATTTTTATAGTCCTCAGAATAAAGACAGAAGGGCTGAATGATATAAGAGTTTATATATAAAAGATATAGCGGCTATCAAATCTTGTCAATAGTAGCCAGAAAGTATTTTTTATGCAATAAGTTCCTTCAGACTATGGAAGCTGTATCCCATCTGTTCCCATTTGCTCAGAAGTTCATCCAGAATCAGAGCATTGGTGGAGGAGGTACTGTGAAGAAGTACAATAGCTCCTGGATGAATTCGATTAGTTAGTTTTGTAATGGCTTCCTGAGGGTCCGGTTGATTATCCTGATACCAGTCTACATAGGCCAGACTCCAGAAAAAGGTGTGATATCCCAGTTCTTTTGCCATAGATAAGTTTAAAGTACTGTAGATTCCCTGAGGAGGACGATAAAACTTTATCATTTCTTTGCCGGTAACTTCTTTATATATAGCTTCCACATCGGATAGTTCCTTCTGAAAGGCTTCTTTTGTAGAAATTTTGGACATATTTGGATGAGTCATAGTGTGATTGCCTATGATATGTCCTTCTTTTTCCATTCGCTTGATCAGATCGGGATTTTGGGATAGAAAATTTCCTACCACAAAGAAAGTGGCTGGTACCTGATGCTTTTTTAAGGCATCCAGAATTGCAGAGGTATTACCGTTTTCATATCCTGCATCAAAGGTAAGATAGATATTTTTGCTATCAGTGTCCTGAACATAAAAAGCATTATATTGTTTTAATTCTTGTATGGAAGCATTCCCCAGAGGTTGCTTTCCTTTTTCCTGAAAGCTGAGCCCCCAGTTTCCGGAAGGATCAGAAGATACTGAGAGTGCTGTAATATCCGGAGAGATGATTTCGGAGGATGTGATTTTGGCAAGCAGGCGTCCTGTCAGGAAAGCTGCACAGAAAATCAATATAAGTTTCAGATATTTGCCGAATCTGCTGTGAAAAAGATATGTAAGATTCTTCATAGAAGAAACTCCAAAATAACTGGTATTGTTATTATATATGCGTGAAAAGAGTGAAAAATTCAAATAAAAAAGAGCCATCAGTTTCGTTTACTGTGGCTCTTTTTAAAATTGAATATCCAATGGTAAATACCTCTCTTTCTGATTATTACTTTACATTTTTCATTTTATAATTTATAAGATCAAAGACTCATATCCCATCGGTCTGTACCATCCTTTAAAATTTTGAAGATAAGGTAAATCGTTAAATTTTCATTGGTCCGTACCATCCTTCTGTGATTTTGAGATGAGGTAAATCATTATGGTTTCATTGGACTGTACCATCCTTCTGTAATTTTGAAATAGGGTAAATCGTTAATACTTCATTGGACTGTACCTTCTTTAAATTAATTAATAAGTTTCAGATATAAAACGTTATTGGATTTAAGGCTTTAAGTTCTTGGTGGTCTGTACCTGCCTTTCATAAATTATAAGAATTGATTTAAAATAAATTATGCTGGTGGTCTGTACCTCGCTTTCATATATTATAAATAAAATCTTATGTTTTCGGTGGTCTCACTCCTTTCAGCTTTTATTTTTTATCCCCTGTTGTTTTATGACTTTACTATATCAGATAACTCCAAATAAGTCAAGCATAAATTTGAAAAAATATAAAATAAAATACAAAAGACAAATAAGATGATGATAATTAAGAAATATTCTGAAAATACAAGCTCGTCAAAAACTGTATAGAAAAAAATATCCAGGAAAAACTATTTCTATAAAAGTCTAATTTTATAGGAGGTTCTAAAATGTTACGTTATCTGCCTGTAAGAAGGGTTCACGCAAGACAAGTACTGGATTCCAGAGGAAATCCTACAGTTGAAGTAGAAGTTACGGTAGGAGAAGGCGTAATAGGGATAAATGGATATACGGGGAGAGCTATGGTGCCCTCCGGAGCTTCCACAGGAAAATTTGAAGCAGTTGAACTGCGGGATGGAGAAAAAGGAAATTATGGAGGACTAAGTGTTCACAGAGCGGTGGAAAATGTAAACACAAGACTGGCAGAAGCAATTTTGGGAGAAAATGCTCTGAATCAGAGATTTATTGATCATAAGATCATTGAGACAGATGGAACGGATAATAAAAATAGTGTAGGAGCAAATGCTGCTCTGGGAGTATCTATGGCAGTGGCAAGGGCAGCGGCAGCAGCTTTGCGTATCCCTTTGTACCAGTATATGGGAGGATGTCATACAGGACGGATGCCGGTTCCTATGATGAATATTTTAAACGGGGGCAGGCATGCAGATAATACTGTGGATATGCAGGAATTCATGATTATGCCTGCAGGTGCTTCAAATATGGAAGAAGCGATCCGTATGTGTGGAGAAATTTATCAGTGTCTAAAAATCATACTGAAACAGAAAAAGCTTTCCACTGCAGTGGGAGATGAAGGCGGATTTGCCCCGGACCTGGAAGATTCTGAGAAAGTGCTGGAATTGATCATGGAGGCTGTGAAAAAGGCTGGATATGAGCCGGGAAAGGATATCTATATTGCTATTGATGCAGCTGCCAGTGAATTATATGATAAGGATAGAAATGCATATGTTTTCCCAGGTGAAAGTTTAATGAAAGGAAAAGAGATTTTGCGGGATTCAGAGCAAATGATCGAATATTATGAGAGACTTCTGGATCAGTTTCCTATTGTATCTATTGAAGACGGATTGGAAGAAGATGACTGGGAAGGATGGAAAAAACTTACGAAATATCTGGGCGCAAGGGTTCAGCTGGTGGGGGATGATCTGTTTGTGACGAATATTAAGCGTCTGTCCTGCGGAATCAGGCAGAAGGCAGCAAATGCAATTCTTGTGAAAGTAAATCAGATAGGGACTCTGTCTGAGGCTTTGGATGCAGTGGAAATGGCACAGAAATCAGGATATCGTGTGGTTATTTCACACAGATCAGGGGAGACGGAGGATTCCTTTATTGCAGATCTGGCAGTAGCCACAGGTGCAGGACAGATAAAAACAGGGGCACCCTGCAGATCTGACAGAAATGCAAAATATAATCAGCTTCTTCGTATTCACGAAGAACTGGGAGAATTGGAAATTTATGAGAATCCTTTTGTATAAACAGAGTAAGAGAAGGAAACCAGTAAGCAACTATCAGTAAACATGATAATACGGAAAATATTGAAAATTCAAGAATTGTAGTTGAAATCCGCTCTCAGCTATGTTAAAATATTTCCTAGTTGATTAGGAGGTGTAATGAAGTGAATGTTGTTAAGATTATTCTTGGTATTATTTTCTTAATAGATTGTATTGCTCTTACTATTGTAGTTCTGATGCAGGAGGGTAAGCAGCAGGGCCTTGGCGCTATTGCCGGAGCGGCAGAGACATACTGGGGCAAGAATAAGGGTCGTTCTATGGAGGGCGGACTTGTGAAGGCTACCATAGTTATGGGAATTTTGTTTTTCGTATTAGCTGTAGTGCTGAATATGCTTGGTTAATGAGAGAATGAAAATGCGGCTGTTGCAGTAAGCATATCCTTGTTTGGATGTGTGCTTATGCGGCAGCCATTTTTTTACTGTGAAAGTGCTGGAAAACAGCTGATTTTCAGATAGGATGAATAGATACAGAGGAGTAAAATGAACAGGAAAGACATAGATCGCAGAAAAAAATTTATTTTGGAGTTAATGGGGGATCCGGTTTATAAGCCTATGAGACTGCGCGAGCTGTCTTCCTTGCTGAGATTGTCCAGAGAAGAGAAAAGGGAATTGTTTGATGTTCTGGATAGTTTATGTGAGGATGGAAAAATAACTCAGGATAATAAGGGAAGATACTCCAGGATTACCGGAAAATGGAAAAAGAAAGAAAAGCATCTGAAAGGACATAAAGAAGATAACAGAAATTGCAAAGAGCGCAGAGAAAAAGAGGGTAAAGACAGGAAAAAACCAGAAGGGATGCAGGCAGAGGGAATCTTTATCGGACATCCGAAGGGGTTTGGCTTTGTGGAGATCGAAGGACAGGAAGAGGATATTTTTATTCCGGAGGAAAATACAGGTACTGCTGTGAACCAGGATAAAGTCCGGATTATCATTAAAGATGAACAGCGAGAGGGAAAACGCCGTGAGGGCATAGTAGTGGAAGTCCTGGAGAGAGGGATGGAGCAGATTGTAGGTACTTATCAGCTTAATAGAGATTTTGGCTTTGTGATCAGTGATAATCCCAAATTTTCAAAGGATATTTATATCTCAAGGAAAAATTCACTGGGAGCAAAAAATGGTGATAAGGTAATTGCCGTTGTAACAGATTACGGTTCTAAAAACAGAAAACCGGAAGGAAAGATCAAGGAAAATCTGGGAAATATCCGTACACCGGGGACTGACATTCTGGCAATTGTGAAAAGCTTTGGAATCCCCAGTGAATTTCCTGAAAAAGTAATAAAACAGGCGCAGAGAGTGCCGGATCATGTGCTTGATGCAGACCGCGACGGACGTCTGGATCTGACCCATCTGCAGACCGTAACTATTGACGGTGAGGATGCAAAGGATCTGGATGATGCTATTTCTCTCAGCAAGGAAGGGGAGATTTATCATCTGGGTGTGCATATTGCAGATGTAAGTAATTATGTACAGTACAATAGTGCTCTGGACAGAGAGGCATTAAAGAGAGGAACCAGTGTATATCTGGCAGACAGAGTTGTGCCAATGCTTCCGGAGAGACTTTCCAATGGGATCTGTTCGCTGAATCAGGGTGAGGACAGGCTTGCATTAAGTTGCCTTATGGATATTAATGCACAGGGAAAAGTGGTGGCTCATCAGATTGTGGAAACAGTGATCAATGTAGATGAGCGTATGTGCTATACAGATGTGAAAAATATTCTGGAGGATACAGATCAGAATGCAAAAAAACGCTATGAGAAGCTGCTTCCCATGTTTTTCCTGATGAAGGAATTATCAGAGAAACTGCGCAGCAGTCGTCATCACAGAGGTTCTATTGACTTTGATTTTCCAGAGAGTAAGATCATATTAAATGAGGCGGGAAAGGCAATTGATGTGAAGCCTTATGAAGCCAATGTAGCTACAAGGATTATAGAGGATTTTATGTTAATGGCTAATGAGACAGTGGCTCAGGAATACTGCACAGAAGAAATTCCGTTTGTATACAGAACCCATGACAATCCGGACCCCGAAAAGATAGAGAGTCTTCTGACTTTGCTTCATAATCAGGGGGTAAAGATCCAGAAGGCCAGAGAGGAAATCACTCCTAAGGAAATCCAGAATATTATAGAGAGCATTGAGGGACTTCCAAATGAACCGATGGTCAGTCGATTGGTGCTGCGTTCCATGAAGCAGGCAAAATATACCACAGAATGCAGTGGACATTTTGGCCTGGCAGCCAAATATTATTGCCATTTTACATCACCGATCAGAAGATATCCGGATCTTCAGATTCACAGGATCATTAAGGACAATCTCAGAGGAAGGCTGCTGCGCGAAGGCAGAACAGAGCATTACCGGGAAATATTGGATGAGGTGGCAAGACAGTCCAGTGTATGTGAGAGACGGGCTGATGAGGCGGAGAGAGAATCTGATAAACTGAAGAAAGCAGAGTATATGTCTTATCATATCGGAGAAAAATTTGAAGGAATCATTTCCGGAGTGACTGGATGGGGATTTTATGTGGAACTTGCCAATACTGTAGAGGGACTGGTTCATGTGAATACACTGAGGGATGATTATTATACTTTTGATCAGGAAAGCTATGAACTCAGGGGAGATATGACAAAAAAGGTGTATAAGCTAGGAGACAAGGTGTGTGTCCGAGTGGAGGATGCAGATAAGCTTCTTAAGACGGTGGATTTTGTGCTGGCAGACTAGCTGTGGAAAGGAAGAGATTGACAGATGGCTAAGACAAAAGGAATCAAGCTGATCGCAAATAATAAAAAAGCATTTCATGATTATTTTATAGAAGATACTTATGAGACAGGAATTGCACTGGCAGGAACAGAGGTGAAATCTCTGCGAATGGGAAAATGCAGTATCAAGGAGTCCTTTATCCGTGTAGAGAGAGGAGAAGTGTTTATCTATGGTATGCATATCAGTCCTTATGAGAAAGGAAATATTTTTAATAAGGATCCGTTGAGAGTGCGGAAACTTCTCCTTCACAGATATGAGATCAATAAGATTGAAGCGAAGCTGAAGGAAAAGGGATTGACGCTGGTTCCTCTGAAGGTTTATTTTAAAGATAGCCTGGTGAAGGTTGAGATAGGCGTGGCAAGAGGTAAGAAACTTTATGATAAGAGACAGGATATTGCGAAAAAAGACCAGAGAAGAGAGGCAGAACGCGATTTTAAAGTAAGAAATCTGTAGTAAGAAAACTTTTTGTTTGAGAGTAATGTCCGGCGAGGCAAATAGTTTGTTATGGAAAACAATAACTCTGAAAATTATATGAAATCAGAAGCACTTTGGTTGACAAGTTATAGAGACTCTGCAATAATAAGAAATTGAAATTCAGCTTTGAATCTGGATATTTCAGATACAGGAGGGAATATATTATGAAGAAACGATTTTTGATACTTGCAGGAGTACTGGCGCTGACAGTGGCAGTATCCGGCTGTGGAAAGAAAAAAGATACAGATGTGCAACCTGTTGCAGCAAGTGCTACTCCTACACCTGAGGTTACTAAGGCAGCAGAAATTGTGGATATGAAGCAGTCTACAGAGGAAGAGATTGCCAATATTATGGGCGAGGAATCAGCAACTGCTTCCAAAGTTATTTTTGTGAATAACATGGGAAGTGATATTTCTTCTGTTTATATCAGGAAACATGTGGAGGATGAGGATGATTCTGAGGATGATACCTGGGGTAGTGACCTGGTGGATGGAAAATTCACATTAAAGGATAAGGACAAAGCGTTGTATTATTTTTCACCGAATGCAACGGAAGATAGCACTAAGAGTACTGCTTCTTATGATATTCGTGTGGGATTTACTGATGAAGATAAGAATGAGTGCTTTTTCAGGGACATTCCTCTGGGTACTATTTCACAGATCACTCTCTGTATGAGTGGCACAGATGAGGATGCTATTCCTTATGCAAAATATCTGACAGGAAGTACCAAGCGGGAAATTTCAACTTTAAATGATGTAAAGAAGCGTCTGGGAATGACCGATGATTCTGATTCCACGGATGATCAGAACACCAATTCAGATAGCAGTGATGATTCTTCACAGAACACAGATTCTGATTCAAATAGTGATGCAGATAACAGCAGCAGTACAGATGACAACAACAGTGGAAACAACAGTAACAGTGGAGATGATAATAACAGCGGAGATGACAATAACGGAGGAGATGATAATAACAGCGGAGATGACAATAACGGAGGCGATGATAATAGCGGTGGAGATGATATGATTTCTACTGCAGAGCAGTATGTGGGCCAGTCTATTGATGCACTGCAGAGTGCTTGTGGCTCTCCTCAGGGCAGCAGTTATGAGACAGATCCTGAAACCGGAAAGACAGGCTTCTATTATTACAGTAATTTTACAGTTTCTACCACAGTTGATGAAAATGGTAATGAAATTGTTGCTAAGATATGGTAAAATAAAAGTATCATAAAATGAACTTTAGGAGAAAACAATATGAAGCGTGTATTATTAAAATTGAGCGGGGAAGCTCTTGCCGGTGAAAAAAAAACAGGATTTGATGAGGCTACAGTTATTGAGGTTGCCAAACAGATCCGTGAGATTTCCAAAGAAGGTCTGGAAATCGGGATTGTGATCGGTGGCGGAAATTTCTGGAGAGGACGTACCAGCGAGACAATCGACAGAAATAAGGCAGACCAGATCGGAATGCTTGCTACAGTGATGAATTGCATTTATGTGTCAGATATCTGCAGATACCTGGGAATGAAGACACAGATTTATACACCGTTTGTCTGTGGTGCATTTACAGATCTGTATTCAAAAGATGCAGTGGAGGAGAGCTTTGCACAGGGTAAGATCGTATTCTTTGCAGGCGGAACAGGACATCCGTATTTCTCCACAGATACAGCAACAGTTCTTCGCGCAGTGGAGATTGAGGCAGAGGCGATTCTTCTGGCAAAAGCAGTAGATGGAATTTATGACAGTGATCCTAAGACCAATCCCAATGCAGTGAAATATGATGAGATTTCCATTGAAGAAGTGGTAGCCCAAAAGCTGGCAGCTATGGATCTGACAGCCTCCATTATGTGTATGGAGCAGAAAATGCCAATGCTGGTATTTGCACTGGATGAGAAGGACAGTATTATTAATACAGTTCACGGCAAATTTACAGGTACAAAGGTAACTGTCTGATCCGAAAGGATGGGAATGCAGATCAGTTAGACAATTTATAAAACAACAGGAGAAGGAGACAAACCTAATGGATGAAAGAATTCAGAAATATGAAGAAAAAATGAAAAAGACACTGACGAATCTTGAGAGCGAGCTGGCAACAATTCGTGCAGGAAGGGCAAATCCCCATATTCTCGATAAACTGACTGTAGATTATTATGGAGCACCTACACCTCTGCAACAGGTGGCGAATGTGACAGTTCCGGAGGCACGTATGATTCAGATCCAGCCTTGGGAATCCAGCCTGATCAAAGGAATTGAAAAAGCAATTCTTGTATCTGATCTGGGACTGAATCCCAGTAACGATGGTAAAGTGATCCGTCTTGTTTTCCCAGAGCTTACAGAGGAACGCCGTAAGGAACTGGTAAAGGATGTTAAGAAGAAGGGTGAGGCTGCCAAGGTTGCAGTCCGCAATATCCGTCGTGATGCCAATGATGCATATAAGAAGCTTGCAAAACAGGATGTATCTGAGGATGAGATCAAGGAGCTGGAAGATAAGATCCAGAAGAGCACTGATAAATATATTAAAGAGGTTGATGCAGCGGTAGATGCCAAGAGCAAAGAAATCATGACTGTATAAAAAGTAAAGGGAGCTCCATTATGCGGGCTCTCTTTTAAGCTTGCAGATGGTGTCTGCGAGAGCAGCATGGTTTGTACACAGCATATAATGAACATAAGAAACGAGGAAAAAATATGAATGTACCGAATCATATAGCCATTATACTGGATGGTAACGGACGTTGGGCGAAAGCAAAAGGGATGCCCAGAAGCTATGGACATATGAAGGGCTGCGCTAATCTGGAAACAGTCTGTGATTATATGAAAGAGCTGGGAGTAAAATATGTTACAGTTTATGCGTTTTCAACAGAGAACTGGAAACGGTCCAAAGAAGAAGTGGATGGTCTGATGAAGCTGTTCCGCAGTTATCTCAAGAAATGCATTAAACTTGCTGATAAGAATAAAATGCGTGTTCGTGTAATTGGAGAAATTTCAGCATTTGATCAGGATATTCAAGACAGCATTGAAAAACTGGAGGAGTATTCACAAAAATATGATGAAATTTATTTCCAGATTGCATTGAACTACGGAAGCAGAGATGAGATTATCCGGGGAGTGCGAAAGCTTGCTCAGGATGCAGCTGATGGCAGGATAAATCCCCAGGAAATAGATGAAAAAGTATTCGGAAATTATCTTGATACAGCAGGAATTCCTGATCCTGACCTTATGATCCGCACCAGTGGGGAGCTTCGCCTTTCCAATTTTCTGTTATGGCAGATGGCATATACAGAGTTTTATTTTACAGACGTGGCATGGCCTGATTTTAATAAAGCAGAGCTGGTGAAGGCAATTGAAAAGTATAATCAGAGAGACAGAAGATACGGTGGAGTGAAGGAGGAAGCATAAATGTTTAAGACAAGACTCTTAAGTGGAATCCTGCTGGTGATCATTGCGCTTGCAACAATTATCAGTGGTGGATATATACTGTTTTTTACTTTGCTTGCAGTTTCTCTGATCGGTATGTCAGAATTGTACAAGGCAATGAATGTGCAGAATGAAAAGAATTATTTGCTGGCTGCGGCCGGATATGCAGGAGCAGTCTTGTATTATGCTGCTGTTTTGCTCGATTTTCAGAGATACGGTGTGCTGGCAATTATTTTTGGCCTGGTATTGATCATGTTTGTGTATGTGTTTACTTATCCGGAGTATGAGGCAAAGCAGGTTATGCCGACATTGTTTGGAATTGTTTATGTGGCAGTAATGCTGTCATTCATTTATCTGACCAGATGTCTGCCTGGAGGAAAATTCCATGTATGGCTGATCTTTTTGTGTTCCTGGGGGTGTGATACCTGCGCTTATTGTGTGGGAATGCTTATTGGAAAACATAAAATGGCACCTGTGCTCAGTCCGAAAAAATCTATAGAAGGAGCAGTGGGGGGTGTGGCAGGAGCTACACTTCTGGGTGTAGCCTATGCTGCGGCAACTCAGGGACCAATGGTTCAATATGCAGTTATCTGTGCAGTGGGAGCATTGATCTCCATGGTAGGAGACCTGGCAGCATCTGCAATTAAAAGAAACCAGGGAATTAAAGATTATGGAAAATTAATTCCCGGACATGGAGGAATACTGGATCGTTTTGACAGTGTGATTTTTATAGCTCCTGTAATTTACTTTTTGTCACTGATTATGATCACAGCGTAGGATCGTGAATATCCATTTGATAATATAGTTATAACAGAAGGGATCAAGATGAAAAAAATAGCAATTTTAGGTTCTACCGGTTCTATTGGAACTCAGACCCTGGATGTAGTCCGGGCGAATGATGATCTGGAGATTGTGGGACTTTCAGCAGGAAATAATATTGATAAACTGGAAGAGCAGATCCGTGAATTTCATCCCAGACTGGCAGCTGTCTGGAATGAAGATGCAGCCCGAGATCTGGCAGTAAGAGTACAGGATCTGGATGTGAAAATTGTAAGCAGTATGGATGGCTTGCTGGAACTGGCAAGAATGGAGGAAGCAGATATTCTGGTGACTGCTATTGTGGGAATGATCGGGATCAGACCGACTATGGAGGCAATCAGGGCAGGTAAGGATATTGCTTTGGCAAATAAGGAAACACTGGTGACTGCCGGACATCTGATCATGCCACTGGCCAGAAAAATGAATGTTCAGATCCTTCCGGTGGACAGTGAACACAGTGCTGTTTTTCAGGCAATTCACGGAGAGAAAAAGGAACAGATTCATAAACTTCTGATCACAGCATCCGGAGGTCCTTTCAGGGGAAGGAAAACAGCAGAACTGAGTAAGGTTACGCTGGAAGATACGCTGAAGCATCCAAACTGGGTGATGGGACAGAAAATCACGGTAGATTCTGCAACTTTGGTAAATAAAGGGCTTGAAGTGATGGAGGCCAGATGGCTTTTTGATGTGGACCTGGATCATATTCAGGTAGTAGTTCAGCCTCAAAGTATTATCCACTCTATGGTGGAATTTGAGGATGGAGCTGTAATAGCTCAGCTGGGAACACCAGATATGAGGCTGCCTATTCAGTATGCACTGTGTTATCCGGATCGAAGATACCTGGCAGGGGACAGACTGGATTTCAGAACTCTGAAGCAGATTACTTTTGAAGAACCGGATATGGAGACATTTCAGGGACTTCCGATGGCAATAGAAGCTGCAAGGAAAGGCGGAAGTATGCCTACTGTATTCAATGCTGCCAATGAACTGGCGGTAAAGAAATTCCTGCAGAGAAAAATAGGATTTCTGGATATATATGATATTATCGGGCAGTCTATGGAGAGACATACCCTGGTGAGAGAGCCGGATTTGGATCAGATCCTGGAGATTGAGAAGGAAACCTATCAGTGGATCGAAAGCAGGTGGTAATTTGAAAATAATTATTGCAATTATTATATTTAGTGGTATTATCCTTTTTCATGAGTTAGGGCATTTTCTTCTGGCAAAGAAAAATGGAATCATTGTAACAGAATTTTCCCTGGGAATGGGTCCAAGACTTTTGAGTAGGGAATACAAAGGAACCAGATATTCTCTCAAGCTTTTGCCTATAGGTGGTTCCTGCGCAATGCTTGGGGAGGATACGGATGAAGAGGATGTATCTGGAAGTTTTAATAATGCATCTGTGTGGGGCAGGATTGCAGTTGTGGCTGCAGGTCCCGTGTTTAATTTTATACTGGCATTTGTACTGTCTGTGATTATTGTGGGAGTAGTAGGCTATGAACCATCTACAGTCCTTTCTGTAAAGGAGGGATCCGCAGCAGAAGCGGCAGGATTGAAAAAAGGAGATGTGATCACCAGTTATCAGGGATACCATATTGATCTGGGGAAAGATCTTTATGTATATTCTTATATGAATGAATTAAAAGCAGGGGATACTGTAAATCTGACAGTAAAGCGTGATGGCGAAAAGAAGGAAATTTCCTATAAGGCTGACACGAATGTGAGATATCTGCTGGGATGCAATTTTACGGGAGATGACAGTGCGCCTATGACAGTGGAATCTGTAATGGCTGGAATGCCATTGGAGGAGGCTGGCGTACAGGCGGGAGATGTGATTACTTCTATTAATGGCGTAAGGATCAGTACCAGCCAGGAATATCAGGATTATATCAGGGAACATCCGCTGGATGGCAGTCCGGTGAAGATTACCTGGAAACATGAAGGGCTGGAATATGATGATACAATCACCCCGAAGGAATACAGGACAGCGGATTCAGGATTTTCTTATAATATATACTGTGAGAAGGCAAAGGGTCTGGACGTGATCCGTTACGGGGCAGTTGAGGTGAAATATATGATCCGTACCACCATTCTCAGCCTTAAGGAATTGTGCAGCGGAAAGTTTGGCCTGAAGGATCTGAGTGGGCCTGTAGGGGTGGTAGATGCAATTGGTACTACTTATGAGGAAAGCAGAAGTGAGGGAAGCGTGATGCTGTGGATGAACCTTTTAAATATGGCAGTTCTTCTCTCTGCCAATCTGGGTGTAATGAATCTGCTTCCTTTTCCGGCGCTTGACGGTGGCAGGCTGGTATTTCTCGTCATTGAGGCAATCCGCAGAAAACCTGTCAACAGACGAATCGAGGGAACAATACATTTTGCCGGACTTATGCTTTTAATGGTACTGATGGTTGTGGTAATGTATAATGATATTGTAAGGATATTCTAAGCTGGATGCAAAGTGGATTAAAAATATCCGATGGAATCCGGCAAGGATTTTGTATCCTGTGTAAGGAGAGGGAACAATGGTAAAAATGCAGCTTCATGAGAACTGGCAGTTGTGTAATGTGAAAGAGCAGGAATGGGTTCCTGCGCAGGTGCCGGGAGATATTTATATGGCTCTTCTTCAGGCTGGAAAAATGGAAGATCCATTTTGGGAAGATAACGAATATCAGGCGAAGGCACTGATGGAGGAAGATTACGAATATAAAACTGTATTTATATATGACGAAACAGAATTTGAAAACTGTCAGGAAGTAATCCTGAGGTTTGACGGAATTGATACGATTGGGGATATTTATCTGAATGAGTGCTGTCTGGGAAGAGTAGAAAGTATGCACAGAGTCTGGGAGTTTCCTGTGAAGGAGATTCTGGAAAAAGGAGAAAATACTCTTCGTGTCATTATCAGATCTCCTCTGAAATTTATGGCGGCAGCTTACGAGAAATATAAAACACATGGAAACGAAGATACAGTGGAAGGATTTATGCATCTGCGCAAGGCACACTATATGTGCGGTTGGGACTGGGGTGCCTGCCTGCCGGATGGAGGTATTTTTCGCCCTGTAACGCTTCTGGGAGTAGAACATGCCAGACTGGACAGCGTGTATATCCGTCAGATTCATGAAGAGGGAAAGGTGCTGCTGATACCGGAAGTTGATGTGGAGACAATGGATGAGGCTGACGAAGATGGTTGTGAAAAAACAGGAAAATCAGAGCAGAGTCAGTTATTGGAATATGAAATCACAGTTACGGAACCTGATGGAACAAAGACTACATGGGAAGGGTCTCCGGATGAAATTGAAATTGACCACCCGAAGCTCTGGTGGCCCAATGGATTAGGAGAACAGCCTTTATATCAGGTGGAAGTGAATCTGAAAGCAGGAAATCAGATTGTAGATACCTGGTGCAGAAAGATTGGTCTTCGAACCATGACCATGCATATAGAAAAGGATCAGTGGGGAGAAAGCTTTGCCCATGAGGTAAATGGATATCAGATATTTGCCATGGGTGCTGATTATATTCCGGAAGACAATTTACTTCAGCGAACATCCAGGGAACGTACCAGAGAATTGCTCCTTCAGTGTAAAAGAGCGAATTTTAACACTGTCCGTGTGTGGGGAGGCGGCTATTATCCGGAGGACTGGTTCTATGATATCTGTGATGAACTGGGACTGATGGTATGGCAGGATTTTATGTTTGCCTGCTCAATGTATGAGCTTACACCGGAATTTGAGGCTAACATCCGACAGGAATTTATTGATAATATCAAACGTCTCCGTCATCATGCATCCCTGTCATTATGGTGCGGAAACAATGAGATGGAGACATTTACACAGGAGGGAACCTGGGTAACAAAGCCGTCAGAGGTGAGAGACTATCTGTTTATGTATGAACGGATTATTCCTGAAATTTTACGGGAATATGATCCGGAAACTTTCTACTGGCCGGCTAGTCCGTCTTCAGGCGGATCCTTTGATAATCCCAATGATCCTAACCGCGGAGATGTACATTACTGGGAGGTATGGCATGGGAATAAGCCTTTTGCGGAATACAGGAAATATTTCTTCAGATATGCATCTGAGTTTGGATTTCAGGCTTTTCCTTCTGTAAAAACACTGGAAACCGTTACAGATGATCCAAGGGAATTGAATCCATTTTCCTATGTGATGGAAAAACATCAGAGAAATTATGGAGGAAATGGGAAAATTGCCAAATATATGCAGGCTGCATATCGCTATCCTGAGAATTTCAGCGATTTTGTTTATGCGTCCCAGCTTCTTCAGGCAGACGGAATCCGTTATGGAGTGGAGCATTACAGACGAAATCGTGGACGGTGTATGGGCGCTATTTACTGGCAGCTGAATGACTGTTGGCCGGTAATCTCCTGGTCATCTGTTGATTATTATGGCCGCTGGAAGGCATTACATTATTATGCAAAGCGTTTCTTTGCCCCTGTGATGCTTTCCTGTGAGGAACAGAGCTGGATGACAGTAGAGGCGGACATGAATCGTCAGCACTTTGAATTTGAAAAATCTATCCGTCTGAATGTGACAAATGAAACTCTCACAGACCGCAGGGTTCTTGTGAAATGGGCAGTGAGAAAGGCAGATGCCACAGTGCTTATGGAGGAGAAACAGTGGGTAGAGGTACCTGCCTTGTCTGCAGTATGGCTGGATAAGGTGGAACTTCCACAGATTGATTGTTTTAATGAATATGTAAGTTATGAGGCTTGGGAGGATGATCAGGTAATTTCTCAGGGAACTGTTATTTTCTCTTATCCGAAATATTTCCATTATCTGGATCCGAAACTGACAGTAAGGACAGAGGGAGATGAGATTATCGTGAGTGCTTCTGCCTATGCGAAGAGTGTGGAGATTCTTAATGATACAGAAGATTTAATTCTGGAGGATAATTATTTTGATATGAACGCCGGAGAGCGACGGATAAAGATTCTTCAGGGAAAACCGGAAGGACTTCGGGTACGGAGTGTGTATGATATCTAAGGAAAAGGAACAAGAACTTACAGCTGTGCTGGAACAGTTTTATAAAGAAGTAGAGATAAAGGCAAAAGAAACTGGGCATCCGGAATTTGCAGAACAGTTTAAGAGAAGCTATGGAGATACCCTGAAGAGAACAATAGCAGAGAATCCGGATGGAACTGTGCATGTGATCACAGGGGATATTCCGGCTATGTGGCTGAGGGATTCTACTGCGCAGGTAAGACCTTATCTTTATCTTGCGGCTAGAAGTACAAAACTGCAGGAACTGATCGGCGGAGTTGTACAGCGTCAGTTTTTTTACCTGCTGATGGATCCTTATGCAAATGCGTTTAATAATGAGCCCAGCGGTGCCTGTTGGGAAAAGGATTTTGATGATCAGAATCCTTGGGTATGGGAGCGGAAATTTGAAATAGATTCCCTTTGCTATCCCATTCAATTGGCCTGGCTTTTGTGGAAGATTACAGGATATACAGCACATTTGGATGAAAATTTCCGGAAAGGTGTCAAAAAGATTCTGGAAGTTTTTCATAGGGAACAAAATCATGAAGAACGGTCAGAATACAGGTTTGTGAGGAATGGAAGCTTTTATACAGACACTTTGTCCAGAGAGGGGAAGGGAGCCTTAACCCGTCCGGATACAGGGCTTATCTGGTCTGGCTTTCGTCCAAGTGACGATGCCTGCACTTATGGATATCTGATCCCTTCCAATATGTTTGCTGTGGTTGTGCTGGGATATCTCAGTGAACTGGCACAAGAAGTATTGAATGACAGAAAGCTTGCTGAAAGTGCACAGAATCTGAGGAAAGAAATACACAAAGCAATCGAAAAGTATGGACATACAAAAACAGAGGAATTTGGGGAAGTTTATGCTTATGAGACAGATGGATATGGAATGTATCATCTTATGGATGATGCTAATGTACCCAGTCTGTTATCTATAAAGTATCTGGGATATCCTACTGACAGGGAGCTTGCGGAGAATACCCGGAATATGATTCTGAGCGAAGCAAATCCCTATTATTATACGGGAAAAGCAGCGAGCGGAATAGGAAGTCCTCATACACCGGCAAATTATATCTGGCATATTGGGATGGCTATGGAAGGATTGACATCTGACAGGAGAACAGTAAAGGAGTCTGTCCTTGAAAAAATGATAGAAACTACCGGAAGTACCGGCCTGATGCATGAGGGATTTCATGCAGATGATCCATCCAGATATACCAGAGAATGGTTTTCCTGGGCAAATGCTATGTACTGTGAATTATTGCTGGATTATCTGGGATATAAGATCATAAGCTGATATTTGGGAAAAGAAAAAACTGTCATAAGCACATGTTATAGGGCTTATGACAGTTTTTTAATATTCTGAGAGACAAAGCCTAAAAGCATTATTTCTCAATTTGTTCCATAGAATCCTTTGCATTTTGTAAAACAGTGTCAAATGCAATGGCAGCTTTGTTGTACTCTTCATCGCTTTCGATATTAGAAAGAACCGGGTCTCCGGATTCTGTGCGGGCAAAGGTATAGAGATATACTTCACCGTTCTGATTCTGACCGTTCTCATCTAATGGAAGAAGGGCAATATATTCTTTGGCATCTACCGGGAAAATAGTAAGGATCGCACATTCTACCTCTGTATCATCGTCCAGGGTAAGGGTGATGGTGCGTCTGTCTTCGATATCCTGGCAGTTTCCTTCTGGGTTGCTGCAACCGCTGCAGGAAGCGCAGTCATTGGGGGAACATCCGCCGGTTGTAAATTCTTCTGTCATGGTTTTCATCCTCATTCTTTCTTTTATAAAAGTTCAGAACTGTGACTGTAATAGAAAACACAGTTTTGTTCCTTAATGGTATCCTGATGATTCAAGACTTTTACAGAAGTCTGAATATTAGTATTGTACCAGAAACGTAAGCTAAATGCAATTTTTTTATGGTTTGAGGAGAAATATCATCGCGGAATGATATAAGATGTGTTATAATGAACGGAAGAGAATGATTTGTTCAGAAATTTTGAGATATAGGAGTGGAAATTTATGAAATTTATTTCCTGGAATGTAAATGGAATTCGTGCCTGCATCGGCAAGGGCTTTGAAGAAAGCTTTCGCTTGCTGGATGCAGATATTTTCTGTCTGCAGGAGACCAAGTGTCAGCAAGGACAGGTAAAGCTTGATCTGCCGGGATATTATCAATATTGGAATTATGCCAACAGACGGGGATATTCCGGTACAGCTATATTTACAAAAAAGGAGCCATTATCTGTAGCTTACGGACTGGGAATCGAAGAGCATGATAAAGAAGGCAGAGTGATTACTCTAGAGTTTGAGGACTTTTATTTTATTACGGTATATACCCCTAATTCTCAGAGTGAGCTGAGACGTCTGGAATATCGTATGCAGTGGGAAAAGGATTTCTTGGCATATCTTCTGAGACTTCAGGAGAAAAAGCCGGTGATCTGCTGTGGAGATATGAACGTGGCACATCAGGAGATCGACCTGAAAAATCCAAAAACCAATCATAAAAACGCAGGCTTTACAGATGAAGAAAGAGCATGTTTTGACAGAATGCTGGAAAGTGGATTTATTGATACTTTCCGCTATTTTTATCCGGATCAGGAGGGAATCTATTCCTGGTGGTCTTATCGGTTCAGGGCAAGAGAAAAGAATGCAGGATGGAGAATTGATTATTTTATCACCTCGCCGGCACTGAAGGACAGATTAGAAGATGCCAGGATCCATACAGAAATTATGGGTTCTGATCACTGTCCGGTAGAATTGAAAATTAAGGATTGAGATAGGTTTTGTATTAAAAACAGGGAGGACGTTGGAGAATGGCTGACAGCAGAAGATATAAGACAGAGAAGGGAATACCTTTGCTGCCAGGGGTGAACAGACTGGAAAGAGGATATAATTTTACAGTGGAGGTTCCTGAAGGAAAGAATGCTTCTCTGGTCCTCTATAAAAAAAGGTCAAAGAAACCCTGTATGGAGATTCCGTTTACCAGTGAGAATAAGGCAGGGGAGGTATATTCTCTTTTTCTGCCAGATTTTTTGCCGGAGGGATATGAATATAATTTTTTATTGGACGGGCAGGTTTATATAGATCCATGGACCTATGGGATTTCAGGGAGAGAACGTTTTGGGGCAGAGGCAGATCCTGATGCCCATAAAATACGCTGCACCTTCTGGAACCCGGGAGACTATGACTGGGAAGGGGATCAGTGCCTTAATATTCCTTATCATGAAATGATACTTTATAAGCTTCATGTGAGAGGCTATACCAAAGCCAACAGTCAGATTAAGGGGAAAAAAGGGACCTTTCAGGCATTGGAAGAAATGATTCCTTACTGGCAGGAACTGGGAATTAATGCAATAGAGCTGATGCCGGTATATGAGTTTATGGAGACTGTACCGAAAAAGTATTATGCCGGCAGTATGGTATCAGAGAAAAAAGTTAATAAAAAGGTGAATTATTGGGGATATACAGCAGGGTATTATATGGCACCAAAGCGTTCGTACAGTGCAACGAATGATCCCGCACAGGAGTTCAGGCATTTGATACAGGCAATGCATAAAGCCGGAATTGCCTGTATTTTGGAGATGTATTTTCCGGCAGGAATAAACCCGTTTCTGGCTCTTCGTGCATTGCAGTCCTGGAAACTGAATTTTCATGTAGATGGATTTCATGTGCTGGGAGATGGAGCACCGATACAGCTTTTGATGCAGGATGGTATTCTCAGAGACAGCAAGCTGATGTTCCACGGATTTGATGAACGGGATATCCGGGGAAAGAAGGAACCTGCCCAGAAATGTGTGGCTGAGTATAATCCCGGATTTCTTCAGGATATGCGCCGCTTCCTGAAAAGTGACGAGGAGATGGTAGAAGGAGCTGCCTGGCATGTGAGAAGAAATCCGGACAGATATGCAGTGATCAACTATATGGCCTGTCAGGATGGATTTACCCTGAATGATATGGTGACTTATAACTATCGTCATAATGAAGCTAACTATGAGAACAATCAGGATGGCAGCAACTATAATTATTCCTGGAACTGTGGAGTAGAAGGTCCTACACGTAAGATGAATATCCGGCAGCTTAGAGAACAACAGCTTCGAAATGCTTTTCTTATGGTATTGCTCAGCCAGGGTGTTCCTATGATCTATGGAGGAGATGAGATCGGTAATTCCCAGAATGGAAATAATAATGCTTATTGTCAGGATAATTCCATAGGCTGGATCGACTGGAAGGGGCTTAAAAAGAATGAAAGTCTTCTGGAATTTGTAAAGGCGGTGATTGCTTTCCGAAAGGAACATCCTATTCTTCATACACCCGGAGAATTACGTGGAGTGGATTACCAGACCAGAGGCCTGCCGGATGTATCTGTACATGGGGAAAGGGCATGGTTTTTGAATTCAGAGAATACTTCCAGACTTCTGGGAATTATGTATTACGGTGCTTATGCCAGAAGGAAAGATGGGACTTATGATGATTCTATCTATATTGCATATAATTTCCATTGGGAAAACAGAAGTGTGGCACTTCCCAATCTGCCGGGAAAAGGCTGTTGGACAAAAGTAATTGATACAAGTATGCTAAAGACCAATGGATTTTGTTATGATGACGAGAAACATAGCAGGAAGCTGGAGATTGCACCCCGTACCATCGTAGTGCTTCTGGCAAAACAGGAGGAAAAGAAAAATGCACCCATGGCAGCACTTTAAGACAATCACCAGACATAAGCTTTTGGTGATGCGTTACTGTTTTCGTATCGGGCTTTATAAACAGGGACTGCTTCATGATCTGTCAAAATATGAGCCTGTGGAGTTTTTGGTTGGCTGTAAGTATTATCAGGGAGACAGAAGCCCCAATAATGCAGAGAGGGAAGCTACAGGCATTTCACGATCCTGGCTTCACCATAAGGGAAGAAACAAGCATCATTTTGAATATTGGGTAGATTACGTACCGGGAGATGAACATATTATCAACGGAGTTCCCATGCCCCGTAAATATGTTGCCGAGATGGTGATGGACAGAATCAGTGCTTCCCGGAATTATCTGGGGGATAAATATGACCATACACAGCCTTTGAGCTATTTCCTGAAAAGTAAAGAAAGACTTTGGTTTATCCATCCGGACACAAAGAGAGACCTGGAGGCTCTTTTGCGAATCCTTAACGATCATGGAGAAGAGGTTCTCCTTTCTTATATTAAGAATGTCTATTTGAAAAAAGGGAAAAAACATCGGAAGATAAAGTAAAAACAGTATAAAAAATGAGACAGGTGCAGTGTAGTTGCTGCATCTGTTTTTTGTAAAACGGCAAAAAGGTTATTTTATCCAATATAAAAATGTGTGATATAAAACATATTTGACATTCTGAAATGTAATGATAAACATAAATAAACAGAATCACTATTGATTTTTGGGGATTTGATATGTTAAAGTGTAGAAATGAAAAACAGGCAGAGACAGAAAAAGTAGAAGATGCCTGCGTAATAAGGAGGAGAAGAGAAGTGAGTGGTAATACTATGATCATATTGTCCGCATTTGTAGTCTATCTGTTGTTTATGATAGTAATCGGTGTGGTTTATATGAAGAAAACAAATAACTCAGAGGATTATTTTCTGGGAGGCAGAGGGCTGAATGCCTGGGTGGCAGCTCTGTCTGCACAGGCATCTGATATGAGCGGATGGCTTCTGATGGGGCTTCCGGGTGCTATCTATTCACTGGGAACCGGACAGATTTGGATCGCAGTGGGACTTTTTATCGGAACTGTACTGAACTGGCTGTGTATATCCAGAAGGCTCCGCAGATATACCATAGCAGCCAATAATTCCATGACGATCCCTGCATTTTTTGAGAATCGTTTTCAGGATAAGAAGCGAATCCTGCTTCTGATCTCATCAATTGTAATTGTGATCTTTTTCCTGGTGTATACGGCATCCGCACTGGCAGCAGGTGGTAAACTGTTTAATACCGTATTTGGAATTGATTATCATATAGCACTGGCAATAGGAGCCGGAGTTATTCTCTGCTATACCTTTATGGGTGGATTTATGGCAGTCTGTGTAACTGATTTTGTACAGGGAACACTGATGCTGATAGGTCTTCTTGTTGTACCGCTGGTTGCTTATTTTATGCTTCCGGGAAATTTGACGGATCTGTTGAACCAGAGCGGGGCACTGGGAGGAGCAGCAGCTTTCCTTAATGCATTTGAGAACGGAGAACGTAATTATACTTTCATTGAGATTTTCTCACAGCTTGCATGGGGACTGGGATATTGTGGAATGCCCCATATTCTTACCCGTTTTATGGCTGTGAAGAGTGAAAAAGAGCTGAAAAAATCCAGTGTGATTGCTATTGTGTGGGATATTCTTTCTCTGTCTGCAGCATGCTTTATCGGTGTGATCGGACGTGCTTACCTGTTACCGGAAGTTCTGGGAACAGAGGGGGCATCTTCCTCTGAAAGTGTGTTTATAGAGATGATCGGGAAACTGTTTTCCAATGACCTTGCACTTCCGTTTATTGGAGGAATTTTCCTCTGTGGTATTTTGGCGGCGATTATGTCCACAGCGGATTCCCAGCTTCTGGTAACTGCATCAGCAGCATCTGAGGATCTGTATCATCAGTTTGTAAAGAAGGATGCAGATTCCAAAGAGATTTTAATGGTTGCCAGAATTACGGTTATTATTGTTTCTGTTCTTGCTTTTGTGATCGCATGGAATCCAAACAGCAGTATTATGGGATTGGTATCAAATGCCTGGGCAGGACTGGGAGCAGCCTTTGGCCCCGTCGTGGTAATGTCTCTGTTCTGGAGACGTACTAATCTGGCAGGAGCTGTGGCAGGAATTGTTTCCGGCGGTCTGACTGTTATTATCTGGGACTACATTCCATTTGTATCCGGACAGACCCTTGGTACCTACACGGGATTATATTCTCTGGCAGTGGGATTTGCAGTAAGTCTGGTAATGATCATTGTCTTCAGTCTTGCAACAAAAGCACCGTCTAAAGAGATCACAGATGTGTTTGATGAAGTGGCTTCTATGAAATAAAGGGCTATCCAATTTTAGAGGAATTTGTTATAATAGCAGTAGCGCGAGAAATTGTGCTGCTGCTTTTTTTACCGAATCAAACTGCGGAGTAGTTATTCGGTTATGAGCAAGTAGCGAAGCGGATGATTTTGTCCGCCTGAATTAAAAAACAAGAAGGTGTATAACATGAAAAAATCTGATTATCTGATCGTAGGAGCGGGACTTTTCGGTGCAGTTTTTGCACATGAAGCTACCAAAAAGGGAAAAACCTGTCTGGTTATTGATAAGAGAGGACATATTGGGGGAAATATTTATACGGAAGAGGTAGAGGGAATTCAGGTGCACAGATATGGAGCACATATCTTCCACACTTCCAGAAAGGATGTATGGGAGTATATCAATCAGTTTGCTGAGTTTAATCATTTTGTAAATTCCCCGATTGCTGTTTATAAAGATGAATTATACAATCTTCCTTTTAACATGAATACATTTCATCAGCTGTGGGGGGTAAAGACTCCTGCACAGGCTAAGGCAAAGATCCAGGAGCAGATAGCCAGAATGCATATTACTCATCCTAAAAACCTGGAAGAGCAGGCACTGGCCCTGGTAGGACAGGATGTATATGAGAAGCTGATAGAGGGATATACACGGAAACAGTGGGGAAGAGAGTGCAAGGATCTGCCATCCTTTATTATTAAGAGACTTCCTCTTAGATATACCTATGACAATAATTATTTTAAGGATCCATATCAGGGTATCCCTAAGGGTGGTTACACCCGCATTATCAAAAAAATGCTTGAAGGTGTGCAGGTATGCCTGAATACTGACTTTTTTGCAAATAAAAAGGAACTGATGGATCAGGCTGAAAAGGTTCTTTTTACAGGTATGATCGATGAATTTTATGATTATTGTTATGGTGAACTGGAATACCGTTCCCTGCGTTTTGAGACAGAAACTCTGGAAATGGGTAATTATCAGGGAAATGCTGTGGTCAATTATACAGATTATGAGGTGCCTTATACAAGAATCATTGAGCATAAGCATTTTGAGTTTGGAACTCAGCCAAAGACAGTAATCACCAGAGAGTATCCCGCTGCCTGGGAAAAAGGCAGGGAGCCTTATTATCCGGTAAATGATCCCAAGAACAGTGAATTATTTGATAAATATGAGCGAAAAGCCCTGGAGGAGAAAAAAGTACTTTTCGGAGGCAGACTGGGTATGTACCGCTATATGGATATGGATCAGGTGATTGAGGAAGCTCTTGCAATGGCAGAAACTGAGCTTGCCTATGAGGAAGAATAAAAAGACTGAAAATAATATATAAGTGAAAACGAAAGGAACAAAGGTTTATGGAAGATACACAGCTGCTTGCCCTTTATTATAAAGAACATGATCCTATGAAAAGAAAAATGTTTTTGGATCAGTCCATTGCAGCAGGAGAGGATACAGAGGGAAATGCCATTAGAAAGGAACTTTGGGATATTCGCTACAGTGCTGTTTCTGAGACTGGAGATGGACGTGCTGACGGATATCTGGGACTGTGGATGTCCCTGGAATACAACAGGGATGCAGGCAGGAGATTCTTTGGCATGAAAAGTGCAAAAAAAGAAATCGGTAAACATCTGGAAAAATTGAAATTCAGAGAATTTCAGCAGGGAGATGCACTTCATCAGGAGCTTTTGTACAAAGAATGCTGCCATATGGTGAAAACATACATGGAATTGTGTGAAAAGGATAAGAATTATAATACCATAATCTGCGGAATTGTTCCCATCGGAGAAAAAGGTGCCAAAAACAAATTGCAGATAGATATTTATGAGACTGCTGTACAGCTTCCTGTAAACCTTGATATGCAGGAAGAACTGGGGATTATTACCAGGGCAGCAAGGGAAGCTTATGAAAAGCATTTTCCGGGTGAAGGCGGACTGGACGCAAAAACAGGTAAATAAAGTTACTGTGAATAGAGGGGACAGTAATAAAAAATAACTTGGAGGCAGAAATGAACAAAGAGAATTTGACAGCATATGAAGTGATAATGGAGGAAAATCTTACAGATATTCATTCCAGGGGATGGCTGCTTCGCCATAAAAAAACCGGTGCAAGAGTTATGCTGATCGAGAATGATGATGAGAATAAAGTATTTAATATCGCATTCCGCACACCGCCTAAGGACAGCACAGGTGTGGCACATATCCTGGAGCACAGTGTGCTCTGCGGATCCAGGGAGTTTCCATTAAAGGATCCTTTTGTGGAACTGGTAAAGGGTTCTCTGAACACATTCCTGAATGCCATGACTTATCCGGATAAAACCTGCTATCCTGTAGCAAGCTGTAATGATCAGGATTTCCAGAATCTGATGCATGTTTATCTGGATGCGGTCTTCTATCCGAATATTTATAAGAGAGAAGAGATTTTCCGTCAGGAAGGCTGGAACTATCATCTGGAACAGCCGGAAGGACCTCTGAAATATAATGGTGTTGTATACAATGAGATGAAGGGGGCATTTTCTTCTCCGGATGAGGTTCTGGAGCGTGAGATCATGAACCACCTTTTTCCTGATACCACTTATGGCTGTGAATCAGGCGGTGATCCGAAAAATATTCCGGATCTTACCTATGAGAACTTCCTGAATTTCCACAAAACCTATTATCATCCGTCCAACAGCTATATTTATCTTTATGGAAATATGGATATGGAGGAGAAGCTTAACTTCCTTGATGAGCATTATCTGTCTCATTTTGAATACCTGGATGTGGATTCTGTGATCCGGGAGCAGAGGGCATTTGACGAATGCAGGGATGTGACGCTGGAGTATCCCATCGCAGAGAATGAGGGAGAAGAGGATAATACCTATCTTTCTTATAATATGATCGCCGGAAATGCCGGGGACAGCCAGATGGCAATGGCATTTGAAGTCCTTGACTATGCTCTTTTAAGTGCACCGGGAGCACCGCTGAAACAGGCGCTTCTGGATGCAAAGCTGGGAAAGGATGTCTATGGCTCTTATGATGACGGAATTCTCCAGCCATATTTTACAGTGATTGCAAAAGGCTCCAATCCTGACAGAAAAGAAGAGTTCGTATCTGTGATCAGACAGGTGCTTGGAGATATTGTTAAGAATGGAATTGATAAAAAAGCAGTGGAAGCGGGAATCAATTACTTTGAATTCCGCTATCGTGAGGCAGACTTCTCCTCCTATCCAAAGGGACTGATGTACAGCCTTGATATTCTGGGAGACTGGCTGTATGAGAGTAAAGATCCTTTTGCACAGGTGCAGATGCTTAAGGTATTTGAGAACCTGAAAAAAGCAGTAAATGAGGGATATTTTGAAGCACTGATCCGCAGATATCTTCTTGAGAATCCTCATGGCTGTATTCTTACTCTTGTGCCGAAGAAGGGACTGGCAGCTCAGCGTGAGAAAGAGCTGGAAGAGAAACTGGAAGCATACAGAAGCAGTCTTTCTGAAGAAGAATTGAATACAATGGTCGAGAAGACCAAAGCACTGGAAGCATACCAGGAATCTGATGAGGATCCGGAAGCACTGGAATGTATTCCTATGTTAAAGAGAAGTGATATTAAGAAAGAGGCCGGAAATTTTGTAAATGAAGAATTATCTGTAGATGACAGCCTGTTCCTTTATCATGAGGTATGCACAAATGGTATCGGATATGTAGATCTGATGTTTAAGACTGACAGCATTGCACCGGAACAGATTCCTTATCTGGGACTGTTGAAATCTGTGCTTGGATATGTGGATACAAAGGATCACACATATGGAGAACTGTTTAATGAGATCAATGCCAATACAGGTGGCATCAATTGTGGAGTAGAGGTTTTTGACAGAGCTGATTCAACAGAAGAGTTTCAGGCTATGTTCTCTGTAAGGGGTAAGGCGCTCTATACAAAACTGGATTTCCTTTTCAAAATGATCCAGGAAATCCTGAACAGTTCAAAACTGGAAGATACCAAACGTCTCTATGAGATCATTGCGTCTGTGAAATCCCGTGCTCAGGTAAATCTGACCGGTGCAGGACATTCCACTGCTGTGCTGAGAGCAACAGCATATTCTTCACCTATGGCTGCATTCCAGGATGAGATGGCAGGAATCGGATATTATCAGTTTATCGAGAAGCTGGAGAAAGATTTTGATCAGAGAAAAGAAGAAACAGTAGAAGAACTTCGCAGACTGATGAAGGAGATCCTTCGTCCTGAGAACTTTATGATCAGCTATACAGGAGAGAAGGAATCACTGGAAACTGTTAAGAAACTGGCACTTTCTGTAAAAGAGGGACTTTGCACAGAACCTGTGGAGAGATCACAGAACAAACTGACCTGTACAAAGAAAAACGAAGGCTTTAAGACCTCAGGACAGGTCCAGTATGTGGCCCAGACCGGTAACTTTAAGAAAAAAGGTCTGGAATATACAGGTGCACTGGAAATTCTGAAAGTTATTTTAAGTTATGATTATCTGTGGATCAATCTGCGTGTAAAAGGCGGCGCATATGGCTGTATGAGCGGATTTAAGAGAAATGGAGAAAGCTATCTGGTGTCCTATCGTGATCCTCATCTGAAACGTACGCTGGATGTATATAAGGGAATTCCGGAGTATATCCGAGGCTTCCAGGCGGATGAAAGAGAGATGACAAAATATATCATCGGTACTATCAGTGGAAAGGATGTGCCAAAAACACCTCAGATGAAGGGCTCTGTTTCAAAGACAGCCTATTTCTGCGGTGTGACAGAAGAGATGATCCAGAAAGAGAGAGATCAGATCCTGAATGCATCTGTGGAGGATATCCATGGGCTGGCTGAGATCATTGAGACAGTTCTGGCAGCAGACCAGATCTGCGTTGTAGGAAGTGAGAGCAAGGTATCTGAGGCTTCTGATGTGCTGATGGAAGTGAAATCACTGATCAACTGCTGAGAGTAAACATGATATTATGTTGCAGATATAGATGAAAAGTAATAATTTATAAGGAAAAGAACAAAATGAACGAAAATTTTAAATCCGGATTTGTAGCGATCATCGGTCGTCCAAATGTAGGAAAGTCTACTCTGATGAACCATCTGATCGGTCAGAAGATCGCCATTACATCCAAGAAACCACAGACAACCAGAAACCGTATCCAGACAGTCTATACCTGTGATGAGGGACAGATCGTATTCCTTGATACTCCGGGTATCCATAAAGCAAAAAACAAGCTGGGAGAATATATGGTCCAGGTGGCAGAACGAACACTGAAGGAAGTGGATGCTATTATGTGGCTGGTGGAGCCAAGTACCTTTATCGGAGCAGGGGAGAGACATATAGCAGAACAGCTTCAGGGAATCGGAGTGCCTGTGATCCTGATCATCAATAAGATCGATACTGTATCCAAAGAGGAAATACTTCCTGCTATTGATACCTACCGTAAGGTATGTGATTTTGCAGAAATCATTCCATGTTCCGCACTGCGGGGACAGAATACCCAGGATATTATTGGCTGTATCCTGAAATATCTTCCATATGGACCAATGTTTTATGATGAGGATACGGTCACAGATCAGCCTCAGCGCCAGATCGTGGCTGAAGTCATCCGTGAGAAGGCTCTTCATGCTCTGGATGAAGAGATCCCCCACGGGATCGCAGTTGCCATTGATCAGATGAAAACACGTCCCGGAAAAAATCCAATCGTGGATATTGATGCGACTATTATCTGTGAGAGAGAGTCTCATAAGGGAATCATCATCGGCAAACAGGGGGCCATGCTGAAAAAAATCGGAAGCAATGCAAGATATGAGATTGAGCGAATGCTGGAATCAAAGGTTAATCTGAAGCTTTGGGTAAAGGTAAAAAAGGACTGGAGGGACAGCGATTTCCTTATCAAGAACTTCGGATATGACAAAAAAGAAATCTGAGAATATGTAAGGATAAATCAATGAGTGATCTGATAACTGTGCAGGGAGTGGTACTTTCAGCCATGCCTGTGGGAGAATATGATAAGCGGATTGTTCTTCTCACAAGAGAGAGAGGAAAAATTTCTGCTTTTGCAAAAGGTGCACGCCGCCCGAACAGCCCTTTTCTGGCAGCTACAACGCCCTTTGTTTTTGGTATTTTTACTCTTTATGAGGGCAGGACAAGCTACAATCTGAATCAGGTATCTATCACTCATCATTTTGCAGAACTGGCAGAAAAACAGCCGGGTATCTATTATGGTTTCTATTTTCTGGAGCTGGCAGACTATTTTGGACAGGAAGGAACCGATGAGAAGGATGCCATGAATCTGCTGTATGTGACGGTGAAAGCTCTTTTGAATCCACATATTGAGGACCGGCTGATTCGCTGTATTTTTGAATTGAGGATGATGGTTATTCAGGGAATTGGTCCCTCTCTTTTTAACTGTACAGGCTGTGGAAAACAGCCTGGAGAAGAAGAGAAACTTTTCTTTTCTCAGGAGGCACATGGGATATTGTGCAAGGAATGTCTGAGAAAGGTGAAAGATGGGGGAAGAATCTCTCAGTCAGTCCTTTATGTCATGCGGTATGCTGCAGTGGCAGACCTGGGAAAACTCTATACCTTCACTGTGAAGGAGGAAGTACTGGCGGAATTAGAACGTTTCATACATAAATATATAGCGAAAAATACAGATAAAAAGTTCAAAAGCCTTGAAATTCTGGAAATAATGAGTTGAGAAACCTTGCAAAAGAAAAGAGATACAGCTATAATAGCGTTAGTCATATAAATAAAAGACGAGGAGAATAGTCATGGAAAAAACAATGGACAAAATCATTGCTCTGGCAAAAGCAAGAGGATTTGTTTACCCGGGTTCCGAAATTTATGGTGGTCTTGCAAATACATGGGACTATGGTAATCTGGGCGTAGAGTTAAAAAATAATGTAAAGCGTGCATGGTGGCAGAAATTTATTCAGGAATCCCCATACAATGTAGGTGTTGACTGTGCAATCCTGATGAACCCACAGACATGGGTGGCTTCCGGACATCTGGGAAGCTTCTCTGACCCGCTGATGGACTGTAAGGAATGTCATGAGCGTTTCCGCGCAGATAAGATCATTGAGGACTTCAGCCAGGAGAATGGTATTGAACTTGAGAGCTCTGTAGACGGATGGTCTCAGGAAGAGATGATGAACTTTATCAAAGACCACAATGTACCATGCCCTACATGCGGCAAGCATAACTTTACAGATATCCGTCAGTTTAACCTGATGTTCAAGACATTCCAGGGTGTTACAGAGGATGCCAAGAATACAGTATACTTAAGACCTGAGACAGCTCAGGGTATTTTCGTAAACTTTAAGAATGTTCAGAGAACATCCCGTAAGAAGATTCCGTTTGGTATCGGTCAGATCGGTAAATCTTTCCGTAACGAGATCACACCGGGTAACTTCACATTCCGTACACGTGAGTTCGAGCAGATGGAACTTGAATTCTTCTGTGAGCCGGATACAGACCTTGAGTGGTTTGCATACTGGAAGAACTTCTGCCTGAACTGGTTACATTCTCTTGGATTGAAGGATGAAGAAGTTCGTTACCGTGACCATGATGCAGAAGAGTTAAGCTTCTACAGCAAAGCTACTACTGACGTAGAGTTCCTGTTCCCATTCGGATGGGGCGAGCTTTGGGGAATCGCTGACAGAACAGACTATGACCTGACACAGCATCAGAACGTATCAGGACAGGATCTGACATACTTTGACGATGAGAAGAAACAGAAATACATTCCATATGTAATCGAGCCGTCACTTGGAGCTGACCGTGTGGTACTTGCATTCCTGTGCAGCGCATATGACGAAGAAGTTCTGGATGCAGAGAAGAATGATGTTCGTACAGTTCTTCATTTCCATCCGGCACTTGCACCTGTTAAAATCGGTGTGCTTCCTCTTTCCAAGAAGCTTAATGAGGGCGCAGAGAAGATCTATCAGCAGTTAAGCAAGAAATATAACTGTGAATATGATGATCGTGGAAACATTGGTAAACGTTACAGAAGACAGGATGAGATCGGTACTCCGTTCTGTGTAACTTATGATTTTGAGTCCGAAAACGATGGAGCAGTCACAATTCGCGACCGTGATACTATGGAGCAGGTTCGTGTGAAGATTGATGAACTGGATGCATATTTTGCGGATAAATTTACATTTTAACTGAATAAACTGCAAAGCAGTTATTCGGTTATATGAGCAAACAACAAAGAGGATGATTATATCCGCCTGACTGAAAAAACAGCAAAGGAGCTGTATCGGATGGGAATCCGGGTACTCTTTTGCTGTTTTTTATTACAAAATACAGATTATAAAAATTCGACATCAAAAGTTATCAAAATAATTTTTACTTGTGTAAATATTCATTTTTTAGTATAATGTGCGATAATAACATGAAAAGGAGGCAATAAAAATGAGCGAAAAGAAAAAGAGTGGCGGAGCCTTACTTGGCGCAGCGTTTCTGATGGCCACATCTGCAATCGGACCAGGATTCCTGACACAGACAGCAACCTTTACCGGACAGTATCAGGAAAGTTTTGGATTTGTTATCCTGGTTTCCGTAATCCTTGCAGCCATTGCACAGCTGAATATCTGGCGTGTGCTTTGTGTGACCGGACTTCGTGGACAGGATGTTTCCAATAAGGTACTTCCTGGACTGGGATATCTGGTATCTATACTGATTGTATTCGGTGGTCTGGTATTTAATATCGGAAACGTAGGTGGCGGAGCACTTGGTTTTAACACATTGCTTGGAATACCTACCAAAGTTGGTTACATACTGGCAGGTCTTTTGGCAATCCTGGTGTTTGTGCTGAAAAATGCCAAAAGTGCCATGGATACTATTACCAAGGTACTGGGTGCCATTATGATTATCGTAATCTTTGTTGTGATCATTGTGGTAAAACCACCGGTAGGAAGTGCATTGAAGAATACATTTGTACCAGAAGCCGGTGCCACAAATCTGATTCCTGCAATCCTTACACTTCTGGGAGGCACTGTTGGAGGATATATCACTTTCTCAGGTGCACACCGTCTGATCGATGCAGGAATTACAGGCGAGAAGAACCTGAAAGAGATCAATAGGAGTTCTGTTATGGGTATGATCATTGCCACTATTGTACGTATTTTCCTGTTCCTGGCTGTTCTGGGTGTTGTTGTCAAGGGTGTAACACTGGATGCTGCAAATCCTGCAGCAGATGCCTTTAAGCAGGGGGCTGGTGAAATCGGATACCGGTTTGCAGGTCTGGTTCTTCTGTGCGCAGCCATCACATCCATCATTGGTGCGGCTTATACTTCTGTTTCCTTCCTTAAGACTTTCAGTAAGTCTATTGAAGAAAATGAAAATAAAGTGATCATCGGATTTATCGTTATTTCCACAGCAATCATGTTTATTCTTGGCAATCCGGCAGTGCTTCTTGTGCTTGCAGGTGCTGTGAATGGTCTGATCCTTCCGATCACACTGGCGATCTGCCTGATTGCTGCACATAAGAAATCCATTATGGGAGAGAATTATCATCACCCGGTAGTGCTTACCATTCTTGGAGTGATCGTGGTAATTCTTACAGCATACCTCGGTGTGACTACATTTGTATCTAAGATCGGTACATTGTTATAATTGAGGAAAATGTATCCGGTTTTCTGACTGGAGAGTATATCAAAAAGGTGTGATCGTCCAGGTTACACCTTTTTGGTTCATTAACAGCTATAAAAACACATGGCAAAAAAAGATTAAGAAAAGAGGAGCAGATTATGCCGGACATTAGAATTTTAACAGAAGGTGATTCTTCTGTTCTGATTGAATTTGGCAAAGAGATCAGTCCGGAGATCAACCGGAAGATCACTGCCACTGTACAGCTTATGAGAGAACAGCATATAGAGGGAGTTGTAGATATGATCCCTGCGTTCTGTTCTCTATTGGTTAATTATGACCCGCGTGTGATTTCCTACGATGACCTGAAAAAAAGACTGGAAATTCTGTTAAAGATGGAAGTTGCAGCAGGAAAAGAACGCAAAAAGATTTATGAGATCCCTGTATGTTATGGAGGAGAGTACGGACCGGATATTGAGAATATTGCAGAACATGCCGGACTTTCCGTAGAAGAAGTGATAAAGATTCATTCTTCCAGAGATTACCTGATCTATATGCTTGGTTTCCTGCCGGGATTCTGTTATCTTGGAGGACTGGATGAGAGAATCCACACACCACGCCTTGCAAATCCGAGAATTAAGATCAATGCAGGAAGTGTAGGAATAGGCGGTTCTCAGACCGGGATTTATCCCCTGGATTCTCCGGGAGGATGGCAGCTGATGGGAATGACACCTGTAAAAACCTATGATCCGGACCGCAACATCCCGATTCTGGTAGAGGCAGGAGATTATATCCGTTTTGTACCGATCGATGAAGAGGAGTACAAACGGATCAGAGAATTAGTAGAACGTGGCGAATACCAGTGCACCGTTCATGAGGAGGCATAAAATGGGAATTCGTATATTAAAAGGCGGAATGATGACAACGGTTCAGGATCTGGGACGTTATGGATATCAGAGTCAGGGATTCAGTGTAGCAGGAGTCATGGATGTCCGTTCATTCAAAATAGCCAATCTTCTTCTGGATAATCCGGAGAATGAGGCAGTATTGGAGATAACGCTGATAGGCCCAACCCTTGAATTTACATCAGCTACTATCATTGCAATCACAGGCGGAGATTTCCAGCCAACCATTAATGGAGAGCCGGCTCCCATGTATACAGCCCTGTATATAAATAAGGGAGATGTACTGAAATTTGGAAGCGCCAGAACGGGAAGCAGAGGTTATATTGCTTTTTCCAGTTATCTGGATATTCCGGTAGTGATGGGAAGCCGATGCACCAATTTAAAGAGTGGTCTGGGCGGATTTAAGGGAAGAAAACTGGAAGCGGACGATTATATCGGATTTCGTATTAAGAGACGTTATCTGCCGTTTTTCCTTTCCCGAAAGCTTGACATGGATGAGTTTGATCAGACAGAAGCAACACTGCGGGTAGTAATGGGACCGCAGGATGGTATGTTCAGCAAACAGGGCATCCAGACTTTCCTGGGCAGTGAGTATACAGTGACAAATGAATTTGACCGTATGGGCTGCAGGCTGGAGGGACCGTTTATTGCTCCTAAGGAGACTTCGGATATTATCTCCGACGGAATCGCATTTGGGGCTATACAGGTACCTTCCCATGGTAAACCTATCATTCTGCTGGCTGACCGTCAGACAACGGGCGGTTATGGGAAAATTGCCACAGTGGCATCTGTGGATATTCCCAAGCTGGTACAGAGAAAAACAGATGATAAGATACATTTCAAGGCAATTACCGTACAGGAGGCTCAGGCTCTTTATGTTGAGGAAATGAAAGAACTTGACGGACTGAGAAAGATCATTCATCAGCCATGTAAAGAGGTTCTGGATTGCCGTCTGGTGGCAAAGAGACTGCGCAAGCTGTTTGAAGAATAATCGTAAAAAATAATATAAAATAGACAGAAAGGATAATGTTCGATGGATTTAGAGAAGATTGAAGGACTGGTAAAGATTATTGAGGATTCATCCCTTAATGAATTCACATATAAGGACAAGGATGTAAAGATTACAATGAGCAAGCTGGATCATCCTCCTGTAGTTGCAGCGGGAGTTCCTGTGGCTGCATCTGCACCTGTGAATACAATTGTGGAAAAATCAGAGGAAGAAGAGGAGGAAAGTCTGTTTATCACTTCTCCTATCGTAGGAACCTTCTATTCTGCAGCTGCTCCGGATGTACCTGCTTTTGTAAAGGTGGGAGATCAGGTAAAAGCAGGACAGACAGTGTGCATTCTTGAAGCTATGAAGCTTATGAATGAGATCCAGAGTGACTATGACTGTGAGATTGAAGCAGTTCTGGTAAGTAATGAACAGAAAGTAGAATATGGACAGCCTCTGTTCCGTGTTAAGAGACTGTAGGATAAGGAGGCTTTCATATTGTTTAATAAAATTTTGATCGCCAACCGTGGGGAGATTGCAGTTCGGATCATACGTGCCTGCAGGAATCTGGGGATCCGAAGTGTAGCTGTTTATTCAAAAGAAGATGCTAAGAGCCTTCATGTACAGCTGGCAGACCAGCGTATCTGTATCGGAGAAGGTCCTGCCAGAAACAGCTACCTGAACATGGACCGGATCATTGCTGCAGCAGAAAATATGGGAGCAGATGCTATCCATCCCGGTTTTGGCTTTCTTTCAGAAAACAGTGAGTTTGTCCGCAAATGCAAAGAAAACGGAATTACCTTTATCGGACCGGATGCGGATGTGATCGATAAGATGGGAAATAAATCCCATGCCCGTAAAACCATGATGGATGCCGGTGTACCGGTTGTACCGGGAACAAAGGAACCTGTATACGATGCAGAAACAGGTAAAAAACTGGCTGAAGAGATTGGATATCCGGTTATGATCAAGGCTTCCTCAGGCGGTGGTGGCAAGGGAATGCGTGTGGCTGCAAATGAGGATGAATTTGAATTTCAGTTTAATATGGCACAGAGAGAATCAGCCAATGCTTTTGGGGATGATACCATGTACATTGAACGTTTTGTAGAAAATCCCCGCCATGTGGAGATCCAGATTATGGCAGACAGTCATGGAAATGTGGTGGCACTGGGAGAACGTGACTGTTCGGTACAGAGAAATCATCAGAAGCTGATTGAGGAATCCCCTTCCCCTGCCATTGATGAAGAAACTCGCAGGAAAATGAATGAATATGCAGTTCTTGCTGCGAAAACAGTAGGTTATACCAATGCAGGAACGATTGAATTTATCGTAGACCCCAAAGGCAACTTCTATTTCATGGAAATGAATACCAGAATCCAGGTGGAGCATGGAGTAACAGAGATGGTTACAGGCACAGATCTGATCATTGAGCAGATTCGTGTGGCTATGGGAGAGGAGTTAAGCTTTAAACAGGAAGATATCCGGATTAAAGGACATGCTATTGAATGCCGTATCAACGCAGAGATTCCTGAGAAAAATTTCATGCCAAGTCCCGGAGTAGTACAGCATATGCATCTTCCGGCAGGCAACGGAGTCCGGGTGGATACTGCCCTTTATACAGGCTACAAGATTCCGTCAGAGTATGATTCCATGATTGCGAAGGTAATCGTTCATGCACCTGATAGAGAGGCTGCCCTGCAGAAAATGCGCTCTGCGCTGGATGAGATGGTGGTCATGGGTGTGGAGACAAACCTTGATTTCCAGTATCAGATTATGAAGAATCAGGTATTCTGCGACGGAAAGGCAGATACGGGATTTATAGAAAATGTGCTGAAAATCAAAGGATGATAAATAAAAAAGAGGTAAGATGAATGTATACAGTAGATTTAAACAGTGACCTGGGAGAGAGCTTTGGAAACTATAAAATCGGTAATGATGATAAGGTCATTCCGCTGATCTCCTCTGCAAATGTAGCCTGCGGTTATCATGCTTCAGATCCGGTAGTTATGGGAAATACGCTGGCAATGGCAAAGGAAGCGGGAATTCGTATAGGAGCACATCCGGGTTTTCCTGATCTGATGGGCTTCGGAAGAAGAAATCTGAGTGTTTCCCCTGCAGAGGCAAAAGCATATGTGCTTTATCAGCTGGGTGCACTGGATGCATTCTGCAGAGTAACCGGTGTAAAAATGCAGCATGTAAAGCCTCATGGAGCCTTATATAATATGGCTGCAGAGGACTATGCCCTTTCTACTGCGATCTGTGAAGCAATCAAAGAATTTGACAGCAGTCTGATCGTACTTGCTCTTTCCGGCGGACAGCTGGCAAAGGCTGCTCAGGATATGGGCCTGCGTACAGCTATGGAGGTTTTTGCAGACCGCGCCTATGAAGAAGATGGTACTCTGGTAAACAGACGTAAGGAAGGTGCTGTGATCACTGATGAAAATGAGGCTATTGTCAGGGTGATTCGTATGGTCAAAGAGAAAAAGATTACTGCAATTACAGGAAAAGATATTGATATTCAGGCAGATTCTGTCTGCGTTCATGGAGACGGAGCCAAGGCTCTGGCGTTTGTGGAAAAAATCAGAGAGGCTTTTGCAAAAGAAGGAATCCAGATCCGTTCTCTGGATGAGTTTGTAAAATAAAAGAAATTTAGAAACAACTATTAAAAGGACTGAAGTAAAGAGGCTGTGGCACAGATTTTCTGATTGCCACAGCCTTGTTGCTGTTTTTGCTGTTTTACAGCTGGCAGCGGTCCTTCTACTGATGTTTCAGATTCAACCCCTGCTGTTTTGCAAGTGAAGTGATAATCTCAATGCAGTTATCGTATCCAAGGGTTCCGGTATCCAGACACAGGTCATAATCGTGATAAGTGCCAAGTTCATGTTTTGTATAGGTTTTGAAATAGGTTTCACGCAGGTTATCCATTTTTGTGAGATATTTTCTGGGATCTTCCTTTCCGTTTAAGCCTAATTTCTGAATATGTTCTGTGCGGAGATTCACATCTGCATGAAGGAAAATATCCAGACTAGGAATACCGGCATTTCGCAGAATAAGATTGGAACAGCGGCCGATAATAATACAGTCCTGTTCTGCTGCGAACTGAAGGATCAGCTCTTTCTGAGCCTGGTAAATAGCATCATGGGAACTGAAATAGCCTGCAGAGTTATTCAGAATGTTGTCCAGAAGTCTGGCGCTGCGGCTCAGATTTTCACCCTCACGATCAATATCCTCCTGGGAATATCCGCTTCTGGCAGCAGCCTGTTTCGCGAAATCCCGATCGTAATATGGGATACCAAGCCTTTCTGAAACTACTCTTGCAATACTGTGTCCCCCGGCACCAAACTCCCGGCTGATTGTGATGACAGGGTATTTTCTTTCGGACATAATAGATACCTCCATTGGGTTGTTATTTATTTTGTTATCCATGTTTTTCCTTTATTGTAACGTTTTTTGTAAGATTATTCAATAAAGATTATCATTTTTGAAAAAATATGTTATAATTCAAAATATTATGTACCTGAAGGAGATGGATTTATGAGAAACAAAGAGCTTTTCAGAGGCAGGAGAAAAACTGGCAGGCTTGTTGGCCTTGTTTTGACTCTTGCGCTTGCAGTCAGCCTTCTGAGTGGCTGCGGACAAAGTAAAGAACGTCTGACGTTCGGTACCGGCGGTACGGCGGGAACGTATTATTCCTACGGTGGTGTGCTGGCCCAGTATATTACCAATAATACAAATGTAAAGGTTACAGCGGTTTCTACAGGTGGTTCCAAAGCGAACCTGCAGTCAGTACAGGACGGAGATTTTCAGCTTGGATTTGTCCAGTCAGATGTAATGGCCTATGCATGGGACGGTGTAAGAGCATTTGAACAGGACGGTGCAACCCATGATTTCAGGACTCTGGGCGGCCTGTATGCAGAGACTGTCCAGCTGTTTACCATGGATCCTGACATTAAGACAGTGGAAGATCTGAAGGGCAAGAGCGTATCTATCGGTGCGGCAAACTCCGGTGTATATTTCAATGCTCTGGATGTTTTAAATGCAGGCGGCATTACCCTGGATGATATCCATCCCCAGTATCTGTCTTTTGAGGACAGCAAGGAATCTTTGAAGGATGGGAAAATTGATGCTGCGTTTATTGTTGCAGGTGCACCTACAACAGCTATCACAGAGCTTGCAACTACCAATGGTGTCTATATGATCAATATTAATGGCGCGATCAGGGATTCAATTTTGAGTGACTGTCCATATTATACATCCTACCAGATTCCGGCAGGAACCTATCCGGGACAGGATGAGCCTGTAGAAACCATCACAGTCAAGGCGACGATCGTAGTGTCCGAATCTCTGGATGAGGATACAGTTTATGATATGACTGCGGCAATTTTTGACCATGCAGATGAGATTTCTGCTGAGAATGCAAAAGGAGCGGAGCTTTCTCTGGAAAATGCTACTTCCGGTATGACCATTCCTTTCCATAAGGGTGCGGCGCGTTATTATGCAGAGCATGGAATTACAGTGGATACGAAAGGGGAATAGTCAGGATGAAAGACAATAAGATAAAAAAAGCAAACACATCACCGGAAGGGCAGGCTGGTTCTGAGAACATGAGCACAGCAGATGTAGATGCAGTAATGAAGAAATATGACCGCGAATCAAACGTTCGTGTGTGGACTGGTAAATATAAGCTGGCTGTACGTGGCCTGCTGGTTGCCTTTTCTCTGTGGTGTATCTATGTTACCTTATTTGCCACATTCCTGGAGGAAATCCGACTGACTTCTTTTCTGGGGCTGATCATTCTTATCGGATTTCTTACCTATCCGGCGAAAAAAGGAGATATCAGAGAAAACTACATGCCGATTGGCGACATTATTTTTATGATCGCAGGCACAGGAGCTTTTCTGTATTTTACTTTTTCTGCAAATCAGATCATCAATCAGGGTACCAGATTTGCCCCTTATCAGATTGTGATCGGTATTATCGGTATTGCTGCACTGATCGAGCTTACCAGACGATGCGTGGGCCTGCCGATCCTGTTTGTGGCAGGTTTTTTTCTGATTTATGCACTGGCTGTAGGGCTTACCAATCCGGCATTTTTGGGAAGAGTGAAATTCCTGGTGCGGAATCTTTTCTACACAAAAGAGGGTATTTTCTCCACACCTGTAAATGTATGCTCTAAATATATTGTGGTATTTATTATTTTCGGTGCGTTTCTGGAGAGAACAGGAATCTCCAACTTCTTTATTCAGCTGGCTAACTGCATTGCAGGAAAATATGCAGGTGGACCGGCAAAGGTAGCGGTTATCAGTTCTGCACTCTGTGGAATGGTATCCGGTTCCTCTGTAGGTAACACAGTAACAACTGGTTCTGTTACAATCCCGATGATGAAGGACACAGGCTACAAACCGGAATTTGCCGGAGCAGTAGAAGCTGCTTCTTCCACAGGTGGACAGATCATGCCTCCGATCATGGGAGCTGCCGCATTCCTTATGGCAGATTTTGTGGGTGTACCGTACTCCAACATTATTGTCAGGGCGATTCTGCCGGCATTGTTGTACTTTACAGGAATCTTTATTTCTGTACATCTGGAAGCAAAGAAATTAGGACTTTCCGGAATTCCGAAGGAAAAACTTCCGGTATTTAAGCTTCTGATCCGTAAAATCTATCTGTTATTACCTCTGGTCATGCTGGTAATCTGGGTGTCCGGAAACTATATGACCATGCAGAAGGCTGCCAGCTATGCAATCGTTCTTTCTGTTATCGTAAGTCTTTTTGACAAAGAAAACAGAATCAGTGTTACCAAATGTATTGATGCGCTGGAAGCAGGAGGAAGAGGTGTTATCTCCGTAGCAGTAGCCTGCGGTGTTGCAGGAATCATTTCCGGTTCCATCACCATGACAGGACTTGCCAATGACCTGATCAACGGAATCATCAGTGTTGCAAACGGAAAACTGATCATTGCACTGCTTCTGACTATGCTGTGCTGTATCGTACTTGGTATGGGTGTACCTACCACTGCCAATTACTGTATCATGGCAGCAACCTGTGCTCCGATTCTGGTACGTATGGGAGTACCTACACTGGCAGCTCATTTCTTTGTATTTTACTTTGGTATTGTTGCAGATATCACACCGCCGGTAGCGCTGGCTGCCTACGCAGGTTCAGCCATAGCGAAGGCCAATCCGATGAAGACTGCATTTACAGCCTCTAAGCTGGCTATCGCAGTATTTATCGTACCTTATGTATTCTGCTTCAATCCGGCAATGCTGCTGATCGATACCACACCGCTTAAGGTTGTTCAGATCTTTATCACCTCGCTGATCGGTGTGTTTGGACTGTCATCCTCACTGGAAGGCTTCCTGTCAGTGAAAATGTCTGTGCCGGTTCGTGTCTTAATGGCCGCAGGCGGACTGATGCTGATTGATCCGTCACTGATGACTGATGTTGTGGGAATACTTCTGATTGTGGGATGCTGCGTATGGCAGACAGCGCAGAAGAAGAAAACTGTATAGAGAAGAATAGAAAATCCGGCAAAACACCAGGCTTTTGAGTGTTTTGCCGGATTTTTTCAGAAATCCAGTTCTTTCAGATAACGTCCAAGCGCATCCTGCCAGGTTGGAAGTGGAGTGAATCCATTGGCTGTCAGTTTGCTCTTATCCAGGCGGCTGTTAAATGGACGTGCTGCTTTGGAAGCACCGTATTCAGCAGTTGTGACAGAGTTGACTGTCATGTTTTCCGGGAGATATTCCGCATGTCCCATGGCAGCGGCCTGACGGAAGATTTCTTTTGTGAAATCATACCAGCTGATATAGCCTCCTTCATTGGTTGCATGATAATAACCGTATTTCTCTGTCTCAATCATATCTACCAGAAGTCTTGCAAGATCGTAAGTATAAGTAGGAGTACCGATCTGATCATTGACTACGGAAAGAGTATCATGTGTTTTTCCCAGATTGATCATGGTTTTGATAAAGTTCTTACCATTTTTTCCAAATACCCATGCAATACGGACAATAAAGAATTTATCTACAGTGCCTGATACAGCAAGCTCGCCCTCAAGCTTTGTCTGTCCATAGACATTTAATGGTTTATAGTCTTTGCAGTCCGGTTCCCATGGAGTAGTTCCTTGGCCATCGAACACATAGTCTGTGGAGAGATAGAGCATTTTGATGTTAAGTTCTTTACATACATCAGCAATATTCTGGGTTCCTGTTACATTTACCAGACGGACCTTGGGCTGATTTTCCTCATCTTCGGCAGCATCTACAGCTGTCCATGCAGCACAGTGGATTACTGCATCCACCTTTGCTTCTTTGATAACTTTTTCCACAGATGACTTATCTGTGATATCCATCTGTACGTAAGGCATGGTTGTGACAGCAGTGCCGTCTGCAATTCCGCTGTAGGAAGGAGCAATGTCGCTTCCCACACCTTCATAGCCTCGTTTTGCAAGTTCATTCATAACATCATGTCCAAGCTGACCGTCTACACCTGTTACAAAAACTCTCATAAATTATGCCTCCCCGCGGTTTGCGTACATTTTCTCATAATAGTTCTGATATTCACCGGAGATGATGGTTTCCCACCATTCTTTGTTATCCAGATACCATTTGATGGTCTTTTTGATACCGTCTGCGAATTTTGTTTCCGGTAACCAGCCAAGTTCGTTGTGAATCTTAGTCGGGTCGATTGCATAACGCATGTCATGACCTTTACGGTCTGCTACGTAGGTGATCAGGCTTTCTGGTTTGCCAAGTTCTTTGCAGATGATCTTAACGATATCAATGTTTGTCATTTCATTGTGTCCGCCGACGTTGTAAACTTCTCCAACACGTCCTTTGTGGATGATCAGGTCGATTGCGCGGCAATGATCTTCTACATAGAGCCAGTCACGAACGTTTTCGCCTGTTCCGTATACCGGAAGTGGTTTGTCATTTAATGCATTGGCGATCATTAACGGAATCAGTTTTTCCGGGAAGTGATATGGTCCGTAGTTATTGGAGCAGCGGCTGATGGTTACAGGCAGTCCGTAGGTTCTGTGGTAAGCCAGTACCAGAAGGTCTGCAGAAGCCTTGGAAGAGCTGTAAGGGCTGCTTGTGTGGATCGGAGTTTCCTCTGTGAAGAACAGGTCAGGTCTGTCTAATGGAAGATCTCCGTAAACTTCATCAGTGGATACCTGATGATAACGTTTGATTCCGTATTTGCGGCATGCGTCCATAAGAACAGCAGTGCCGATAATATTTGTGGTAAGGAACACTTCCGGATTTTCGATAGAACGGTCTACATGGCTCTCAGCTGCAAAGTTAACAACCATATCAGGATGTTCTTCCTCAAAAAGCTTGTAAACTGCTTCACGGTCTGTGATGCTTTCCTTTACAAAACGGAAGTTAGGGTTGTCCATAACAGGTGCAAGAGTGGAAAGGTTTCCTGCATAAGTCAGACAGTCCAGACAGATGATGCGATAGTCCGGGTATTTTTTTAACATGTGAAAAATAAAGTTGCTTCCGATAAATCCGGCACCGCCGGTTACGATAATATTCATTATGGTTCTCCTTTTTTATTATATATATTTAAGTATCTTAATGAAGAATATCCAGATATTTTCCATCCAGAACGTCTTTTAAATACTGGCCATACTGATTCTTCTTCAGTACCTCATAAACCTTCAGTACATCGTCTTTGGTGATCCAGCCGTTGAGATATGCAATCTCCTCCAGACAGCCAATCTTGCGGTGCTGGTGGCTCTCCATTGTTTTTACAAAGTTGGTAGCTTCTACAAGACTTTCATGTGTACCGGTATCCAGCCATGTGAATCCCTGACCCAGAAGTTCTACATTTAATTCCCCTTTTTCCAGATAGATGCGGTTCAGGTCTGTGATCTCAAGTTCGCCTCTGGCGCTTGGTTTCAGGTTTTTGGCATATTCTACAACACGATTATCATAAAAATATAATCCTGTGACACAATAGTTGCTCTTCGGATGTTCCGGTTTCTCTTCAATAGAGATCGCTTTGCCTTCATGATCGAATTCTACAATACCGAATCTCTCCGGATCGTCTACATAATATCCGAAAACAGTAGCACCTTCTCCGGATTCTGCATTCTGTACTGCTGCTTTCAGTCGCTTTTTCAGACCATGTCCTGCAAAAATATTATCGCCAAGAACCATAGCAACGGTATCGTTTCCGATAAACTCCTCACCAATGATAAATGCCTGTGCAAGTCCGTCCGGGCTTGGCTGTACAGCGTAGGTAAGGTGAACACCAAACTGATGTCCGTCACCCAGAAGCTCCTCAAAACGAGGGGTATCCTGCGGAGTGGAGATGATCAGGATGTCACGGATCCCTGCGTTCATCAGTACAGACATTGGATAGTAGATCATTGGTTTATCATAGATGGGTAAAAGCTGTTTTGATGTTACCATTGTGAGCGGGTAAAGGCGTGTGCCGGAGCCGCCTGCTAAAATAATACCTTTCATGAGTATTCTCCTTTTTCCTTGTCAGTACAGCTGCTCATATACAGGACTGCACTGAATGTAGATAGCTTTCTGTGTTACCGGAGATTTCCAATCTTTCTCCGGTTTATGATAATTGTATTATAAAAGGTGACCTAGCGTCACCTTCAAGCACTTTTTACAAAAAAATTAAATTTTGGTTATTTTTCACAAAAAAAGATACCGGCATCCTTGGTAATGAAGAAACCATCTCTGGTCTTTCTTGATACAAAAGAGCGAAAATCCTTATATCTGTCCAGGAGATATTGATTTTGATTTCCGTGGCAGGAAAGAATATAGGAGATCAGAGGTTCTGCATCAGGAACCAGAAGGGAGTCCTCATAGTTTTTCCAGGAAATATGGGAAAAATAGGGAGATAAGATCTGCCTTCCGTTTTCTCTGCCAAAACGTTCATAAAGTTTGTCTGCAGATAGGACGATCCGGCTGTCAAAGTCCTGTACCAGCTGGCTGACTTCCTGCATGTGGCGGCTTCCATAAGTACTGCAGACGAATTTTCCGCCGGGAACAAGGACACGGTGGATTTCTCTGCATACTGCGGGAATATCTTCACAGTAGAAAAGTACATGATCAGCGATTACCAGATCGAAGCTGTTATTTTCGTAAGGGATTTCTGAACAGTCGAAAGCCTCAAAGGAGAAGCGGTTGTCTTTACGGCCCAGAGCACGTCTTGCGTCCCAAAGCATTCCGGAGGACAGGTCAGAAAGGGTGATAGAAATATTGGCTGGTAAAAGGGAACGGTTCTGTGTCCAAAGTGCTCCGTCACCACAGCCAAGCTCCAGGATTTTCATATGGGGACCAATCCGGCACTGTTCATAAACCCATGGAAACCAGCCTTGCTTATTTTGGGAATAGAGGCTGTGCAGATTAATACGGGAAGAAATATTGGAAGCATTCTGATATTGGTTTTTCATACTTTTTTCCATACCGGTCAGGTGAATCAGATCAAGCATCTGATTCCAGTCAATAACATGTCTGGAGCGGATTGCTTCTGTAGTGTCCTGGATTGCTTTTTCCACCAGCTGCATCTGTTCAATCCGGTCTCTGACCAGCTTCAGCTGAATATTCAGAGAATTTTCCATGAAATGATAATCTGTGTCATCAATGATCATTTCGCGGATATCGTCCAATGAAAAGCCCAGATATTTCAGCAACAGAATCTGTGAGAGTCTGGCAAAATCGCTGTCTGTGTAAAAACGGGCGCCTGATTCCGTTACAAAAGATGGTTTTAAAAGATCCTGTTTGTCATAATAACGTATGGTACGAAGCGTTACATGGGCCATACGTGCAAATTCACCGGAAGAGTAGTAACCCTTTTTTTTCATATTAAATCTGTTCCTTTCTGAGTTTTCCCTGATATCTACCAATTGCTCCGTTGCGAAGCAGCTTACACAATTCTCATTATAATATGAAATAATAATAAGGGCAATAATAAGACTGAAGTTGGAAAGCACTTGTTATTTCTAAAAAAATATGCTATGTTTAGTTAAAGATTTCCCGTTACTGTTCGCTTAGTTTTCAGTAACGATTTCACAAAAGAGTACGAATTCTGATCTGGCAGTTCTGCCGTAAATTTTCCAAAATACAATATAATGATACAGGATTAAAAAGTGAATGATCAATAAAGCAGGAGGAAATACATGAATTTATTTGATTTTACCTACTGTGGGGACTATAACCGGCAGATTATGAATCTTGCAGGGATTGTACCGGAGCGGTGGAGTTATTCCGGCACAGAAGATAATGGAATTCTGAAAGGATATCTGGAGCATACATTTAAACGACTTTATGAGGAGGGAAAAGTCTGGGAAAAGGAAAAATTTGCAATCTTTAATACAGGACTCTTTAATCATTATTATCAGCCAGTCTATGCTTTTTTTATTCCCAATCTGGTTCCGGACAGGCAGAGATGGTTTCTGGACGGCTTTTATACGGATTATTATTTAATGAAGGAAGGGATTACTGACCTGCCGCAGCGGGCATGTTATGTGAATGATCCTTCAGAACTGGTATTTGATACCAAGCTTCCCATTATACCCCAATATGATCATATTTTCGGGGATACAGACAATGCAGAGCGGCTTCCCACAGAGGTGCGGGAGAGTAGTATGCGTCTGCAGCTGTTTGACGGTGCACTGAAGCAGACCAGGAGAATGCTGGAAGCAGATTATAAAACTGCCATTCCCCAGTATTATAATCATTCCATACAGCTTTTGCTTCCTATCTGCCTGCGTCATCCCGGTAAACCAGACCTGGCTCTGGCCTGTATGAAAACCTCTGATGGAGGCAGATATCTGGGGAGAACCTGCCTGACTCTCAGAATGGCCTATCATAATGCCAGGCTTCTGGCAAGACAGGACAGGAGCTGGCTGTTACCGTCTTGACAGAAAAAAAGGCCTTTGCTATACTGTCATGCTGTAAAGGAAGCGTAAGAATTATGAGAAACAAATGTTTAGATGGTATGAAGGCAATTGCAGCATGTATGGTTATTTTTATCCATATTGACCTGCCCGGACAAACCGGTGTATTTATAGAAGCCTTGTCAAGATTTGCAGTTCCGTTTTTCTTTATGATATCCGGTTATTTCTGTTATTATAATGGAAAAGATGCTTCTGACAAAATCCCGGGAAAAATATTTCATATTGTAAAACTGATGATTTTTGCAATGGCTTTTTATTTTATCTGGGAAATCAGTAAAAGACTGGTAACAGGGGAAAATCTTTACAGATGGATCAGGGAAGTTACAGACAGACAGAATATTATGAGGCTGCTTTTGTATAACAGTACTTCTCCGCTGCGTGGACACTTGTGGTTTTTGCCGGCATTGATTTATTGTTATATGCTGGATTATTTGATAGAGAGATTTCATTTGCGTAAAATTGCATTTTTGTGTATCCCGGTATTGTTGGGCGGACTCTTATGGAGAGGGTATTTCAGCAGTTTTTTTGGATATTCCTATCGTATTATGGAATACAGAAACTGGCTTTTTACAGGTATGTCCTTTTATCTTCTGGGTCAGATGTTCCATGAATATCTATATTGGTTTCGCAGAAAGATTGGTTATATTACTCTGATTTTGATAATGACAGTGGGTATTGGGATGACAATATGGGAATGCTCACAGTTTGGGGCAAAAGAAATATATGTAGGCTCTATTTTGATCTGTATCAGTATTTTTCTTCTGACTGTTCTCTGGGGAACCCGGATCCGGATGCCGGAGGTTTTGACTGCTGTAGGGGCAAAACTGGCTTTTCCGGTTTACCTTTTTCATCTGGCAGTGGGAGACATGATGCGGGTGTTGGCAGTTGCCGGGAATTTTGAGGATAATCTGGCTTATCTGTGGATTCGTCCTTTTGCTGTATGCGTGTTTACAATCGTGATGATTGCACTGGTTTATCGGGGCTGTTCATTCTGGAAAAAATATGATATAGTTGGTATATTGTTCAGGCAGTTTGGCCTGTGGCGTAAAGGCAGTCCATTATAATACAGGTATATTCAGACAAAAGGAGATCAAATGGAGCAAAATAATCAGGAAAAAATATTGGAAGCAACCAAAGATAAACAGACAGGGCATGATGAAAGTGTGCTTAACCCGGTCTATAAAAATGAATCAGATCTGTCACGGAAGGAAAAACGCCTGCTTGAAAAAGAAAAATTAAAGGGAATGGGACCCGGAAAAAAAATTCAATATATCTGGATGTATTATAAGCCGGTAATGTTTGGGATTCTGGCAGCTATCGTGCTTGCATTTGTGTTAAGGGACTGGTATATAAATGCAAAAACAAAAACGGTATTGTCAATTGCGGCTGTTAATTCCCAGCTGAGTGATACAGATGATATAGAAAAACAGGTGGAAGAGCTTCTGGGTGTGACAGAGGATAAATATAGTAAAGTACAGATCGGTGTGAATATTACTACAGATGGAACCGGAGGCAATCTGGACTATTATGCCCAGACCGCATATATGACACAGGTTCAGGCAGGGACTTTGGATGTTATGCTGATGCCGGAGCAGTTATATGATTCATTGAATACAGATGGCATTTTCCTGAACCTGGAAGAATTGCTTGGTGATCATGTTTTCGGGGAATTCGGAACACAGTCTGATCAGACACATATTACCATCAAAGACAGCAGACTGGCAGAGGAATTTGGATTAAGCTATGATACTATTACGATTGTGGTGCCTGCCTCTGCACCTGACCAGAAAAATGCAGCAAAATGGCTGGAAAGTCTTACAAGTGAAGAGCAATAGCTGTAACAGTAAAAAACTGACAGTTTCTAATTTAGAAACTGTCAGTTTTTGGCATTCAGATATTAGTTGATGGATTCATCATCGATTTCTGCATCAGTGTCTGAGCTTCCACCACTTAAAATATAGGTGATCACTTCATCCGGTACACCTGCGGCAGTGAGATTGTCCATAAGCTTTGTGAAATCCATGGATGATACATAGTCAGTCATATCATCATCGTTGGACACATCACACACATCTTTTAAAGAGGCGAGATCAGGAATATCCACTCCGTCACCTTTGCCGGAAACGAATGAAACAGAACCCAGTGTTGCACCTGCACTGACAATACCAAGCTTGATAGAACCGGATTCTGCAGTGCTTGCAATATCTGCATCCAGTGAAAAATTAGTCAGAGGAGAAACATCAGAGCTGTCATCAGACTCATCCGCTACAAAGGAAATGGAGTAGTTTCCATTGATATTACCTTTTTTAGCTTCCGCAGTGTCATAATCCTTTACTTCAATATTGGCAGCAGGTTCATCGTTCATGCTGAACTGGTAGGAACCGTTTAATATGTCATTTTCAATAGTGCCATTTCCGGAAAGTGCATAAACTTCGTCTTCAGCATAGATTTCCAGCAGATATCCATAAGAGGAATCGCTCTTTGGCATCTGCCAGGTGAAAACAGGAGTATCCCCGGAAGCATCATGCATGGTAAGGGAACGGCCAATGATTTCTCCGTCTTCGCCGACCCAGGTTTTAGAAGAAAAATATCCATCCTGGGAAGCCTCATCTAAGGAATCTTCCTTAAGTGCATTCAGACCGCTGTCAACTGCTTCCTGGAATTGCGCATTCAGATCCTGGCTGTCAGGAAGTACAGCAGACCATTTTTCAAGGATTGCTTCAATTTCCTTGTCTGATTTTGCAGTTTCCAGAACAGCAGTAAGAGCTCTGATTGCAGCCTCAGAGTCCAGAGTACCTTCATATACAGTACAGTCCTGGCTGACATCTCCGGCAGTAAGGGTATCGGAAGTACCGTCAGTACTTTTTACATTGTCAATAAGGATGGTGCCGTATTTGTTAAGTAAGGATTCTACTACAGAAGCTTCAGGCATGGCTTCTGTCATATTGTTGAGAAGCTTTACAGAGTCACTCAGACCTTCTGTGGATGCCTCAAGAGTTTCATCATCCTCCGTTTCCTTAAGATTTACTTTCATATATTTATCAGAAAGCTCCGGGACTTTCATGTACATATCTTCTGTATCCGGGTCAAAATAAAAATCTAGGGTGCAGACCTGACTGTCGTTTACGAGAAGTGCCATGGAACCGCCTTCTTTGTTATCTTTGAAAGAGCTGTTGATGGTAACAGAGGCATTATTCAGCCAGGATACATCAAAGGGAGCGACAAATCCCAGAAGTGACCGTCCGGAATCTTCTATATTTACAGTAATATCGCCTTTGATCCCGGAGACAAGATCCTGGCTTTGCTCCAGAGAGGTGGCATAGGACGCAGCAAATTCGCCGGCTATCTTTGCCAGGGCACTTTTTTCGATATCAGCATAACTGTCTGCGGCAAAAGCGGCAGAAGGCATGGATGTTGCGCTTAAAACCATAGCAGTACAAAGAACTGCAGTTTTCTGTAACCATTTTTTTCTTTTCATAGAGAACCTCCTTTTAATTAAAGTGAATAAGAGATATCCATAGGGAGTATTAATTATTGGCAGAAAAATTTAGTTATAAAATCTGATAATTAATAGACACTCGTTAGGATTAAGTTTATTTTATCAGAAAATATTGCAAAAATCTACAGCTTTTTGCGGAAATATTGTAGGTATTGCATTTTGTATCTATTTCGATTAAACTGTAAATAGAATTACACATAAAATAAAGAAATGAGGAAACGTGTGGAAATGAAAACAACATTGGTTATTATGGCTGCAGGAATCGGTTCACGTTTTGGCGGTGGAATCAAGCAGCTGGCACCTGTTGGCAGACATGGTGAGATCATTATGGATTATTCTATTCATGATGCCATAGAAGCTGGGTTTAATAAGATTGTGTTTATTATCCGTAAGGATATTAGGGAAGCATTTAAAGAAGCAATTGGTGACCGTATCCAGAAAATATGTGATGACTTGGGTGTGGAGATTGCTTATGCATATCAGGAACTTGATCATCTCCCGGATGGAGTAGAAACTGTGCCTGAGAGAACGAAACCCTGGGGAACAGGACAGGCAGTTCTGGCCTGCAGAGAGGTACTTCATGAGCCATTTGCAGTTATAAATGCAGATGATTATTATGGAAAGGAAGCCTTTGTAAAGCTTCATGATTTTCTGGAAGGTTATACTCCGGATAAGGCAGAACAGCTGTGTATGGCAGGCTTTATCCTGAAGAATACGCTAAGTGAAAATGGTGCTGTTACCCGTGGTATCTGTGAAACCAATGAGTCAGGATATCTGACAGCAGTACATGAAACTCACAATATTGTAAAAACTGCTGAGGGTGCAGCTGTAGAGCACCAGGAGGGGCTGACACCGGTAGATCCGGAATCTTATGTTTCCATGAATATGTGGGGGCTGACACCGGAGTTTGTACAGCTTCTGGAAGATGGATTCAGGGAATTTTTCCAGAATACCTCCAAAGAGAACATTCTGAAGGCAGAGTATCTGCTCCCCATTTATATTGATGAGCTGCTTCAGGTAGGAAAAGTATCTGTAAAGGTGCTGGATTCCAGTGACAGATGGTTTGGTGTAACTTATAAAGAGGATAAGGATTATGTAATAGAATCCTTTGGTAAATTGATAGATGCAGGTGTATATCAGGAAGAACTTTTTTCAGATCTGAAATAATAAATGGCATTGAATGACCGGGACAACAGGACATGAGAATGGTATCATGATCCGTTGTTCCGGCTTTTTTTGTATCATAAAAAACTTTGAAGAAAATGCAGGATGAGTTTCGTTAAAATATAAGAAGAGGTAAGAATTTTACTTTGTAACATATTTCTCAATGAGCCCCAGAAGTCCATACAAAATCAGGGCGATGATACACAGAAGAGTGATGGACATCAGAACCCAGGTAAGCTTGAAGGTCTGGCTTGAATAGATGATCAGATAGCCAAGCCCCTGTCTGGCACCGATGAACTCACCGATGATTACTCCCACCAGGCAAAGACCGATATTCACCTTCATCACACTGAGGAACAGAGGAAGGGAAGAGGGGAGTATGATCTTCTGGAATTTTTCCTTTTTTCCGCCGCCCAGGGTTTCAATAAGCTTAAGCTTATCTGGATCTGTATTTTGAAATCCGGCATATAGATTTAAAACGGAACCAAAGATTGCAACAGATACTCCGGATACAATAATGGTTCGCTCATTGGCACCCAGCCATACAATAAGAAGAGGTGCCAGTGCAGATTTAGGCAGACTGTTCAGTATTACCAGATAAGGCTCGGTGACCTGGGCCAATCTGGGAAAACACCAGAGAAGCACTGCCAGTCCGGCACCCAGGATCACTACTATGAAAAAACTGACCAGGGTTTCTGTAACTGTAACACCCAGATGAGAAAAAATGGACAGATCCCGGCACATTTCCATAAAGCTTTTCCAGATCAGAGAGGGGCTGCTGAAAATAAAAGAGTCAATAAGACCATATCTGGCAGAACATTCCCAGATAAGGAGAAACAAAAGAAAAACAGCGGTTCTCCACAGTACGATCAGTTGTTTTTCGCGTTTTATGCGGCGAAGAAATAATTGCTGGTAATAGGATGGTTCAGGCATCATGATTTAATTCCTCCCAGATAAGATTAAAGTAAGTTTTAAAATCTGGTGCATTGCGGGAAGACAGGGGAGTGCGGTTTGGAACAGACAGATTTATGGAAAGCTCTTTCTGAACTGTGGCAGGTCGGGGAGAGAGGATCAGTATTCTGTCTGCCATACTGATCGCTTCTGAAATATCATGAGTGACAAGGATTGCTGTTTTCTTCTCTTTTTTCAGGATTTTACCGATATCATCACTGACCTTGAGACGGGTCTGATAATCCAGGGCGGAAAAGGGTTCATCCAGCAGAAGAAGCATAGGAGACAGGGCAAGAGTGCGGATCAGTGCAGCACGCTGGCGCATTCCTCCTGAAAGCTGAGAAGGATAGGCATTGCGGAATTTGTCCAGTCCATAGGTGAGTAACATCTGATTTACATAGGCCAGTTTTTCGGCAGTGAGCTCTTTGCGTATTTCCAGTCCCAGGATTACATTTTTGTAAATTTTCCGCCATTCCAGAAGGTGATCTTTTTGCAGCATATATCCGATGCGGCAGTCTCCGGCAAACACCGGTTCTCCGTTCAGGAGAATCTGTCCCTGTTCAGGCTTCAGTAATCCGCATATCAGGTTTAGAAGAGTGGATTTTCCACAGCCGGAGGGACCTACAACTGCGAGAAATTCTCCTGGAAATAGTGAAAAGGATATATGTGAAAGGACCCTGGTTTCCCCGGAAATACTGTGGTATGAAAGACAGACATCTGATACTTCCAGCAGTGGTTTCATTTTTACCTCCATTAAAAATCTTTCTGACAAATATAAGTGAAAGAGATGTTGGGGTTACTGTTCACACATCACGTTACTGTGAACGGAGTGAACAGTAACATGTTGGGTTACATATATTTTATGATATGCAGACCCGTGAAGGTGTGATATAATAAGACAATTAGTGTAACTACAGTGTAGTTCATTATTTGTGAAGGCACTGGAAGTTACGGTAACAGAGCATACAATATGCAGGAAAGTGTACAGAAACTATGACAGATAAAAAAAAGGCGGTTTTTAATTTTATCTTTCTGATCCTTGTGTTTTCTCTGACTGTATATATGGTATTTAAGGGAGAGGATCTGGGAGAAATTATTTCTACAGTGCAGCAGGCAAATGCTGTGTATCTGATGATCAGTGTGATCTGCGTGGTACTCTTTATTCTGGGAGAATCCGTGATCATTTTCTATATGATGAGGACATTGGGAGCAGGGGTTAAAATGGGACATTGTGCCCTGTACTCCTTTGTGGGGTTCTTTTTCAGCTGCATTACTCCTTCAGCCACAGGGGGACAGCCCATGCAGATTTATTATATGAAGAAAGATAAACTTCCCATACCGGTGACTACGTTGGTATTGATGATCGTTACGATCACCTACAAAGCGGTTCTGGTGCTGATCGGCATTCTGCTATGGATATTCGGAAAGGAATTTCTGACAGGATATTTAGGACAGTATATGTGGGTATTTTATCTTGGTGTGGCGCTGAATGTGTTCTGTGTTTCCTTTATGATGATTCTGGTGTTTGCACCTGGACTTGCCAAATGGCTCATGGTAAAGGGAATGAAACTGCTGGAACATTTCAGATTCCTGAAACCCAGAAAAAGCAGACTGGAGAAACTGGAAAATTCCATGGACCAGTATCATGCTACAGCAGCATTCTGGGCGGGACATAAGCTGGTGATTCTGAAAGTGTTTCTGATCACTTTTGTACAGCGTATTATTTTGTTTACAGTTACTTACTGGGTATATCGTTCCTTGGGATTTCATGAATATGGGATCGTGACTCTTACAATTTTACAGTCAGTGATTTCTGTATCTGTAGACATGCTTCCTTTGCCGGGAGGTATGGGAATCAGCGAATCACTGTATCTGGTTATCTTTGCGCAGGTTTTTGGGGAGACATTACTTCCGGCTATGCTGCTGAGCAGAGGAATTTCCTATTATGTACAGATGCTTATCAGTGCAGTGATGACCTGTGTGGCACATCTGGTAATAGGACGAAAAGTACAGAAAGAAAATAGGGGGTAAAACATGTTTTTAGGATTTTATGATTATACGGTGGTTCTTACATATATCAGTCTGGGAATTTCCGTGTTTGGAATTACAATGGCTCTGGAGGGAAACTTCAGAATGGCCATTTTCTGTCTGGCATTGTCAGGACTTTGTGATATGTTTGATGGAAAAATAGCCAGAACTAAAAAGAACCGTACAGAGGATGAGAAGAATTTTGGAATCCAGATTGATTCGCTCTGTGATGTAGTCTGTTTTGGAGTTTTTCCGGCAATGATCTGTTACTGCCTGGGTGTAAATACGCCTGCCGGAGTGGCTGCCCTGATATTTTACAGTATAGCATCTGTGATCCGTCTGGCATATTTTAATGTGACAGAAGCTAAGAGACAGACACAGACTGAAGAAAATCGGAAATACTATCAGGGACTGCCGATTACATCCATGGCGATCATTCTGCCCTTTCTGTATCTGATGAGAAGATATTATATGATTCATTTTCTGATTGTGATACATATTGCGGTAATTATAGTAGGCCTTCTTTTTATTCTAAATATTAAGGTAAAGAAACCACAGAATCCGGTGCGTATTCTTCTGGTAGTTGTAGTAGCACTGGCACTTGCAAAGATGTTCCGTTTGATATAGTAAATAGGAGAGATACCAATGAAATATATTGACAGAATGGGAAATGTAACTGTTGAGGAAAATGGTCAGGACAAGTTATTGCGTCATCTGTATAATGACCGGGGCGGAAGACTTTGCCTCAGAGTGCTGGTCAGCCCCTGGATATCTAAAATGGCAGGCAGGTTGTTAAATACAGGATTTTCTGCCAGGTTTGTGGGAGATTTTGTGGAAAAAAACAGAATTGATCTGAGTATCTGTGAAAAGCAGAAATTTTCTTCCTGGAATGATTTTTTTACCCGCAGATTACGCCAGGGAGAACGTCCTGTTGATGAAAGGGAAAAGGTGCTGGTCAGTCCCTGCGATGGTAAGCTTTCTGTTTACAGGATTGATAAAAATTCCCGTTTTTGGATTAAAGATACAGAATATACAGTGGAGCAGCTGCTTCGTAATAAAAATCTGGCAGAAAGATATCTGGGTGGATATGCCCTGGTATTCAGACTGACAGTAGATGATTATCATCATTTCTGCTATCCTGCAGACGGTAAAAAATCTGATAATGTAGTGGTACCGGGGATTTTCCATACTGTAAATCCTGTAGCAAATGAGGTATATCCTATTTACAGAGAAAATGCCAGAGAATATACTTTGCTGAAAACAGAGAAATTCGGGACTGTACTTATGATGGAAGTAGGCGCCATGATGGTGGGAAAAATCACCAATGTGGAGAAAAAATCTGTTTCAGTAAAAAAGGGACAGGAAAAAGGCTGGTTTGAATTCGGAGGTTCCACGATTATTCTTCTTCTGCAGCATGGAAAGGTAAGATTGGACTATGATCTGATAGAAAATACCGAAAATGGATATGAAACGGTTGTCAGAATGGGAGAGCGTATCGGTGAGACCAGAAAGCACAAAACAGGAGAATAATTCATGAATATAAGAAATTATCAAAAGGAACTGGACAGGCTCATAGGACAGATACAGAAAGAGAATAAAGTCCCAAGCCTGTTCCTTCATAGCTGCTGTGCACCCTGCAGCAGCTATGTATTGGAATATTTGTCAAAATATTTTGATATTACAGTGTTTTATTACAATCCCAATATTTACCCTGAAGAAGAGTATAGGAAACGGGTACAGGAAATTATCCGCCTGGTAAATTCTATGGAATTTGAGCATCCGGTCAAACTGATAGAGGGGCGCTATGATCCACAGGAATTTTTCAGAATGGCAAAAGGACTGGAAGACATACCGGAAGGAGGAGAACGCTGCTTTAGATGCTATCGTCAGCGTATGGAAGAAGCAGCAAAGCTGGCAAAGGAAGGTGGATATGATTATTTCACGACCACTCTGTCTATCAGTCCGCTGAAAAATGCAGCCAGGATCAATGAGATTGGAGAAGAACTGGCAGAGATCTACCATGTAACACATCTTCCTTCAGATTTTAAGAAAAAAAATGGATATAAGCGTTCTATAGAGCTTTCTCATGAATATGATCTTTACCGGCAAAATTACTGCGGATGTATATATTCCAGAAGAGAAGCTTCAAATAAATAATTAGTTACAAACTGAAAGAATCAAAATGAATTACTTTGCAATCTGAAAAAAATATGATACACTAATGCACAAAAGTACTAAAATTCAGAAAGAAACGAGGAATAAATACTATGGCACAGCTTTGGGGCGGACGTTTCACCAAAGAAACAGACAAACTGGTATATAATTTTAATGCATCAATTTCTTTTGACCAGAAATTCTATGAGCAGGATATCAGAGGAAGCAAAGCACATGTAGCAATGCTTGCAAAACAGGGAATCCTGACAGAAGAGGAAAAAATACAGATTGAAAATGGTCTGGATGGAATTCTTGCAGATGTAAGATCCGGAAAACTAGAGATTACATCTGAATATGAAGATATTCACAGCTTTGTAGAGGCAAATCTCATTGACAGAATCGGAGATGCCGGTAAGAAGCTTCATACAGGAAGAAGCCGTAATGATCAGGTGGCACTGGATATGAAGCTGTATGTGAGGGATGAGATCGATGAGACGGATGAGCTGGTAAAGAAGCTTCTTAAAGCACTGCAGAAGATCATGGAGGAGAATATCCATACATATATGCCGGGCTTTACCCATCTGCAGAAGGCACAGCCTGTTACTCTGGCACATCATGTAGGTGCATATTTTGAGATGTTTGTCCGTGACAGAAGCAGACTTTCCGATATCCGCAAGAGAATGAATACCTGTCCTTTAGGAGCAGGAGCACTGGCAGGAACCACATATCCGCTGGACAGGGAATATACTGCACAGCTTCTGGACTTTGACGGACCGACCAGAAACAGTATGGATTCTGTTTCAGACAGAGACTATGTGATTGAGCTTTTGTCAGCCTTTTCTACCATAATGATGCATATGAGCCGCTTCTGCGAGGAAATCATTATGTGGAATTCCAATGAGTATCGTTTTGTGGAAATTGATGATGCTTACAGCACAGGCAGCAGTATTATGCCTCAGAAAAAGAATCCGGATATTGCAGAACTGGTAAGAGGAAAAACAGGGCGTGTATATGGAGCTCTGACTTCTATCCTTACCACTATGAAAGGAATTCCTCTTGCGTATAATAAAGACATGCAGGAAGATAAAGAACTTACTTTTGATGCCATTGACACAGTGAAAGGCTGTCTGGCATTGTTTACAGGAATGATCTCAACTATGCAGTTTAACAAAAAAAATATGGAAGAAAGTGCAAAGAACGGATTTACCAATGCTACGGATGCAGCAGATTATCTGGTAAATCACGGTGTACCTTTCAGAGATGCCCATGGTATTGTAGGACGTCTGGTCCTTACCTGCATTGACAAAGGGATTTCACTGGATGAACTTCCACTGGAAGAATACAAGGCCATCAGTCCTGTATTTGAACAGGATATCTATGAAGCTATCAGTATGAAAACCTGTGTAGAGAAACGTATGACTATCGGTGCCCCGGGATCTGAAGTTATGAAAAAGGTAATTGCAGAGAACCGGAAATATCTGGAACAGAATTAATTTGAAAAAACATAAAAAAGGGTTGCATTTTACTTTAATTTGTTATAGTATGTACAAGAACGACAGATGTACGCGAAATGGAGACATCTGAAAAAGAAGGTCTGACGCAGGAAAATAGAGTCAGATGATACGCAAAGAGGAGATTATATTATGAGTGAAAAACTGAGAGTTGGTATCTTAGGTGCCACAGGTATGGTAGGACAGAGATTTATCTCACTTCTTGAGAATCATCCATGGTTTGAGGTAGTAACCGTAGCTGCAAGCCCGAGAAGCGCAGGAAAAACATATGAGGAAGCTGTAGGCGGAAGATGGAAAATGGACACACCGATGCCGGAAGCTGTGAAAAAGCTTGTTGTTATGAATGTAAACGAAGTGGAGAAGGTTGCTGCTACAGTTGATTTTGTATTCTCTGCTGTGGATATGTCAAAAGAAGAGATCAAGAAGATCGAAGAAGAATATGCTAAGACAGAGACACCGGTTGTTTCCAACAACAGTGCTCACAGATGGACACCGGATGTACCGATGGTAGTGCCGGAAATCAATCCGGAACACTTCGATGTAATTGAATCCCAGAAGAAACGTCTCGGAACAACACGCGGATTTATCGCTGTTAAACCAAACTGCTCTATCCAGAGCTATGCTCCTGTATTAACTGCATGGAAAGAGTTCGAGCCATATGAAGTAGTTGCTACTACATATCAGGCAATCTCCGGAGCAGGTAAAACATTTAAGGACTGGCCGGAAATGGTTGGAAACATCATCCCATACATTGGCGGCGAGGAAGAGAAGAGCGAGAAAGAGCCATTAAGAATCTGGGGTAAAGTAGAAGACGGTGTGATCAAACCTGCTACAGAGCCGGTGATCACATGCCAGTGTATCCGTGTACCTGTACTGAACGGACATACAGCAGCTGTATTTGTTAAATTCCGCAAGAATCCTACAAAAGAGCAGCTGATCAAAGCATTAGTAGAGTTTAAAGGACTTCCGCAGGAATTAGAGCTTCCAAGTGCTCCGAAGCAGTTTATCCAGTATCTGGAAGAGGACAATCGTCCACAGGTTACAGAAGATGTAAACTTTGAGCATGGTATGGGAGTATCTGTAGGACGTCTCCGTGAGGATACTGTGTATGACTGGAAATTTGTAGGACTTTCCCACAATACAGTCAGAGGTGCTGCAGGCGGAGCTGTTCTCTGTGCAGAGACTCTGAAGGCAAAGGGATATATTCAGGCAAAATAATAAGAAAAATAAAGGGGATGTCATTGTATGACATCCCTTTTCTGACCATATGATACAATGGTGGAAGATAGGAATAAAAGCAGATATGAGAGAAAAAAATTTAACAGTGATCATTACCTTTGTGTCCACTACTCAGGCAATGGCTATGGAGAGCAGAGGAAAGAAAACAGGATTTGAAGGCAGGATTATCCCTGTACCCAGAGAAATCTCAGCTTCCTGTGGACTGGCGTGGAAGTGCAGCGGACAAAATCAGGATACTGTAGAAAAATACCTCAGTGAGGAAGACCTGGAATATGAAGGAATATACCAGATTCTGATGTGACATACAGCTTTGACGCGCAGAGTGGTTTATGCTAAAATATAGCTGTCAGTGAGCCTGACATTGGAAAAATATACTGGTTTTGAGAAAGGGAGAAGCTATCCTGATGAAAAATAATAAAGTATATCTTACCCAGCTTGCCAGTGCGGCAGGCTGTGGTGCCAAAATCGGTCCTAAGGTTCTGGCACAGGTGGTGGAAAAACTGCCAAAGTTTACAGACCCTATGCTTCTGGTAGGGCCGGAGACTTCGGATGATGCTGCAGTATATAAAATATCAGATGAGCTTGCAATGATCCAGACAGTGGATTTTTTTCCACCAGTGGTAAATGATCCCTATATGTATGGTCAGATTGCAGCGGCTAATGCGCTGAGTGATGTTTACGCTATGGGGGGAATTCCCAAGCTGGCCCTGAATGTGGTGGCTTTTCCAAACTGCCTGGGACCGGAAGTGTTGGAACAGATCCTCAGAGGCGGAGCTGATAAGGTAATGGAAGCCGGTGCAGTTCTTGCAGGAGGACATACCATCAATGATAAAGAACCTAAATATGGTCTGTGTGTTACCGGGTATGTACATCCTGAGAAAATGTGGAAGAATTATGGAGCCAGGGAAGGAGATACATTGATTCTCACCAAGCCTCTGGGAAGTGGTATCTTAAATACGGCGATCAAAGCAGAAATGGCATCAGCAGAGGAAACAGAGAGTGTGCAGAGGGTGATGGCAAAGCTGAATAAATATGCAGCGGAGATTGCTGGAAAATATACTATTCACAGCTGCACAGATGTGACTGGATTCAGTCTGGCAGGACATAGCCTGGAGATGGCAAAGGGCAGTGGAAAGACTTTGGTGATTCATTCCGGGAAACTTCCTGTCATGGATGGTGTGGCTGAATATGCCCAGATGGGACTGGTTCCTGAGGGTGCATATAGAAATCGGGAGTTTGCAGGAGAGGCAATCCGAAGTGAGATTAGGGAGCTTTGGAAGGAGGATGTGGTTTTTGATCCTCAGACCTCAGGGGGACTACTTCTTGCAGTGCCGTCAGATGAGGCGGATCAGCTTGCTGCTGAACTGGGAAAAATGGATATTTCCGGAGGAATTATCGGTACTGTTACAGAATTGCAGGATAAATATGTAATATTTGATTAGAATGCCTGATGTTATTGATATAAAAAATCAATATCTGAATATTTTGTTTAAATTTAATAATAACCAAAAAATGACAATGTATTTAGTAAACTATTACAACAAATAAAGATTGTGATAAAGTTATCAAAGTGTTATAATGTTTTTATTAAAAACATTGCGGAGGTGTTATTATGAATTTTGAAGATGTGCAGAAAGTATCAAACGCGGCGAAAGCCAAGAGTAACCTGGTGAATACCAACTTTTTCAAGTACTTTATACGTGCGGTCATGGCGGGATTTTTTATTGATGTGGCCATGATCTACAGTAATGTAGTTGGAAACGTATTCTCCAAGACCATGCCTGAATGGGGAAAATTTATGGGAGCATTAGTATTCTCCATTGCAGTGCTTCTGATCAGCTTTGTAGGCGGTGAGCTTTTTACCGGAAATAATATGGTAATGGCGTTCGGAGCCTATGATAAACAGGTAAGCTGGAAAGAGGCCGGTAAGGTATGGGGAGTAAGCTACCTTGGAAACTTTGTCGGATGTGCAATTTTAGCATTGCTGTTTGTATGGGCCGGAGCGTCCGGAACAGCAGATTATTTTGCAGGATTTATCGGAAACAAGCTGAGTGTTCCGCTCGGACAGATGTTTTTCAGAGCAGTACTCTGTAACTTCTTCGTCTGTCTCGGTGTACTCTGCGGTATGAAATTAAAGAGTGATGCAGGAAGATTCCTGATGATCGTTATGTGTATTTCAGGATTCGTCGTAAGCGGATTTGAGCACTGCATCGCAAATATGGGAATCTTTGTTACTGCATACTGCCTGGTACCTGGATTATCCCTTGGAGCCATGTTAAAGAGCATGGTAGTAGTAACTTTAGGAAATATGGTGGGCGGTGCCCTGTTGCTGGCATGGCCGCTCAGAAAGATGAGTGCAGATAAATAATATGTCAAAAGCTTTATACATAGCCGAAAAGCCCAGTGTGGCACAGGAATTCGCAAAAGCTTTGAAGATCAACGGACAAAGACGGGATGGCTACCTGGAATCTCAGGACAGCGTGGTGACCTGGTGTGTGGGACATCTGGTCACCATGAGTTACCCGGAAAAATATGATATCAAATATAAAAGGTGGAGTTTAGATACCCTGCCTTTTTTGCCGCGCGAATTTAAATATGAAGTGATCCCCGGAGTGCAGAAGCAGTTTGAGATTGTCAAAGGACTGCTTAACCGAGAGGATGTGGACACTATTTACGTGTGTACCGACTCCGGACGGGAGGGAGAATACATCTACCGTCTGGTGGCACAGATGGCAGGCGTTCATGGAAAAAATGAAAAGAGAGTCTGGATTGACTCTCAGACAGAAGAAGAGATCATGAGAGGAATCAGAGAGGCAAAGGATCTGTCAGCATATGACAATCTTTCTGCTTCAGCCTATCTTCGGGCGAAAGAAGACTATCTCATGGGAATTAATTTTTCCCGTGTACTGACACTGCGTTATGGAAACAGTGTGTCAAATTATTTAAATACGAAATATCAGGCCATTTCTGTAGGACGGGTTATGACCTGTGTGCTTGGAATGGTAGTGCGAAGAGAGCGCGAGATCCGTGCGTTTGTGAAAACTCCGTTTTACCGCGTACTCAGCAGCATTGCCCTTGAGGGAGAAAACTTTGAGGGAGAATGGAGAGCTGTGGAAGGCAGCAGATATTTCCAGACTCCTTATTTGTATAAAGAGAACGGATTTAAAGAGAAAATATATGCTGAAAAACTGATACAGGAGCTGTCGGTAAGTCAGCCTCTGCAGTGTACAGTAGAGAAAATCGAGAGAAAAAAAGAGAACAGGAATCCGCCGCTTTTATTTAACCTGGCGGAACTTCAGAATGTGTGCTCCAAACTGTTCAAGATCAGCCCGGATGAGACATTGAAGATCGTACAGGAATTGTATGAGAAGAAACTGGTCACTTATCCCAGAACAGATGCCCGTGTATTGTCGACTGCGGCTGCAAAGGAGATTTATAAGAATATTTCCGGGCTGCGAAATTATGAACATACAGCGGAAATCGCACAGCACATTATTGAACAGGAAAATTACAAAAATCTGGCAAAGACCAGATATGTTAATGATAAGCAGATTACAGATCATTATGCAATTGTACCTACAGGGCAAGGATTAAATGCATTAAGAGGTGTTTCTCTTACTGCGCAGCGTGTATATGAGACCATTGTCAGAAGGTTTGTATGTATTTTTTATCCTCCTGCTGTATATCAGAAGGTCAGTCTTGTAACAAAGATTCAGAATGAGAGCTTCTTTTCCTCGTTTAAAGTACTGCTGGATGAAGGGTATTTAAAAGTTGCCACAAATTCTTTTGCGAAGCGGAAAGTAGCAGATGCCATGAGTGGCGGAAACAGAACCGGTGTGGCGGGGAATAACGGAAATGAAGATTCTGATCCAGATAATGGAAAGAATGGTTCAGATAATTCTTCAGAAGATATGGCATGTGATACCCGCCTTCTTACCGCATTGCAGAATCTGAAAAAAGGTGATATACTTTCCGTGGACAGCCTGAGTATTAAGGAGGGTGAGACATCACCACCAAAGCGTTATAATTCCGGTTCCATGATTCTTGCAATGGAGAATGCCGGGCAGCTTATTGAGGATGAGGAATTACGTGCTCAGATCAAGAGCTGCGGAATTGGTACCAGTGCCACCAGAGCAGAGATTCTTAAGAAGCTGTGCAATATCAAATATCTGGCACTGAACAAGAAAACCCAGGTCATCACTCCGACACTTCTTGGAGAGATGATCTTTGATGTGGTAAACTGCTCCATACGGCAGCTTCTGAATCCGGAACTTACTGCCAGCTGGGAAAAAGGACTTAATTATGTGGCAGAGGGAAGCATTACAGAACAGGAATACATGGACAAGCTGGAACATTTTGTGCGTATTCAGACCCAGCAGGTGGAAAAGAATAATTATCAGGCTTATCTGCGGCGCTTCTTTGATGCTGCAGCAGTGAACTATAAAGAACCGGCAGGAAAGAAAAGAGGAAAATAAAAATGTTAAAAGATTATACAATTGCAAATCTTCTGGATCTTAATGAAACAATCGCAAAGGATTTATTTGAAGGAAAAAACTATCCATGGGAAGTATTACCGGAGATCGGAGATTTCATTCTGAAACTGGGACAGACCTTAAGTGAGGAAGAATACGACCACCCGTCAGAAGATGTATGGATCGCAAAAAGTGCCAAAGTAGCACCTACGGCCTGCATCAACGGTCCGGTCATTATTGGTAAAGCAGCAGAAGTACGCCACTGTGCATTTATCCGTGGAAAAGCGATCATAGGTGAGGGTGCGGTAGTAGGTAATTCTACAGAATTAAAGAATGCTGTACTTTTCAACAAGGTACAGGTTCCGCACTACAATTATGTAGGTGATGCAGTTCTTGGTTACAAATCCCATATGGGCGCAGGTTCCATCTGCTCCAATGTAAAATCTGACAAGAAACTGGTAATTGTAAAAGATGGTGAGGAGAAGATTGAAACAGGTCTGAAGAAATTTGGTGCCATGCTTGGAGATAACGTAGAAGTAGGCTGCGGCTCCGTATTAAATCCCGGAACTGTGATCGGACGCTGCTGCAATATTTATCCGCTTTCTTCAGTAAGAGGCTGCGTACCTGCAAATCATATTTACAAGTCAAAAACAGAAGTTGTGGAAAAGAGATAATTAAAAAATAGAAGAGGCAGGCTGTAGGAATGATATTATTTCAGTCATACAGCCTGCTCTTTTATATTTTTTTGTCTGTCAGATATAGAAGATATCTGTTGTAATTGATATTACATATGAAATAAAACTTTCCTCAGGATTACCAGAATGGCAATATGTACCGGATAAAACCAGTAAAAGAAATATTTCAAAAATCTTCCTTTGATAAATCCACGTACGCCATTGTACATATTAATGGAAAGAAAAGCAAAGCATGCCTTCCATTCGTAGTAAAGCCAGCAGCTTCCGATGATTGCCTGGGCTGTTTTCTCATTGCGGAACCAGTACATGATCAGCAGGAATACAAATCCTCGCCATCCGTAATCTGCCTTCAGGAATACGGAGACGGCTAGCAGTGCCAGTACGCAGACAAGCTGCATTTTCTGATTGTCCCAGAAGTATTCCAACGCACAGAATGCCAGGTATCCAAGAAACAGGGTGAAAAATACATTCTGCTTTTCATATCTCCAGGTATTGGTAAACATGAAGTTCCATGGAATCTCAGAGATACATGCAAATAAAAAAAGATTCAAGCCGTATTTTTTGCGGTTGTGCGTGTGCAGAAATCCTTCCACTAACAGAAAACAGAAAATCGGAAAAGCAGCTCTGCCAATATCCCGGAAAATCCGATACCAGCTGTAATCCACGTCGCCGAAACTGAAAAGGGTTGCGGTTGTGGCAGGATAATTATACAGGATCATTAGGCCGGTATGGTCGACCAGCATCAGGGTGATAGCAATTAATTTTAAAGTGCTTCCACTCAGAACCTGAAATTTTGCAGGGAGAAAGGAAGCAGGTAACTTTGTTGTCATAATAGAAATCCCTTCATTAATAGAAATTAGAACTATTTTACCACAAAAAAATCAAAGATGGTTAAAAATTTTACAATTTATGACTGGACGAATCAGCACTTTTGTGAGAAAATAACACTAGGTTGTTAGGCATACTCATCTGAAGTCATTCAGCAGACCTCAGAGATTTGCCCTGTGCAGTTCATTCAGCAGTTCTGTACAGTGGCGAGTATAACAACATGAAGTTAATCTATACTTGAAAGGAGTTTTACAATGATTTATTCACGCGAAGTAGAAGAAATGTGCCCAGTTGCACAGGGCGTTCATCATGGCGCCGCTCCAATCCCAGAAGAAGCTAAATGGGTACAGGCAAAAGAAGTCAAAGATATTTCCGGTCTTACACACGGTGTTGGCTGGTGTGCACCACAGCAGGGTGCCTGCAAGCTTACATTAAATGTTAAAGAAGGTATCATCCAGGAAGCACTGGTTGAGACTATCGGATGTTCAGGTATGACTCACTCTGCAGCTATGGCTTCTGAGATCCTTCCGGGTCTTACTGTTATGGAGGCACTGAACACTGACTTAGTTTGTGATGCGATTAACACAGCTATGAGAGAACTCTTCCTTCAGATCGTTTACGGACGTACACAGTCTGCATTCTCAGAAGACGGACTTCCTGTAGGCGCTGGACTCGAGGACCTTGGTAAAGGACTTCGCTCTCAGGTTGGTACAATGTATGGAACTCTGAAAAAAGGACCTCGTTACCTTGAAATGGCAGAAGGTTATGTAACAGGTATTGCTCTTGATGCAGATGATGAGATCATCGGATATCAGTTCGTAAGCCTTGGAAAAATGACTGATTTCATCAAAAAAGGCGATGACCCGAATACTGCATGGGAAAAAGCAAAAGGTCAGTATGGCCGTGTTGCAGACGCTGTTAAAATTATCGACCCAAGAAAAGAATAATTTAGGAGGTAACAGGAAATGGCTTTATTTGAATCATATGAGAGACGAATTGACAAGATCAATTCTGTTTTAAACAGCTATGGCATTGCTTCTATCGAAGAAGCTGAGAAAATCACAAAAGACGCAGGTCTTAATGTATACGATCAGATCAAAGGCATTCAGCCAATCTGTTTCGAGAACGCTTGCTGGGCATACACAGTAGGTGCTGCAATCGCAATCAAAAAAGGATGCAAGAAAGCAGCAGATGCAGCAGCAGCTATCGGTGAAGGACTTCAGGCATTCTGTATTCCTGGATCCGTTGCTGATACACGTAAAGTAGGTCTTGGACATGGTAACCTTGGCAAGATGCTTCTTGAAGAAGAAACAGAGTGCTTCTGCTTCCTGGCTGGACATGAGTCCTTCGCAGCAGCTGAAGGTGCTATCGGTATCGCTGAGAAAGCAAACAAAGTTCGTCAGAAACCATTACGTGTTATCCTGAACGGTCTTGGAAAAGATGCAGCTCAGATCATCTCCCGTATCAATGGCTTTACATATGTAGAGACAGAATACGATCCATACAAGAACGAAGTGAAAGAAGTATTCAGAAAAGCATACTCCGAAGGACTTCGTGCAAAAGTTAACTGCTACGGCGCTAACAGCGTTCCGGAAGGTGTTGCTATCATGTGGAAAGAAGACGTTGATGTTTCTATCACAGGTAACTCCACAAACCCGACACGTTTCCAGCATCCGGTTGCAGGTACATACAAAAAAGAACGTCTTGAAGCAGGTAAGAAATACTTCTCAGTTGCTTCCGGCGGTGGTACAGGACGTACACTTCACCCAGACAACATGGCAGCAGGTCCAGCTTCCTACGGTATGACAGATACATTAGGACGTATGCACTCTGATGCACAGTTCGCTGGTTCTTCTTCTGTACCGGCTCACGTAGAGATGATGGGTCTCATCGGCGCTGGTAACAACCCGATGGTTGGTATGACAGTTGCAGTAGCTGTTTCCATCGAGGAAGCTGCTAAAGCTGGTAAATTCTAATAAATAGCTTAAAATAAGCATTTATCGTGTCCAAACGGAGTAATAAAAATAATAAAAAGGGAGTTATTCTTAATTGAGTAGCTCCCCTTTTTACGCTAAAATGTATAGTTTGCGACCGGAAAATGAGGGGATTCGGAGTGGAGATTAATAAATATGCTTTATTTGCCGATGTGGCAGATACTAAAAATTTTACAAAAACAGGAGAGCGGATGGGGTATACTCAGCCTGGTGTGAGCCATATTCTGAAAGGGATGGAAGCTGAATTTGGTTTTCCTCTTTTTATCAGAACCAAACAAGGGGTAATTCCTACCACCAATGCAGAGACCATCCTGCCTCTGGTACGTCAGCTACTGTCCATTAATGAACAGTTGGAGCAGACCATCAGTTCTCTGAACGGATTGACAACAGGACGGCTTACCATTGCTTCCTTTGCAAGCATAGCACGAAACTGGCTACCGGAGATCATCCATGCTTTTCAGCAGGAATATCCGGGTATCGATATTGCCTTGATGGAGGGTGGTACAGATGATATTGTGCAGTGGGTGGAAAATAACCAGGCAGATTTCGGGCTGCTGAGTAAAAGAAACATTGGCTGTCTGGATTGGATTCCGTTGTATGAAGATCCTTTGCTGGCAGTAGTTCCTGAGGATTATGATACAAGGGGAAGAGAAGCTTTTCCTATCTCAGAAATGGCCGGGAAGTCCTTTATTATTTCTGCTGAAGGCGTAGATTATGATGTGCATGAAGCACTGGAAATCGCTGATATTACTCCGGATACCAAGTTTTCATCAAAAGATGACCATGTAATCCTCTCAATGGTATCCAGCCATCTTGGCGTGAGTATTCTGCCAAAACTTGTGATCGGCCATACTCAGGAAGCGATAAAGACCCTTCCTCTTGAGCCTTCTGTGACCAGAGAACTGGGAATTGCATTGCGCAATGCAGAAAGTATTACTCCTGCAGCGCAGAAGTTTATTGAATGCATTCAGAAAATCCTGCCGGAGATGATATAATAAAGTAACAAAAAACAGCCATATCACAGAAAATGATAGGGCTGTTTTAAAATTTTATCCCATGTATACAGTTACATGATATTCTTTTTTGCCTTCTTCAAAAGGAATCAGACAGCTTTCGTATTCTTTACCGTCCACATTGATTTTCTTAACCCCTTTCTGTACATTATCCGGGTTTTTCACATCAATATGATAAACAGCATCTCTGAAAGTTCTGGTGAGTGTGAAATCTCCAAATCCTTCCGGAATACATGGATTAATGCATAATCCGTCATAAGATGGCTGTACACCCAGAATAGCCTGGGAAAGATTCCAGAAAGTCCATGCTGCAGTACCTGTGAGCCAGCTGTTTTTGGCCTGACCATGGTAAACTGCGTCAGCACCTGCTACCATCTGGGAGTAAACATAAGGTTCTGTACAGTGGATTTCGCTGATGTCTTCAATATAGGAAGGACAGGTCTTTTTATAAATTTCAAAGGCTCTGTTGCCACGGCCGATTACTGTTTCTGCAATGGATACCCATGGATTATTGTGGCAGAAGATACCTGCATTTTCTTTATATCCCGGCGGATAGGAGGAAATTTCCCCAAGGTTCAGATAATACTGGGTATAAGCCGGCTGCAGGATCATGATACCGTATTTGGTATCCAGGTGCTTTTTAACAGAATCCAGAGCCTTTTCTGCAAGTCCTTCTTTGACGCCAATTCCTGCCATTACGCAGAAGCCCTGTGGCTCAATGAAAATCTGTCCTTCTTTGCATTCTTTTGATCCAATCTTCTGGGACTGCGCGTCATATGCGCGGAGGAACCATTCGCCATCCCATCCTGCATCCAGAACTGCCTGATACATATCATCTACAGCTTTTTCTGCTTTATCAGCAGCTGTAGTATCACCTATATGACGACTGATCTGAGCAAATTCTTTACCGTATTTTACAAACATTCCTGCAATAAAGACTGATTCAGCAACTGGTCCTTCGGAAGGTCCGGTTGTCTGGAATGGTTCTCCTGGTTCTGTGGAGAAGCAGTTTAAGTTCAGACAATCGTTCCAGTCTGCGCGTCCAATGAGAGGCAGCTTATGTGGTCCCAGGTGAGTGCTGGTATATTCGAAAGAACGGCGAAGGTGCTCGTACAGTGGAGCAGCTTTTTCTTTCTGGTTGTCAAAGTCAACGATTTCGTTTAAAATAGAGAAATCGCCGGTTTCCTTCAGATATGCGGAAACTGCAGCAATCAGCCAAAGGGGATCATCGTTGAAACCGCTTCCGATATCAAGATTTCCCTTTTTGGTAAGGGGCTGATACTGATGGTAAGCGCTTCCATCTTCAAACTGTGTGGCTGCAATATCAAGAATACGCTCTCTTGCACGTTCCGGGATCAGATGTACGAATCCCAAGAGATCCTGGCAGGAATCACGGAATCCCATACCGCGGCCTGTGCCGGATTCGTAATAGGAAGCAGAACGGGACATATTGAAGGTTACCATACACTGGTACTGATTCCAGATATTGGCCATACGGTTTACATTTTCGTCCTTACTTTCTACATGGTAACGGGAGAGCAGATTGGACCAGTAAGCATTCAGCTCTGCAAATGCTGCATCAACCTGCTGTGTTGTCTGGAACTGTTCCAGGATTTTGTGAGCCCCATCCTTGCGGATTACATTAGGAGCAATGAATTTCTGATCCTGAGGATTTTCACTGTAGCCAAGAACGAAAACCAGATCACGGGATTCTCCAGCGGAAAGTGTAAGATTAATCTGATGGCTTGCAATAGGATACCAGCCGCTGGCTACAGAATTACCTGCTTTGTTTTTCTTTACAGCATCAGGGAAAGCGTTTCCGTTATTATGTCCCAGGAAAGCATCTCTGCTTGTGTCATATCCGTCTACCGGACAGTTTACGCTGAAGAAGCTGTAATGTTTGCGGCGTTCGCGGTACTCTGTTTTGTGATAAATTGTGCTGCCTTCGATTTCAACTTCACCAATACTTAAGTTTCGCTGGAAGTTTGTGCTGTCATCAACTGCATTCCAGAGACAGAACTCTACATAAGAAAAAAGAGAGAAAGTCTTGGGTTTGTCAGTGGTATTGGTAAGAGTCAGTTTATTGATCTCACAGGAAGTATTTACCGGTACAAAAGCCAGAAGATCAGCCTTTAATCCGTTTTTAGAAGAGAGAAAACGGCTGTATCCGATTCCGTGATGACATTCATAGGAATCCACAGGTGTTTTGGAAGGCATTGTACCTGGATTCCAGATATCTTCGCCATCATGGATGTAATAATATTTGCCGTTGGAATCTATCGGAATATTGTTGTAACGGTAGCGTGTGATGCGTAGAAGCTTGGCATCCTTATAAAAGCTGTAGCCTCCGCAGGTATTGGAAATCAGGGAGAAGAAATCCTGAGTTCCCAGATAGTTGATCCATGGAAGGGGTGTGTCAGGGGTTGTGATGACATATTCTTTCGCCTGATCATCGAAATAACCGAATTTCATAAAAAATCCTCCTATTTGTTGTGATGAGATATGACATGTTTGCTGAAAATACAGAAAATTAAATCACGAAAACGAATAAGTTCAGAAAGGAACGACATGGAATCGTGAGACATTCTGCTATTTTTCCTTAGTATAGCGGAATAGAATATGAAAATCAACTGTTTTCAGGAAAAATAACTGTCCAAAATAATAGGCGAATTTTCGTTAAAATGATGAAATTGATTTGTGATAAAATGAAAAAATAGGATAGAGAAATTGTGTAATCATACAAAAATAGTAAATATTGCACAAAAATGGAAAATGTTATCTTGAAAAATTGTGTGAGTAGTTATACAATAGATATAAATAAAAGTACGAAAACGATTACGAAAATTTTAGAAGGAAAGGAGTTACTGTTCACGGAGTGCATAGTGACAGATTGAGGAGTAAATATGGTTTCCATGAAAGAAATTGCAAAAAAATGTAATGTTTCTGTGGCAAGCGTGAGCAAAGCGCTGAACGGTTATTCAGATATCAGTGAAGAGACGCGAAAACTGATTCTGAAAACTGCCTCGGAAATGGGATATCTGCCCAATTCCTCTGCCAGAACATTAAAGACAAAGAGAAGCTACAATATTGGAGTTATGTTTGTAGATGAAGCACGCAGCGGACTTACCCATAATTATTTTAATCATGTGCTTGAAAGCTTTAAACGGACAGCAGAGGAGAGAGGCTATGATATTACCTTTACCAGCGGTAAAATCTCAGGACAGAAGTTAAGCTATTATGAACATTGTCGCTATAGAGGGGTAGACGGAGTGGTGATCGCCTGTGTTGACTTTTATACAGATGAAGTGCAGGAACTGATCCGCTCAGAGATTCCGGTGGTGACGATTGATCATGTTTTTGACGGGAATATTGCAGTGGTTTCCAACAACAGTCAGGGTATGGAGGAGCTGGTGAGCTATATCTACGAGCAGGGTCACAGAAAGATTGCCTATATTCACGGTGACAATACCTCTGTTACCAGGATGCGTCTCACCAGTTTTTACAGAACTGTGCAGAGACTGGGGGTTCAGATTCCGGATGAATATGTAAAAGAAAGCCCATACAGAGATGCAGACAGTGCAGCACGGACAACCGGTGAACTGCTGGAACTTCCGGATCCTCCTACCTGCATTATTTATCCGGATGATTATGCGGCCATTGGAGGAATTAATGAAATTCGAGAGAGAGGGCTGCGGATTCCTGACGATATTTCTATTGCAGGTTATGATGGAATTGATATTGCGAAAATTCTGGAGCCAAAGCTTACCACCCTTTGTCAGGACACAGCGGCAATTGGCAGGATGGCTGCGGAGAAGCTGATCGATCTGATTGAGAATCCCAAGACGACGTTGATTGACCGTTTTTCAGTAGACGGAACTTTGTTTAAGGGAGCGTCTGTGAAGAAAATAAGAGGTCTGAAAAAGCAGGATCCTGCTTCACATAAGTTATAAAAAATGATATAATTTATGAACTAAAATATAAAAGTCAGAGGTAAATATGGATTATCAGAGTATTATAACTTTTTTTATGGAAATGGCAGGTACGGTTGCTTTTGCTGCTTCCGGGGCAATGGTAGGTGTAGAACGGAATATGGACATTTTCGGTGTAAGTGTACTGGGGGTAGTGACAGCTGTGGGCGGAGGGATGATCCGGGATATTGTGCTGGGGATTATTCCGCCTAATGTGTTTATAAATCCGGTATATGCCCTGGTGGCTACCATTACTTCCTGTCTGGTTTTTCTGGCTTTTTACTGGAAACGTCAGCTTTTGGAAGGGCATATGCGGCTTACCTATGACAGAGTCATGCTGGTGATGGACTCTATCGGTCTGGGAATTTTTACAGTAGTGGGAGTGAATACGGGAATTCGCAGTGGATATATGGATAATGTGTTTCTCCTGGTGTTTCTGGGAACGATTACAGGAGTAGGGGGAGGCCTGATGCGTGACATGATGGCAGGAGTACCGCCTTATATTTTTGTAAAGCATATTTATGCATGTGCGTCTATTGTAGGAGCGGTTGTATGTGTGTATATGAATCGTTTTGTGGGAAATGTGGAAGCAATGATGGTAGCCTGCTTTGTAGTCATACTGATTCGGTATCTGGCAGCACATTATCGCTGGAATTTGCCCAGATTGTCTCATAATGAGAGTGAAAAATAAAAAGGAGCCCGGATTTATTCCGGACTCCTTCTTGACTTTATAGCAGGATAGTTATTGAGTGCTTATTTATTTTGTATTTTATTTTGTATTTTATTTTGTATCCTGGAGAGCGAGATAACCTTCTTCGCCTGTACGGATCTTAACAACATTTTCAATGTCGTATACAAATACTTTACCATCACCGATCTGACCTGTATGAAGGACTGCTTTGGCAGTTTCAATAACTTTCTTTACAGGTACCAGGCTGACAACAATCTCAATCTTGATCTTAGGAAGAAGATTCATTTCTACTTCAACACCACGATAGTAGGATGGAGCACCTTTCTGTACACCGCATCCGAGAACGTTCGTAATAGTGATACCTGTAACACCGATCTCGTTCATTGCCTGCATAAATTCATCAAGTTTATTCTGACGAGTGATGATAACAACCTTTGTAAGCTTGTGAACGCCTTCTTTCGGAAGTTCAGGAACTGATTCAGCAGGAGCAGAAGGTCTGGCTGTGACAACAGGAGCTTTTATGGAAGTTCCCATAGGAGTCGGAACACCTGCCATTGCGAAACCGTCATAAGCACTTGCAAGACCATGTTCTTTGGAGTCAAGACCTGCGATTTCTTCTTCAGCTGAAACACGAAGTCCGATTGTATGCTTGATTACCTGGAAGATAATTGTCATAGTAACAACAACCCATGCGATTGTAATGATCATACCAGTAAACTGAACACCAAGACCGTGAATACCACCGCCTGTGAAGAGACCTTTCCAACCTGTACCTGCACCGTCGGAGAAAAGACCAACTGCAAGAGTACCAAATGCACCGTTTAAACCATGAACACCGACAGCGCCAACAGGGTCATCGATTTTCAGGACTTTGTCAATAAATTCAATACCAAATACTACGATGAAACCGGAAGCAATACCGATGATTGCTGCAGATGTAGGAGAAACTGTATCACATCCTGCTGTAATTGCTACAAGTCCTGCAAGAGAACCGTTCAGAGACATGGAAACATCTGGCTTTTTGTAACGTACCCATGTAATGATCATAACAGTTACAGTTGCAACAGCTGCTGCAAGGTTAGTAGTAACGAAGATTTTACCTGCACTTACGATTGCATCGCCTTCCATACTTACTGTGGAAGCACCGTTAAATCCGAACCAGCAGAACCAGAGGATAAATACACCTAAAGCACCAACTGTAAGGTTGTGTCCCGGGATAGCTTTTGATTTGCCGTCCTTTGTATATTTACCGATACGAGGTCCAAGGATGATGGCACCGATCAGAGCTGCCACACCACCTACCATATGTACTGCACAGGAACCTGCGAAATCGTGGAATCCCATCTGGCTGATAAATCCACCGCCCCAGATCCAGTGTCCGGATACCGGATATACAACGAGACTGATCATAAGACTGTAGACGCAATAGGAAAGGAACTTGGTACGTTCTGCCATTGCACCGGAAACAATTGTTGCGGATGTTGCACAGAATACTGTCTGAAAGATTAAGAATGCCCAGAAAGGAACTCTGTCAGGAAGCATTCCTGTACCGTAGTTTGCTTCAGAAGCAATACCCCCGATCTTTCCGATAAATCCATTGCCTGCACCAAACATCAGACCGAAACCAACCAGCCAGAAGACCGGAGTACCGATACAGAAGTCCATCAGGTTTTTCATAATAATGTTACCTGCGTTTTTGGCTCGTGTGAAGCCTGTTTCTACCATTGCGAATCCGGCCTGCATAAAGAAGACCAGTGCGGCGCCGACCAGCACCCATATTGTGTTTACTGAAGAAAATTCCATAATATTACTCCTCCCTCATTCATGAATAAATTTCCTCTATATCGAAAAACGCGGCAGAATCCCCAAAAGGGTTCTGTCGCGCTTTTGCGAACTTAAAATTTTTGTTATAAATATATGTAAAACAGGGGAATATCAAAATATCGTGTGATTAATGGATGAGGAAATCGATAATGAATTATGAAGTAGAGTTCATAAAGGGATATTCCCCTGTTGTTACCAATGTATTAAATATTTACGGATTGTTCCGTTGATTTGTAGCTCCAACAATCCTATAAACATTCAGAATCATATCATTTATACGGAAAACAGAAGCTTGTTATAGGTAGGATATGGAAGCAGTGCATCCGGAATCAGTGTTTCAGCTGTATCTACAGATTTTCTTAAGCTTTCCATGTCGGAAAGTACTATGGACTGATATGCCTTTGCATTTGCAAGAGGATCCTCTATAGCAAGAGCTGTTGCTGTATCTGCTTTCAAGGTTTCCAGACCTTTGGTGATATCACCGGCAAGATCAGAGAGTTCTTTAATCAGTTTACCTTCTGCATCAGTACTGATATCTGCAATAACAGATTTTTTGGAAATAGCAGTAGCCGCCAGCTTGTCAATATATTCAAATACAGATGGAAGGAAATCCTTCTGTACCATTTCAACCATAGTATTGGATTCGATATTAACGATCTTGGAATAGGCTTCCAGCCAGATTTCATAACGGGATTCAATTTCTTCTTTGGTAAAAATGCCATATTTTGTGAAGAGCTCGATATTTTTGTCTGCAATCCACTGTGGAAGAGCATCCGGGGTAGATTTCAGGTTAAAGAGACCCCGTTTTTCAGCTTCAGCAATCCATTCATCTGTATAACCATTACCATTAAAAATAACACGTTTGTGAGCAATAATGGTCTTTTTGATCAGTTCATGGATTGATTCTTCCATTTTGTCTTCCGGAACATCTTTTAATTCCTCAGCAAACTGATGAACAGCCTCAGCAACGGCTGTGTTCAGGATGATATTTGGGTTTGCAACAGAAGCTTCAGATCCCAGCATACGGAATTCAAATTTATTACCGGTAAATGCGAATGGTGAAGTACGGTTTCTGTCTGTGTTATCTTTTATAAAGTGCGGAAGAACCTTGGCACCGATGTTCATCTGGACAGCACGGCTTCCTGCGAAATATTCATCTTTTTCAATTGCTTTTAATACTTCTGTAAGTTCATCACCAAGGAAGACGGATACAACTGCAGGCGGAGCCTCGTTGGCACCCAGACGGTGATCATTTCCTGCACTTGCAACAGAAATACGAAGTACATCTGCATATTCATCTACTGCTTTGATCACAGCAGTAAGGAAAATCAGAAACTGTGTGTTTTCTCCCGGCGTTTTGCCAGGATCCAGAATATTTATGCCATCATCTGTGACCATAGACCAGTTATTGTGCTTTCCGCTTCCGTTAATGCCGTCAAATGGTTTTTCATGAAGGAGGCAGACCAGACCATGCTTGTCAGCAACTTTCTTCATGATTTCCATTGTAAGCTGGTTGTGGTCAACTGCAACATTTGTGGTATCAAATACAGGAGCTAATTCATGCTGTGCAGGAGCTACTTCATTGTGTTTAGTTTTGGCCGGGATGCCCAGCTTCCAGAGCTCAACGTCCAGATCATGCATGTAAGCTGCAACTCGCGGCTTAAGTGCTCCGAAATAGTGATCTTCCATCTCCTGTCCTTTTGGAGCAGGGGCACCGATCAAAGTACGTCCACAGAATACCAGATCTTTTCTTTGTTTATATAATTCTTTGTCTACCAGGAAGTATTCCTGCTCCGGACCAACGGTGGTATTTACATGTTTAACGGTTTTGTTTCCTATGATATGGAGAAGATTTACAGCCTCTTTGTCCAATGTCTGCATGGAGCGGAGAAGAGGAGTCTTTTTATCCAGTGCTTCGCCACTGTAGGAGCAGAATGCTGTAGGAATGTAAAGTGTTCCGTCTTTAATGAATGCAGGAGAAGTTGGATCCCATGCAGTATATCCTCTTGCCTCGAAGGTGGCACGCAGTCCGCCGGATGGGAAACTGGAAGCATCAGGTTCACCTTTTACAAGTTCCTTACCGGAGAAATCCATGATTACCTGTCCATCGCCTGTTGGAGAGATAAAGCTGTCATGTTTTTCTGCTGTTACGTTTGTCATTGGCTGAAACCAGTGTGTATAATGTGTTGCTCCGTTTTCTGTTGCCCATTCTTTCATGGCAACAGCTACAGAATTTGCAACATCCAGTTCAAGGTGGGTGCCGTTCTCAATTGTCTTTTTTAATGCTTTGTACATGTCTTTTGGCAGTTTGCTTCTCATTACTTTGTCGTTGAATACAAGGCTGCCATACAGTTCTGGGATATTCTGTGCCATATAGGTATTCTCCTTTCGAATTATGGTTCATCAATTTTTTCGTCTCATAGAAAATCCCTCATTCGCATAACATTTTCTATAAAACGAAAAGTTTTGTATAAAACGAAAAAGGCACTTCGAATCTGATTTACATCAGTTCAAAGCGCCTTTGCTTTATGTGCTGTACTATAAACGATATAAAAAGAGATGTCAAGTACTTTTTTTAAAAAATAAAAAAACAGAAAAAATTATAGACAATAAAAATAAAAAGGAACAGTTGACAAATCTAATTCTGTTATTATAATTTACTATGCAAGTTTTTAGCAAAAGTGCGGACCATATTTTGGAAGGCAATGGCTGAATGGAAAGTAATACAATAAACAAATATGATAGAAATCGGAGGAGAGATCAGATGGCTGGAATAAAAGAAGAATGTGGCGTGTTTGGCATTTATGATCTGGATGGAGGAAATGTGGTTCCCTCCATATATTATGGATTGACTTCCCTGCAGCACAGAGGACAGGAATCATGTGGACTGGCGGTTTCAGATACCAGAGGAGAGAGAGGAAATGTAAAATTTCACAAGGATCTTGGACTGGTAAGTGAGGTGCTTCGCCAGGATGTAGTGCGTAAATATTCAGGAGATATTGGTATTGGTCATGTAAGATATTCTACAACAGGAGCTTCTGTTGCTGAAAATGCGCAGCCCCTGGTTTTGTCTTATGTAAAGGGAACTCTGGCGCTGGCTCATAATGGAAATCTGGTCAATACACCGGAACTGAAGTGGGAACTGATCCAGAATGGTGCAATTTTCCATACCACTACAGATTCAGAAGTGATTGCTTTCAATATTGCAAGAGAACGTGTACATTCCAAAACAGTAGAAGAAGCTGTTTTAAAAACAGCCAGGAAGATCAAAGGCGCTTATGGACTGGTTGTTATGAGCCCGAGAAAACTTATCGCTGTCCGAGATCCTTATGGCCTGAAGCCTTTATGCCTGGGAAAAAGAGGAAATGCTTATGTGATTGCTTCTGAAAGCTGTGCGCTGACCTCAGTGAGTGCGGAGTTTGTCCGTGATATTGAACCAGGTGAAATTCTTACTATCACAAAAGATGGACTGAAATCCAATATGGAGCTTGCTGGTACAAAAAAGGCACATTGTGTATTTGAGTATATTTATTTTGCCCGCCTTGACAGTACGATCGATGGAGTAAAGGTTTATGATGCCAGAATCCGGGGTGGTAAATCGCTTGCCAAGTCTTATCCTGTAGAAGCAGATATTGTTACAGGTGTTCCGGAATCCGGTCTTCCGGCAGCAAAGGGATATTCAGAAGAATCAGGGATTCCCTTTGCCTTTGCATTTTATAAAAACAGCTACATTGGACGAACCTTTATCAAGCCTACCCAGGAAGAAAGAGAATCCAGCGTACATCTGAAATTAAGTGTACTGGAGTCTGTAGTGAAGGGGAAAAGAATTGTTCTGGTAGATGATTCAATTGTAAGAGGTACCACGATTGCCAATCTGATCCATATGTTAAAAGAGGCTGGGGCAAAAGAGGTACATGTACGTATCAGTTCCCCGCCATTTCTGCACCCGTGTTATTTCGGCACAGATGTACCTTCTAATGATCAGCTTATTGCTGCCAGCCACAGTGAAGAGGAAATCTGTCAGATGATCGGTGCGGATTCTCTTGGATATATGCAGACAGATTATCTGAAAGGCATGGCAGGAGGACTTCCTCTCTGCAAGGCTTGCTTTGACGGTAAGTATCCAATGGATATTCCTGACTATAAAGATGCTGATTTTATGGATATTGTAAAATGCTGATTCTTGAGAAAGAAAGGATATACCAGCACATCCATTAATTGGATACAGGAAATAAAGAATCATGAAAATTGGGGAAAATGCATATAATTATAAAGAGATTCCCGTAAAATGGTCAAGCCAATATGAGAAGATATAAAACATGAAAAGACAAAATGACTAAATTTGCGGCACTATAATTGTATAAAATATACAAAATGAAATAGAAAAAACGTCAACAGGAAATCGTGAAAAATCTTGACAAATCGAAATGTGTAGGACATAATGTGTGCAATTGAAAGGTGATAGGTTCACTGATAAAAGTATGAACAGAGTATCCAGAAAGGGTGATCATTATGACACAGAGTAAGATTAAGTTAAATGCAGTGGAGGATGTACAGGAATTTGTAAAGGCAGCTTCCAAATGTGATTTTGATATTGATATTTATTATAATAGGTTTCTCATTGACGCGAAATCCATTCTTGGGATTTTAAGTATGGATCTGACAAAGGTTTTGACTGTAGATTGTCATGGAGAAAATAAGGAGTTTGAGCGTACTCTTCAAAAGTTTGCAGTAGCCTGAAGCTATAAAAGTCAGGAACAGTATGTCTGTTCCTGACTTTTTTTAACCGAATCAGGTATTTCAATATTGACAAAGACAAAAAATTGTTTTATAGTATAGCATATTTTAAGATAAAAATCGGAAATATGGTTTTGAATAAGAAAAATAAATCTGACAAAGGCGTCAGGTACAGAACTTGTGGGCAAAGTGTCCCTACAGAGCTTCTGTACCTGGCGTTTTTTATTATTGAAATCCAGATTTTCCGGAAAGAATTTATGTTATCAGTTTTAGAGAACCAAGGATGATGGAGGAGGAAATCAAATGGCAGTAAAGTATGTATTTGTCACAGGAGGCGTTGTTTCCGGTCTTGGAAAGGGAATTACTGCTGCATCTCTGGGACGTCTTCTTAAAGCAAGAGGCTATCAGGTCACCATGCAGAAGTTTGATCCCTACATTAATATTGACCCGGGAACTATGAATCCCATTCAGCACGGAGAAGTTTTTGTAACAGATGATGGTACAGAAACTGATCTGGATCTGGGACATTATGAGAGATTCATTGATGAAAGTCTTGATAAAAATTCCAATGTGACAACCGGTAAGGTTTACTGGTCTGTTCTTCAGAAAGAACGTCACGGAGATTTTGGTGGAGGTACCGTGCAGGTAATCCCTCATATTACAAACGAAATTAAGGGACGCTTCTATCGCGCCAAATCATCAGATGAAGATAAGATTGCCATTATCGAGGTGGGAGGAACCGTTGGTGATATTGAAAGTCAGCCGTTTCTGGAAGCAATCCGTCAGTTTCAGCATGATGTGGGACATGACAATGCAATCCTTATTCATGTGACTTTGATTCCTTATCTGAAAGCATCCGAAGAAATGAAAACAAAACCTACACAGGCAAGCGTAAAGGAACTTCAGGGAATGGGAATCCAGCCGGATGTACTGGTGTGCAGAAGTGAACATGAACTGACAGAAGACATTAAAGAAAAAATCGCTTTATTCTGCAACGTACCTGTATCACATGTGCTTCAGAACCTGGATGTGGAATATTTATATGAAGCCCCTCTTGCAATGGAAAGAGAGAAGCTTGCAGATGTAGTTCTTTCCAGCCTGAGATTGGAAAACAGAAAACCGGATTTAAGTGACTGGGAGGAAATGGTAGAAAGTCTGAGAAATCCGAACAAAACAGTAAAAATCGCAATTGTAGGAAAATATACACAACTTCATGACGCATATCTCAGTGTAGTAGAGGCACTGAAACATGGCGGAATTTCCTGCAGAGCCAAAGTAGAGCTTGAGTGGATCGATTCCGAAGAACTGACAGAGAAGAATCTGGATCAGCAGCTTCACAATGTAGATGGTATTCTGGTTCCGGGTGGTTTCGGAAACAGAGGTACAGAAGGAATGATCCTGGCAGCACAGTATGCAAGAGTACATAAGATTCCATATCTTGGAATCTGTCTGGGAATGCAGATGGCAATTGTAGAATTCGCCCGTCATGTACTTGGATACGAAGATGCAAACAGTATTGAACTGAATCCGGAGACAAAACACCCGGTAATTGCATTAATGCCTGATCAGGAAGATATCGAAGATATTGGTGGAACCTTAAGACTTGGAAGCTATCCATGTATTCTTGCAGAAGATTCCAGATCCTATGAACTCTTTGGCAAAAAAGAAATCCATGAGCGCCACAGACATCGTTATGAAGTAAACAACGCATTCCGTAAAGAACTTCAGGAGAAGGGAATGAACATCGTAGGAACTTCTCCTGATAACCATATTGTAGAGATGATCGAGATCGCAGGGCATCCGTTCTATGTAGGAACCCAGGCCCATCCGGAATTCAAATCCCGCCCCAATCATGCACATCCTTTATTCAGAGGATTTATTCAGGCGGCTGTGAACTTTAGGCAGAGTGATACGAATGAAGAATAACAGAAAGGATGAGGAGATTATGAAAGAAGTGAGAGAACAGCAGCAACAACAAGGTCTGTACCGGCCTGAATTTGAACATGACAACTGCGGTATCGGAGCAGTTGTCAATATCAAAGGAAAGAAAACCCACGATACTGTTGCAAACGCATTAAAAATCGTAGAACATCTGGAACACCGTGCAGGTAAAGATGCAGAAGGCAAAACCGGTGATGGTGTAGGTATTCTTCTTCAGATTTCTCATAAATTTTTCAAAAAAGCCTGTAAGAAAGAGGGATTTGAAATTGGAGATGAGAGAGAATACGGTATCGCACAGTTTTTCTTCCCACAGCACGAGATCAAACGCGCGCAGGCAAAGAAGATGTTTGAGATCATTCTTGAGAAAGAAGGTCTGGAACTTCTTGGATGGCGTCAGGTTCCGGTATTTCCGGAAGTGCTTGGACACAAGGCAAGAGAATGTATGCCATGCATTATGCAGGCATTTATTAAAAAGCCGGAAGATGTGGAAAAAGGTCTTCCATTTGACCGTATGCTCTACATTGCAAGACGTGAGTTTGAGCAGAGTAATGATAATACTTATGTAGTATCCATGAGCAGTCGTACCATCGTTTACAAAGGTATGTTCCTGGTTGGACAGCTTCGTACATTCTTTGAAGATCTCCAGAGTCCGGATTATGAATCTGCGATCGCCATGGTACATTCCCGTTTCAGTACCAACACAAACCCAAGCTGGGAGAGAGCACATCCCAACCGCTTTATGGTACACAACGGTGAGATCAACACCATCCGCGGCAACGCAGATAAGATGCTTGCAAGAGAAGAAAATATGGAATCACCATATCTGGAGGGACAGCTTCATAAAGTGCTCCCTGTTGTAAACAGAAATGGTTCCGACTCTGCAATGCTTGACAATACACTGGAATTCCTGGTAATGAGTGGCATGGAGCTGCCTCTTGCAGTGATGATCACAATCCCTGAACCATGGGCAAACAATGATACTATTTCACAGGCAAAGCGTGATTTCTATCAGTACTATGCAACCATGATGGAGCCATGGGACGGACCTGCATCTATCCTCTTCTCAGACGGTGATGTGATGGGAGCTGTCCTGGACAGAAACGGTCTCCGTCCATCCAGATATTATATTACCTCCGATGGTTACATGATCCTTTCCTCAGAAGTGGGTGTTCTGCCAATCCCGGAAGAGAAAATCGTATTAAAAGAGCGTCTCCATCCCGGAAAAATGCTCCTTGTAGATACTGTAAAAGGTAAAGTAATTGATGATGACGAGCTTAAAGAAGGCTATGCAAAAATGCAGCCATATGGTGAATGGCTCGACAGCCATCTGGTACAGTTAAAGGATATCAAGATCCCGAATGAAAGACCGGAAGAATACACATCGGAGCACAGAGCACGTCTGCAGAAAGCATTCGGCTATACTTATGAGCAGTACCGTACTTCCATCAGAAACATGGCGTTAAACGGAGCAGAGAGCATCGGAGCTATGGGTGTGGATACCCCGCTTGCAGTATTTTCCAAACAGAACAGGCCATTATTTGACTACTTTAAACAGCTCTTCGCACAGGTTACCAACCCTCCAATCGATGCAATCCGTGAGGAAATCGTTACCAGCACAAGTGTTTATGTAGGTAAAGACGGAAACCTGCTGGAGCAGAAACCGGAAAACTGTCAGGTATTAAAGATTAATAACCCGATTCTGACAAACACAGATATGATGAAGATTAAGAACTTTAAACATGAAGGATTTAAGACAGCAGTAGTTTCTACCTTATACTATAAGAGTACGAAACTGGAGAGAGCGATCGACCGTCTTTTCGTAGAAGTAGATAAAGCATTCCGCGAGGGTGCAAACATCCTTGTTCTTTCAGACAGAGGAGTAGATGAAAACCATATGCCGATCCCGTCACTTCTGGCAGTATCCGCAGTTCATCAGCATCTTGTAAAGACGAAAAAGAGTACATCCCTTGCCATCATTCTGGAATCCGGAGAACCAAGAGAAGTACATCATTTCGCAACATTACTTGGATATGGTGCAAGTGCGATCAACCCATACCTTGCCCTTGAGACAATCCATGAGCTGATTGACAGCCATATGTTAAATAAAGACTATTATGCAGCAGTAGATGACTATAATCATGCAATATTAAGCGGTATTGTAAAAATCGCTTCCAAGATGGGGATTTCTACAATTCAGTCTTATCAGGGTTCTCAGATCTTCGAGGCAATCGGTATTTCCTCTGATGTGATCGAGAAATACTTTACAGGTACTGTAAGCCGTGTAGGTGGTATCACTCTGGCAGATATTGAGGAAAATGTAGAGAAACTTCATTCCGAAGCATTTGACCCGTTAGGACTTCCTACAGACCTTACTCTTGACAGTGTAGGTGCACACAAGATGAGAAGCCAGGGTGAGGAACATCGTTATAATCCTCAGACGATCCATCTTCTGCAGCAGTCCACATGGACAGGAAGCTATGATCTGTTTAAACAGTATACAGATCTGGTAGATAAAGAAAATCACGGAAACTTAAGAGGACTTCTGGACTTTAAGTATGCCGAGACACCGGTTCCGATTGATGAGGTAGAGAGTGTAGACGAGATCGTAAAACGATTCAAGACAGGTGCCATGTCCTATGGTTCCATTTCACAGGAAGCACATGAGACACTGGCAATCGCCATGAACCACCTCCATGGAAAATCCAACACAGGTGAGGGTGGTGAAAGTGATGAGAGACTGGATTCCGCAGGAAGCAGCAACGACAGATGCTCCGCGATTAAACAGGTTGCCAGCGGACGTTTCGGTGTAACCAGCCGTTACCTTGTATCTGCAAGAGAAATCCAGATTAAGATGGCACAGGGTGCAAAACCTGGTGAAGGTGGACATCTTCCTGCAAAGAAGGTATATCCATGGATTGCCAAAACCCGTCATTCTACACCAGGTGTCAGCCTGATCTCCCCGCCACCGCACCACGATATCTATTCTATCGAGGATCTGGCACAGTTAATTTATGACCTTAAGAATGCAAATAAATATGCAGATATTTCTGTCAAACTGGTATCTGAAGCAGGCGTGGGCACAGTTGCAGCAGGTGTTGCCAAAGCAGGTGCACAGACGATTCTGATCTCCGGTTATGACGGAGGTACAGGTGCAGCTCCAAGAAGTTCTATCCACAATGCAGGACTTCCATGGGAACTGGGACTTGCAGAAACACATCAGACACTGCTTAAAAATGGGCTGAGAAATCGTGTACGCATTGAGACAGACGGTAAGCTTATGAGTGGCCGTGACGTTGCAATCGCAGCATTGATGGGTGCAGAGGAATTTGGTTTTGCAACAGCTCCTCTCGTAACCATGGGATGTGTAATGATGCGTGTATGCAACCTGGATACCTGCCCGGTAGGTGTGGCAACACAGAATCCGGAACTTCGCAAAAGATTTAAAGGAAAACCGGAATATGTAGAGAATTTCATGCGCTTTATCGCACAGGAATTAAGAGAGTATATGTCTAAACTGGGATTCCGTACAGTCAGCGAAATGGTTGGACGTACAGATCTTCTGGTTCAGACAGACAATGTAGCGGAACCACATCAGGGTAAAGTAGATTTAAGTGCAATCCTGAACAATCCATTTGCAGGCAAAGATCAGAAAGTTACCTTTGACCCGAAGGCTGTATATAATTTCGAACTGGAAAAAACCATGGATGAAAAAGTTCTGGTTAAGAAATGCGCAAATGCAATCAATAAAGGTCAGAAAACAGAGCTTTCTGTAAACCTGACAAACATTGACCGTACATTCGGAACCATCCTTGGTGCAGAGATTACCAGAAAGAATAAAAACGGACTTGCAGATGACACCATAACTGTACACTGCAACGGTGCCGGCGGACAGAGCTTCGGTGCATTTATCCCCAAAGGACTTACACTGGAACTGACCGGTGACAGCAATGATTACTTCGGAAAAGGACTTTCCGGTGGTAAACTGATCCTGAAGGTTCCGGAGAAAGCTGCATACAAAGCAGAAGAGAATATTATTGTAGGTAATGTTGCCCTCTACGGTGCAACCAGTGGTACTGCATTTATCAATGGTGTTGCAGGTGAGCGTTTCGCAGTCCGTAACTCCGGTGCATCCGCAGTTGTAGAAGGCGTAGGAGAGCACGGCTGTGAATATATGACAGGTGGCCGCGTAGTCGTACTTGGTAAGACTGGCAAGAACTTTGCAGCAGGTATGAGCGGCGGTATCGCATATGTACTTGATGTGGATAATGTTCTTTACAAGAACCTGAACAAAGCCATGATTTCCATCGAAAAAGTGGAAAACAAATATGACAAAAAAGAACTTCGCGACCTGATTGAAGCTCATGTAGAAGCAACAGGTTCCAAACTCGGTGCGAAAGTTCTGGCCGACTTTGATTATTATCTGCCGCACTTTAAGAAACTCATTCCAAATGAGTACAAGAAGATGATCACTTTAAGTGCAAAACTGGAAGAAAAAGGTCTGAACAGTCAGCAGGCACAGATGGAAGCGTTCTACGAAAGTATTGGCGCCAAGCATTGAGAGAGGAGAGGAAATCATGGGAAAACCTACGGGATTTTTAGAGTATAAAAGAGAGACAGCAAAGGTTCTGCCACCAAAGGTCCGCATTGCAAATTTCAAAGAATTCAGGACCCCTTTAAATAAAGAAAAACAGAAACTTCAGGGCGCACGCTGCATGGCATGCGGTGTCCCATTCTGCCAGTCAGGTATGATGATCGGCGGTATGGCATCCGGCTGCCCTCTGCACAACCTTGTACCTGAGACAAACGATCTGGTTTATACAGGCAACTGGAAACAGGCATACTTAAGACTGAGCAAGACACACAGCTTCCCGGAATTTACTTCCCGTGTCTGCCCTGCACTCTGCGAAGCAGCCTGCACCTGTAATATAAACGGAGAACCAGTCTCCACAAAAGAAAATGAACGTGCGATCATCGAGACAGCCTACGAGAACGGATGGGTAACTCCGCAGATCCCGGAAGTGCGTACAGGCAAATCCATCGCAGTCATCGGAAGCGGTCCGTCTGGACTGGCAGCAGCTCAGCAGTTAAACAGACGAGGCCACAGCGTAACTGTATTTGAAAGAAAAGACCGTGTAGGCGGACTTCTCCGTTACGGTATTCCTAACATGAAGCTGGACAAAGCTGTTGTTGACAGAAGAATCCATCTTATGGAAGAAGAGGGAGTTAAATTCGTTACAAATGTAAACGTAGGAAAGGACATCAAAGCAGAAGAACTTCTGAAACAGTTCGACCGCGTTATCCTTGCCTGCGGAGCATCCAATCCACGAGACATTAAAGTTCCGGGACGGGACGCAAAAGGAATTTATTTCGCAGTAGATTTCCTGGGACAGGTAACAAAAGCGCTGTTGGACTCTGATTTTGCCAAAGTTCCATATGAACTTGCCAAAGGAAAAAATGTTCTGGTCATCGGTGGTGGTGATACAGGAAATGACTGTGTGGGAACATCTATCCGTCTGGGTGCCAAATCTGTGATCCAGTTAGAGATGATGCCCAAGCCGCCAGTGGAAAGAATACCATCCAATCCATGGCCGCAGTGGCCCAGAGTCCTCAAAACAGACTATGGCCAGGAAGAAGCTATCGCAGTATTCGGACATGATCCACGAGTATACCAGACTACTGTTACAGAATTTATCAAAGATAAAAACGGAAATGTCTGCCAGGCAAAGCTCACAAAATTAAAGAGCGAAAAAGATCCAAAGACAGGACGTATGATGATGGTTCCTGTAGAAGGAACCGAAGAAGTCATTCCTGTAGACGTAGTTCTTATCGCAGCCGGATTCCTTGGCAGTGAGAAATATGTAACAGACGCATTTAAGGTAGCCATCAATGGAAGAACCAATGTAGATACAAAACCAGATCAGTACCAGACCTCCGTAGACAAAGTCTTCACTGCAGGAGACATGCACCGAGGCCAGTCCCTGGTAGTATGGGCAATCCGCGAAGGCAGAGAAGCTGCGAAAGCGGTGGATGAATCACTGATGGGATATTCCTATCTGTAAAAATAAGATAAAATATGAGAAAGGTGCTATTGCCTGACGGAAAAGGATGTCAGGCAACAGCACCTTTTTTGAAAGTGATTTTTGGGTCTTGCATTATAATAATTATAGTTGACAGAGAATAATACATTTGCTACACTAAATTTGCATATCTAAGATAATTTTTGAGCTATTCGGTTCATCCATTTCCCTTTATGATTAAGTACAAAAGACAGTATTTTTGAATTTGTATTTTGCGTATTTCTCTTTCGGAGAATACAGAAATCTTTTCAAATTTGGTATAGAAAAATTGATTGACACCATATACGATACCACATATAATGTAAATAGGAGATATAAGAATGTCAAAATGGGATAAACTGATAACACGTATATGTAATTTATCAAAAGATCTTCGGTTTGATGAATTGCGAAAAGTATTGGAAAGTTATGGATATGAAATGAATGTTCCGAGAAGTGGAAGCAGTCATTATACATTTAGAAAGTCTGGATGTATGCCTATTACAATACCAAAACATGAGCCGATAAAGAAAGTATATGTAGAAATGGTAAGGGAAATAGTAGAAAGTGAGGCGAAGAATCATGAAGACGCTGAATGATTATATGTCAATGTCTTATCGCATGGAAGTTGTAGAAGATAAAACCGAAGGAGGATTCGTAGTTTCGTATCCGGATCTCCCTGGTTGCATTACCTGCGGAGAAACAGTGGAAAGTGCAATTTCAAATGCCCTGGATGCAAAAAAAGCATGGCTTGAAGCTGCATTAGAAGAAGGAGTAGAAATCCATGAACCAGATAGCCTTGAAGATTATTCCGGACAGTTTAAACTGAGAATTCCAAGAAGCCTGCATAGACTACTGGCAGAACATTCTCAGAGGGAGGGAATCAGTATGAATCAGTACTGCGTATATCTTCTTTCGAGAAATGATGCGGTATTCTCAAAATAGCGATTATAAGTAAGCTGCAAAGCGTGTTATTGAAAGCGTAGCGCACAGTAACATGGAAAGAGCCGGTGATTTATTTATAAAAATAAGCAGTTGACAAAAAATAGTCATGTTGCTATAATTGCCTACATGAACAAAGGCGTTCTTTCTATAGAAAAGTAACTGTAGAAAGTGCGCCCTTTTTTATATCACTATAAAAAGAATCTATAAAATTTCCAGACAGGACAAAACTGTATCGAAGAATTATTAAGAAAGCAAAAACAGCAGAAACTATGCTGACAAGGAGTGAATGAAAATGGGGAATTATACCAGAGAAGAAATATTACAGATGGCTGAGGAGGAAGACGTGGAATTTATCCGTCTCCAGTTCACAGATATGTTCGGAACGCTGAAAAACATCGCCATAACTGCCCGGGAACTTCCCCGTGCACTGGACAACCGATGTATTGTAGATGGTTCCTTTATCGCAGGAATAGCAGGAGAATCTGAACCGGATATGTACTTAAGACCGGATCTTGACACTTTTGCAATTCTCCCATGGAGACCACAGCAGGGAAAAGTTGCCAGACTGTTATGCGATATCTATTGTCCGGACGGAACCCCTCATGAGAGAAGTCCGAGATATATCCTGAAGAAAACCGCCCGGGAGGCAAAGAAGGAGGGATACACCTGTCTGGTAGATCCGGAATGTGAATTTTTCCTTTTTCATACAGATGATAACGGAGTTCCGACTACTGTAACACATGAAAAGGCCGGATATCTGGATGTCAGCCCTGTGGATCTGGGTGAAAACGCAAGACGTGATATTGTATTAAATCTGGAAGACATGGGGATTGAGGTAGAATCTTCTCACCATGAAACTGCTCCTGCACAGCATGAAGTAGATTTCAAATACGGTGAAGTCCGTACTATTGCAGACCGGATTATGTCATTCAAGATGACGGTCCGTACCATTGCCAAACGCCATGGACTTCATGCGACATTTATGCCGAAACCAAGGGCAGAAGTAAACGGTTCCGGAATGCACATTCATTTCTCTTTATTTAAAGATGGAAGAAATGTATTCGTCAATCCGGAAAATCCACAGGAATTAAGCGAAGAAGCTTATTACTTCGTAGGAGGTCTTCTGGCTCACAGCAAAGAGATGGCACTGATCACCAATCCTATCGTAAATTCCTACAAACGTCTGGTTCCGGGCTATGAAGCACCGACAGAGCTGACATGGACAAAGAACAACCAGAATTCACTGGTAAGAATTCCGGGATCCAGAGGTATGGAGACAAGGATCGAACTGAGAAGTCCAGATGCAGCAGCAAATCCGTATCTGGTATTTGCAGTATGTCTGGCAGCAGGACTGGATGGAATTCATAAGAAGATTTATCCGACTAAGTCCTCCAGCAGAGAGTTATCCGAAACAGACCAGAAAGCAATGAAGATTGAAAATCTTCCGGGAAATTTGAACGAAGCAATTGATTACTTCGAACAGAGTGACTGGATCAAAGAAGTACTTGGAACAGAATTTTGTAAAGAATACGCAGCAGCCAAGAAAAAAGAATGGTTGCGTTATACAAGAGAAATTTCAGCCTGGGAAATCGAGGAATACTTATACAGAATTTAACCGAATCAAACAAGTCCCCTGTAGAAATTGTAAAAGGCAATAAGCAGTGGGTGGGGACTTGTTTGTATCAGGAGGAGCGAAGCTTCTTCTGATAAACTGCGAAGCAGTTATTCGGTTATGAGCAAGTAGCGAAGCGGATTGCGAACATCCGCTTGATCAAAATCAAACAAGTCCCCTGCGGAGGCTGCAAAAAGCAATAAGCAGTGGACGGAAACTCAGGCTGTAACAGAAATAGGAGTGGCAGAGTTATGAGCAGCAGCATTGTGATTGCGTTACCGAAAATTGAAGACGCAAAGAAAATCCGCACAATACTTAACAGACATGGGCTCACAGTAGCTTCTGTCTGCAGCTCTGTCTCTAATGCGCTGGCCAGTATCTCAGAACTTGACAGTGGTGTCCTGATATGCGGGTATAAGCTGACAGATGCCTATTATAAAGACGCTCTCGATGACCTGCCACAGTATTTTGAAATGCTGCTTCTGGCTTCTCAGCGTATTATAGATGAAGCACCGAATTCCGTCAGCACTGTACAGATTCCGATGAAAGCAAGCGTACTGATAGATACGGTCAATGACATGCTCTATCATCTGGAACGCCGGATCAAAAAAGAAAAGAAGAAACCAAAGCCCAGATCAGAAAAAGAACAGAATTATATCTCGAATGCCAAACGCCTTCTGATGGAAAAAAACCAAATGACAGAAGAGGAAGCATATCGACATATCCAGAAATGCAGCATGGATTCAGGAACCAACATGGTAGAAACTGCACAGATGTTACTCATGCTGATGTATGATGAAATCTGATTTTTCAAACACGTTCTAAATAAAATATCCGAAAATAATAAGGAAAATTTTGTAAAAAATGACGATATTATTTTGACAGAATATGTGGTAATATACAGAATATATTTTTGTTCATATCAAGTTAGAGGTAAAATACATTTTAACCCTAACATTATATTATATATAGAAAGAACACAAACAAACATAAAATAGATAATAACAGGAAGAATGATTACAAAGGCGTAATCAGAGAGTCCAGGGGATAAGTGTCTCCGGATTTTCTGATTACGCCTTTTTGATATTCCAGGGTTTTAAGCCAAAAAGTCGTTGTGCTTGCACGAAAAGCCTTTTGAACTTGAAACCAGTGAAGATATCACAAAGGTTTTCAGAAATAAAGAAATGGAGGATGAGGAAATGGAATTTATGGATGGAACATGGAAAAAAGAAATCAATACCTGGGAGGAACTCGTAGGTAATAATCTCCTGAACCAGGAAGCCGTAATCGAAGGCGCTGTTCACAGCATCCGTAATATGGGTGATGTGGCATTTATCATTCTTAGAAGAAGGGAAGGCTTATTCCAGACAGTCTATGAAAATGAAATGGCAAATGTTTCCATTCATGAATTGAAGGAAGCAATGACGGTCAGGGTGAAAGGAATCCTGCATGAAGAGGAGAGAGCACCCCACGGAAGAGAACTTCTTATCCGTCATATTGATATTTTATCAACACCTGCAGAACCTCTTCCGATGGCAATTGACAAATGGAAACTGAACACTTCCCTGGAGGCGAAATTAAACTACAGACCGATTTCCCTGAGAAACCTTCAGGAGCGTTCCAAATTTAAAATCCAGGAGGCGCTGACAAAGGCATTTCGTGATTATCTCTACGGACAGGGATTTACAGAGATTCACACTCCGAAGATTGGAGCCAGAGGAGCAGAGGGTGGGGCAAACCTTTTCAAATTTAGCTACTTCCACAAACCTGCAGTACTTGCGCAGAGCCCACAGTTCTACAAACAGATGATGGTTGGCGTATTTGACAGAGTATTTGAGACAGGTCCTGTATTCCGTGCTGAGAAACATAACACCAAACGTCACTTAAATGAATACACCAGTCTGGACTTCGAGATGGGATATATTGACAGCTTCGAAGAAATTATGGCAATGGAAACAGGATTCCTCCAGTATGCCATGAACCTTCTGAAAACAGAATATGCAAAAGAAGTACAGATCTTGAAGCTTGATATCCCGGATGTATCCAAAATCCCGGCAGTCCGTTTTGACGTAGCCAAAGAACTGGTATCGCAGAAATATAACCGTAAGATCAGAAATCCATTTGACCTGGAGCCGGAAGAAGAAGCATTGATCGGACAGTATTTCAAAGAAGAATATGGCTCAGATTTCGTATTTGTCACACATTATCCGTCAAAGAAACGTCCATTTTATGCAATGGATGATCCGGAAGACGCAAGATTTACCTTAAGCTTTGACCTGTTATTCAAAGGCCTTGAGATCACAACAGGCGGACAGCGTATCCATGATTACAACATGCTGGTACAGAAAATTGAAGACAGAGGTATGACGCAGGAAGGCATGGAACAGTATCTGGATACCTTCAAACATGGTATGCCGCCTCACGGTGGACTGGGAATCGGTCTGGAACGTCTGACCATGCAGCTTATCGGTGAAGAGAATGTTCGTGAAACCTGTCTCTTCCCTCGAGATATGAACCGTCTGGAGCCGTAAATAAGTCAAAGATTTGGAAGACTGCTTATATAAGGAGAAAATCATGGCAAAGATCATAGATGATGAAACAATGGAAAATGTCTGCATCCTGGCCAAGCTTTCACTCTCAGAAGAAGAAAAGGAAAAAGCAAAAGCTGAAATGCAGAAAATGCTTGATTATGTAGAGAAACTGGATGAACTGGATACATCGGAAGTAGAGCCTATGTCCCATATTTTCCAGGATGAAAACGTATTTCGTGAGGATGTTGTCACAAACGGAGACAACAAAGAAGCAATGCTGGCAAATGCACCGAAGGCAAAAGAAGGACAGTATCAGGTTCCGAAAACCATAGGATAGGAGACAGGACAATGGAGTTGGAGAAATTAACAGCCCTGCAGCTTGGGGAAAAAATAAAACAGCGTCAGGTCAGCGTCCTGGATGGAGTAAAAACTGTTTTCGCACAGATCGAGAAACAGGATTCAGAAGTACACGCTTATCTTGACACATATAAAGAAGAAGCATACAAACGTGCAGAAGAAGTACAAAAAGGCATTGAGGACGGTACTTATACCGGCCCTCTTGCAGGCGTACCCATCGCGATTAAAGACAATATCTGTATTAACGGTAAGAAAACAACCTGTGCATCAAAGATTCTTGAGAATTTTGTGCCTCAGTATAATGCAGAAGTCATTGATCGTCTGGAAAAAGCCGGACTGGTCATTATCGGAAAAACAAACATGGATGAATTTGCCATGGGAAGTACAACAGAGACCTCCGCTTACGGCATCACCAGAAACCCATGGAATCTGGAACACGTACCAGGCGGTTCTTCAGGTGGTTCCTGTGCTGCAGTGGCAGCAGGAGAAACCTATCTGGCACTTGGTTCAGATACCGGCGGATCTATCCGTCAGCCAAGTTCCTATTGTGGTGTAACCGGAATTAAACCAACCTATGGAACAGTATCCCGTTATGGTCTTGTAGCTTATGCATCTTCCCTGGATCAGATTGGTCCTGTAGGAAAAGACGTATCTGACTGTGCAGCTCTTCTGGAGATCATCGCAGGACATGATACAAAAGACAGCACATCCATGAAAAGAGAAGACCTTCAGTTTTCCAAAGAACTGACAGGAGATATTAAGGGGATGAAATTCGGAGTTCCTGAAGAATATCTGGCAGAGGGACTTGATCCGGAAGTAAAAGCGTCTTTTATGGGTGTTCTTGATACGCTGAAAGAACTGGGAGCAGAAGTAGAATTCTTCTCTATCAAAACTATGGAATATATGATCCCGGCTTACTATATTATTGCCAGTGCAGAAGCAAGTTCCAACCTGGAACGTTTCGATGGGGTGAAATATGGTTTCCGTGCAGTGGAATACGAAGGTCTTCACGACATGTACAAAAAGACCAGAACAGCAGGTTTCGGTGAGGAAGTAAAACGCCGTATCATGCTTGGTTCCTTCGTGTTAAGCTCCGGTTATTATGATGCATACTATCTGAAGGCACTCCGCACAAAAGCCCTGATCAAGAAAGAATTTGACCAGGCATTTGGCAAATATGATGTGCTCCTTGCACCTGCATCTCCATTTACAGCACCGAAGATCGGTGAAAGCTTAAAAGATCCCCTTGCCATGTATCTTGGAGATATCTACACAGTAGCAGTCAATCTCTGCGGTCTTCCGGGAATTACAGTTCCATGCGGAAAAGACAGCAAAGGTCTCCCAATCGGTATCCAGATGATCGGGGACTGCTTCATGGAAAAGAAAATCCTGCGTGCAGCACACGCCTATGAAACCAGCCGCGGCTCCTTTGCCGTGCCAGGAGAAGGAGGCACCAGATAATGAAACAGTACGAAACAGTCATAGGACTTGAAGTCCATGTAGAACTTGCAACAAAAACAAAAATTTTCTGCGGATGCTCCACAGAGTTCGGAGGAGCACCCAATACACATACATGTCCTGTCTGCACAGGTATGCCGGGTTCCCTGCCTGTATTAAATAAGAAAGTAGTAGAGTTTGCCCTGAAAGCAGGTCTTGCAGCAAACTGCCAGATCCACCAATACTGCAAATTTGACCGTAAGAACTATTTCTATCCGGATAACCCACAGAACTATCAGATCTCTCAGTTATATCTGCCAATTTGTCATGACGGATGGGTAGAGATTGAAACCTCTGCAGGCAAAAAGAAAATCCGCATCCATGAAATGCATATGGAAGAGGATGCAGGTAAACTGATCCATGATGAATGGGAAGACTGCTCCCTGGTAGACTATAACCGAAGCGGTGTCCCGCTGATCGAGATCGTATCTGAGCCGGATATGAGAAGCTCTGAGGAAGTAATCGCCTATCTTGAAAAACTCCGTTGTATGATGCAGTATCTGGGTGTATCAGACTGTAAGCTTCAGGAAGGTTCCATGCGTGCAGACGTTAACCTTTCTGTCCGTGAAGTGGGAGCAGAAGAATTCGGTACCAGAACAGAGATGAAGAACCTGAACTCTTTCAAAGCCATTGCCAGAGCAATCGAAGGCGAAAGAGAACGTCAGATCGAACTGATCGAAGAAGGCAAGGCAGTTACACAGGAAACACGCCGCTGGGATGACAATAAAGAATATTCCTACGCCATGCGTTCCAAAGAAGATGCCAAAGACTACAGATATTTCCCTGATCCAGACCTGCCTCCGATCCATATTTCTGATGCATGGATTGAAAAGATCAAAGCAGAACAGCCGGAGCTTCGCGAAGTGAAACAGGTCCGCTATCAGGAAGAGTACGGACTCCCGGCATATGATGCGGGAATCCTTACAGAATCCCGTCATCTTGCAGGTCTTTTTGAAGAAACAGCAGCAATCTACGGAAATGCAAAGAAGACAGCAAACTGGTTTATGGGTGAGGTACTCCGCCTGACAAAAGACAAGGCAATGGATCCGGAACAGGTATCTTTCTCACCGAAACATCTTGCAGATCTTCTGGTAATGGTAGAAAAATCCGAAGTCAGCTCTCAGAATGCCAAAAAAGTCTTTGAGAAAGTATTTGAGGAAGACATTGATCCTGTAGCCTACATTGAGGAACATGGTCTGAAGATTGTAGAAGACACAGGACTTCTGGAAGAAACCATCAACAGGATCCTGGATGCTAACCCAGGACCACTTTCAGAACTTCTGGGAGGTAAAGATAAAGTCATGGGCTTCTTTGTAGGTCAGATCATGAAAGAGATGAAAGGCAAGGCAAATCCTGCAAGCGTCCGCGAGACACTAATGAAAGAAGTAGAGAAGCGCAAATAAAATAAATCACCCCGGACATTATGGCCGGGGTAAAAAATGTTAACATATTACCAGTGAACAGTAATGTTAATATTAAAAATTATGCTCAGAAAACACTTTGAGACTTTACATTATTAAATAATTAAGTATAATAAAATTCGAATAAAACATATTTGAAGAAAAGACACAAATAGAAATGGAAAGGCAAAGCAGCAGCCTGCTGTAGACAGGTATATAAAAACTGCGAAATATGCCAGGGAGGAAATCAAACATGGTAACAGTAAACCACAACTATCTGAAATTACCGGGAAGCTATCTGTTTTCCACAATTGCAAAAAAAGTAAAAGCATATAAAGAAGCCAACCCAAAGGCAAACGTGATCTCACTGGGAATCGGTGATGTAACCCAGCCTTTGGCTCCGGCGATCATTGAAGCACTCCATAAATCTGTAGATGAAATGGGAGATGCAGCTACTTTTCATGGTTATGCACCGGATCTTGGTTATGAATTCTTAAGATCTGCCATTGCAAAGAATGACTACAAAGACAGAGGATGCGACATTGAAGCAGACGAAATTTTTGTCTCTGACGGTGCAAAGAGCGATTCCGGAAATATCCAGGAAATCTTCGGACTGGATAACAAGATTGCAGTGTGCGACCCTGTATATCCTGTATATGTAGATACAAACGTAATGGCAGGCCGTACAGGAGAATACAACAAAGAACGTGGTAACTTTGATAACGTAATCTATATGCCATGTACAGCATCCAACGGCTTCCTTCCGGAATTCCCGGAAGAAGTACCGGATCTTATCTACCTTTGCTTCCCGAATAACCCAACTGGTGGTGCCATCACCAAACCCCAGCTTCAGGAATGGGTGGACTATGCAAATAAAAACGGTTCCGTCATTATCTATGATGCAGCATATGAAGCATACATTTCCGAAGAAGATGTACCGCACAGCATCTATGAGTGCGAAGGAGCAAGAACCTGCGCCATCGAACTGCGCAGCTTCTCCAAAAATGCAGGTTTCACAGGTGTCCGCCTCGGCTTTACAGTTGTACCAAAGGATCTGGTTCGTGACGGTGTAGATCTCCACAGTCTCTGGGCAAGACGTCATGGCACTAAATTCAACGGTGCTCCATACATCGTACAGCGTGCAGGAGAGGCGGTATACTCTCCTGAAGGAAAAGCACAGCTGAAAGAACAGGTAGGTTACTACATGAGCAACGCCAAAGCTATCTACGAAGGTCTGGCATCAGCAGGCTATTCAGTATCCGGTGGCGTAAACGCTCCGTATATCTGGCTGAAAACACCGGATAAGATGACTTCCTGGGAGTTTTTTGACTATCTTCTTGAAAAAGCCAATATTGTAGGAACTCCGGGCTCAGGATTTGGTGCTCATGGTGAGGGATTCTTCCGCCTCACTGCGTTTGGAACCCATGAGAATACCATAGAGGCCATTGAGAGAATCAAAAATCTGTAGTTTTTCGGTTGCAATAGTATTAAAAAGAATGGCAGAAGCTGTTGAATATGCCTCCTTTCTCAAGTATACTTAAGGTATTAAAGAAAGGAGGCGTATTTTTATGAAACAAAGAACAATGCTTTATTTATTCACTCTTTCAGCAGTAATGGTGTCTGCTACAGTATATGCAGGCGAAACAAAACCGGAAATCCAGATCGCAGCGGAGAGTACAACCGGCAGTCTGAAGGATATGGAGCTTAATGACAATCAGATTGTTCTTCTCTTTGACAGTGATGTACATGGAGGAATCAGCAGTGATGAAAATTATTCCGGTTCTTCTGCAAGCCTTGGTTATGCAGGACTTGCTGCGGTTAAGGCAGAAGTTGGTGAAACAACAGATCAGCTGACGGTGATTGACCTGGGGGATGCGATCCAGGGTTCTGTTGTGACCACAGAGTCAGATGGACAGGATGCAATGGATCTTATGGAAAAGATAGGATATGATATCTGCATACCGGGAAATCATGAATTTGATTATGGTATGGATACTTTTCTCTCCTATGCACAAAATGCATCAGCAGATTTCCTTTCCTGTAATTTTGTCAGCACAGAGACAGGAGAGACTGTTTTTGATGCTTACAAAGTAGTTCCCTATGAAGTTAATGGAAGAGAAATTAAAATCGGCTATGTAGGAATCTGTACACCGGAAACGATCACAAAATCTACGCCTACTTATTTCCAGAATGAAGACGGAGAATTTATCTATGGTTTCAGTGCACAGACCAATGAGCAGTTATATGAAACCGTTCAGAATGCAGTAGATGCCGCTGTTTCAGACGGTGCGGATTATGTGGTGGCATTGGCACATCTTGGCGATTCCGGTGTGGAAGAAGCATGGTCTTCCCGCAATGTGATCAAAAATACAGAAGGTATTGATGTGATCCTAGACGGACACGCTCACGACACCATTGCAGGTGAAGTGATCAATGACAAAAATGGAGATGAGGTTCTCCTCACTGCTGTAGGGACCAAGCTTGAAAATATCGGAGTTGTCAAATTTGACGCTTCACAGGACAATGAAATGACCATATCCAGTGGTCTTGTCAATGAACTGACAGAGGATGAGATTTCTTCAGAAGTCTACACAGAACTAGATACTATGGTTAAGGATATTGAAAAGAAATATGAATATCTGTTTGTAAAAGTAGGAAATACAGAACATGCACTTGTGATCAATGATCCGGATAATCCGGAAATACGACTTGTGCGCAATGAAGAGACAAATATGGGTGATTTTATCACAGATGCATACCGCATCCAGACAGGAGCAGATATTGCATTTATGAACGGAGGAAGTATACGTGCAGATATTGGTGCAGGCGAGATCAAATATATGGATCTGATCACTGTATTGCCGTGGAACTCAGAGGCGGGAGTCATTGAAGTAACAGGACAGCAGATTCTTGACTGTCTGGAAATGGGAGCACGCCTGGCACCGGAAGAATGCGGCGGATTTATCCAGCCTTCCGGACTGACCTACACCATTGATACCACAATGAAATCCTCTGTAAATGTAAACAGCGAAGGTGAGTTTGTTTCTGTAGATGGTGAATACCGCGTAAAGGATGTTATGGTGGGAGAGGAACCTCTTGATAAGGATAAAACCTATACTCTTGCCATTAACAGATATTATTCTGAAGAATGTGGAGATGGAATGACCATGTTTAAGGGATCAAAGGTTATATCACCGGCTGAAGGAGAAGAATGGACCATTGATCATGACCTGGTTATTGATTATATAGCTTCCCTTGACGATGTGATTGGTGATGAGTACGCACAGGCACATGGACAGGGACGAATTACCCTGGTCACAGAAGAGAAAGCAGACGATACGGCGGAAGAATAAAAAAATGGTATTTTATACAGAACCGTGGTATTATAAAAGACAAAGTATAATTTACAGGAGGACAATGCAATGAGAATCAGACGTGAAGAGCATATGGCAGGCGGCAATGGACATGTAATTATCAAGGAGCTTCTGGATGCAGAGCAGTTAAACGGTAAATGTGGACTGTATGCACAGGTAACTCTGGAACCGGGATGTTCACTGGGATATCATGAGCATCATGGAGAAAGCGAAACTTATTATATTTTACAGGGACAGGGAGAGTACAATGATAATGGTACTTATCGTCCTGTTAAGTCCGGCGATATTACTTTTACTCCGGATAATCATGGACATGGACTTGCCAATACAGGAAACACAGATTTGGTATTTATGGCATTGATCATTAAAGACTGATAGCTAAAAAACAGCAGCAGATATTTTTCGAAAGGAAAAACTGACTGCTGTTTTTTGTTGCTAAGACAAAGCCGGGTGGCTATAATAAATACAGACTTTGGTATTTGAGATTTACCATAAAATAAGAATTGCACAGATGGAGAAAAACATATGTATAAGAAGAATGCAAAAAAATTATTGAAATTTATAGAGAAAAGCCCTACTGCATTTCAGACAGTGGCAGAGATGACGAAAAGACTTGAAAAGGAAGGCTTTGAAGAATTGAAAGAAGAGAAACACTGGAAGCTTAAAAAAGGTGGAAATTATTATGTGACCAGAAATCATTCTGCTATCATAGCTTTTTCTATTCCTGAAAAGCCTGTATGGAAATTTCATATTATGGCAAGCCACAGTGATTCCCCTTCTCTTAAGATCAAAGAGAATCCGGAAATAGAGGTGGAGAATGCTTATATCAAACTGAATGTAGAGCATTACGGTGGAATGATTCTGTCTCCATGGTTTGACAGACCTCTGTCAGTGGCAGGAAGACTGATCGTTCGTCAGGATGGAAAGGTCAGAGAGAAGATGGTGACTGTGGACAGAGACCTGCTGGTTATTCCCAATCTTGCCATTCACATGAACAGGGAAGTAAATGAGGGATACAAATATAATGTACAGAAGGATATGCTGCCTCTTTTCAGTGATAAGGAAGGAAAGGGCAGATTTATGGAAACTGTGGCTGAAGCTGCAGATGTAAAGACAGAAGATATTCTGGGACATGATCTGTTTCTTTATGACAGGACTCCGGGTGCTCTCTGGGGAATAAATGAGGAATTTGTTTCTGCGCCCAGACTGGATGACCTACAGTGTGCGTTCTCTTCTCTGGAAGGATTTCTGCAGGGAGAGCGTAAGGAAAGTATTGCTGTCCATTGTGTGTTGGATAATGAAGAAGTGGGAAGCAGTACAAGACAGGGGGCTGCCTCCACATTCCTTAAGGATACTCTGATGCGGATCAATATGGGACTGGGACGAACTCAGGAGGAATACTATATGGCACTTGCAGACAGCTTTATGATTTCTGCAGATAATGCTCATGCTCTCCATCCAAACCATACAGATAAGACAGATCCGGTAAATCGTCCGGTGCTGAATGAGGGAATCGTGATCAAGTACAATGCAAATCAGAAATATTGTACAGACGGAGTGTCCGCTGCAATTTTCAAAGACATTTGTCACAGGGCAAAGGTGCCGTACCAGACTTTTGTGAACCGCTCAGATATGGCAGGTGGTTCCACACTGGGAAATATTTCCAATACTCAGGTTCCTATGAAAACAGTGGATATTGGTCTGGCACAGCTTGCTATGCATTCTGTATATGAAACTACAGGTGCCAAGGATACAGAGAGCCTGATAAAGGCTGCGTCAGTGCTTTTTGCATAGCTTGTGGGCACACTGGCAGATAAAATGTAAATATAGATCAGGAGATAAGAAAGTGAACAGAAAAGCAGTGTTTTTTGATGCAGACGGAACACTCTGCGATATGGAAAAGGGTGTACCCCAGAGCACGAAGGAGGCATTGAAGAAATTAAGAGAAAACGGTCATGAAGCATGGCTGTGTACAGGCAGGAGCAGGGCCTTTGTTTCCTGGTATCTGGAAGAACTTCCGTTTACCGGTATGATCAGTGCCTGCGGGGCTACCATTGAAAAGGATGGAGAACGTCTTTTTAATAAAGAGATGACTCCGGAGATTGCAAAAAAGTCAGTGGAAATTCTGCGCAGATATGGTCTGGTCCCGGTTATGGAAGGTGCAGATTTTATGTATTATGATAAGGATGAATATAATACAGATGTGAACTGGTATACAGACCTGATCACAGAATCTCTGGGACCCAAATGGCGTCCCATCAAGGGAAATGAAGACTGTATGCACATTAATAAAATCAGTGCAAAAATGATAAAGGGTTGTGATGCAGAGGCTGCCTGCAGAGAACTGAGTAAGTATTATGATATTATCCGTCATGAGAGCGGTTCAGGAATTGCGGGAACTACCATTGAACTTGTTCCCAAAGGCTTTAACAAGGCAGTGGGAATCTCGGCAGTGTGCAGGCTCTTTGATATTCCATGGGAGGATACCATCGTATTTGGAGACAGCAATAATGATCTTGCCATGTTTGAATATGCGGCAGTGAAGGTTGCTATGGGAAATGGTTCAGAGAAAATAAAAGCTCTGGCAGACCATATTACGCAGGATATGTTCCATTATGGAATCAGAAATGGATTGGAATATTTGAAGCTGATATAAAGTTCTAATATAAAAAGCCTGGGATCAGATCAGTCCCAGGCTTTTGCATATGTAGAGCCAGATTGTCATGGTAAAGGAGCTTAACAGAGTGGTAGTCATAACCACACCGGAAGTAAAATCGCCGTCATACTCCATATTTTTGGCCATGATATAACAGCTTACAGTAGTGGCAGAGCCTAGCATGATAATGATAGCCACCAGCATATCATGGGAGAAGCCAAATAATACGGCAATGGGAAGAAATACAGCTTCATATCCTACAAGCTTCAGAAAGGTACAGGCGATCAGCGGTTTTGGCCTTGAAAAGGCTTTGCCGAATTTCAGCGCACCGCCCATAGCCATCAGACCAAGAGGAGTAGCGGTTTTTCCCAGGTTATTCACAGAGGTTCTTATGATTGCAGGCAGAGGAAGATGTAAAAGGGACCATACCATGCCAACAAGGATTCCAAGGATAATAGGATTAGTGGCAATGCCCTTTAGGGTTTTGACAAGCTTTGCGGTATCTAGCTTTCCACCTCCGGGTGCGAAAAGGGAAAGTGTGGTAACTGCCATTACATTATACAGAGGCACACTTCCGATGATCATAAGGGGAGCCATTCCTGCATTACCGTAGAGATTCTGGATAATGGCGATGCCAAGGATGGCAGCACTGCTGCGGTAAGAAGCCTGGATAAATTCACCCTGAATATTGCGTGGCTTCAGTAAATAGGAAAGTCCTGTGGAAATTCCAATACTGATCAGTGTTACAAAGAAGCAGAACAATACAAATTTCGTATTCCAAACACTGTAAAAGTCAGACTCTGCAATATCCAGAAACAAAAGTGCAGGAAGTGCGGCATTAAATACAAATTTGTTCAGGCGGCTTACAAAGGTGTCATCAAAAAGTCCGATCCGTCTGAAAAAAAGTCCCAGCATCAAAGTAAGAAAAATGGGAATGGTGGCATTAAGACAGAAAACAAGATTTTCCATAACAGGTGTCCTTTCAAAATTAATAACATTCATGATTATAAACATTTGTCAGGAATTGTCAAATACGGATTTCTATGCTATTCTGAAAAAGAAATTTTGAAAAACCGTAGATAGTGGAGTGGTGAAACATGAAGTACGGAAAGATACGAATTGAAGATGGATTTCTGGTATTTACCAGACATATGATGATAAACAGTCTTCCATGTAGAGACATTGTATGGGCCTATATGCGAAAAGAAGGCGCAGATGAAGGCGATGACAGGCAGCTGAGCATAAATTATCTTGTGATCGTTACCAGGAGAAAAAAACGGTATAAATTTGATATGAGCCAGAGAGAGGTACAAGATTGTATCCGCCTTCTCAGGGCACTGAATCCGGATATGGCAACAGGCTTTCCTAAAGGAGGAAGAGTGCTTCTTCAGAGCCTGTCGGATACCAGGGATCTGGGTGCGATTGTCACGGAAGATGGCAGACATATTCTGCCTAAAAGGCTTCTGCGCAGCGGAGCCCTGTATCATATCAGTCAGGCAGATAAGGAACTTCTTATGGAAGCATATAATCTGAAAGCAGTGATTGATCTGCGGTCCGGCGCGGAAATCAGGAAAAAACCGGATCTTATTATGGCAGGGGTGGAATATTATCACATTCCCATTCTGGAGGAGGTTTCCGGCCTGTGCGATACCGGAGATATCCGTGAACTTTTGCAGAAAATTCCGGCCGATCCCTGGGAATATGTGAGAAATTTCTATGCACAGATAGGCACGGATCTCTATGCTATCAAGCAGTTTGCCAGGTTTGTGGATGTGGTTTACCATCATGAAAAAGGGGCACTTCTCTGGCACAGCGACACAGGAAGAGGAAGAGCCGGGCTGGCTACAGCCTTACTTCTGGCACTGTTGGGTGTAAAGAAGGATATTATTTATCAGGATTATCTGCGCACAAATCGTTATCTGTCATCGGAGCTTAAATATATGCTGCGTCTGTCTCAGACCTGGCCGGAAGCAGGAGCAGATACAGAAGAGAAATTGACAGCATTGTATCAGGTCAGAGAGGACTACCTGGATACTGCATATAAATCCGTGCTGGAAGAGTATGGCACTATGGAAAGATTTTTCAGGGATGCGCTCTATCTGAAACCCAAAATGATTGAGGAACTGCGGGAAAAGTATCTGATCTGATGATTTTTTTCAAAATAGCCAAAAATCAGTAAAAAAAACCGATTGGTTTGACCAAAAATATCATTGACAAAACGTTGATTGTTGATATAATGGTAACCATACAAACTATTTATTATATTAACGCGTTGATGAAGTGCGTTGAAAGCAGGTGAAACATGCAGAAGAGAGTATTATCCCTGTTGGTAGATAATACTGCAGGTGTGACTACCCGGGTATCTGGTCTGTTCAGCCGCAGAGGATATAATATTGACAGCATTACAGGCGGTGTAACGGCAGATGACCGGTTTTCCAGGATTACTGTTGTGTGCAGCGGCGATGAGTTGATTCTGGAACAGATCACAAATCAGCTTGCCAAGCTTGTTGATGTAAGAGATATCAAGATCCTGGAACCGGATAACAGTGTATGCCATGAGTTGCTTATGGTGAAGGTATCGGCCAGACCGGAACAGAGACAGGGAATTATTTCCATTGCAGATATATTCCATGCCAAGGTTGTGGATGTGAGTAAGGAATCCCTTATACTGGAAATGACAGGTACTCATAATAAGCTGGAAGCATTTATTGATCTGATGAAGGACTATGAAATCCTGGAGATGGCCCGTACAGGTGTTACCGGATTATCCAGAGGTTCAGATGATGTGACTTTTTTATAGCTTGATTATTACATAGTTTGCTAGGGGAGAATCCCTTAACGATAAATTTTTTTACAAATTAGCAGGAGGAAAATTAAAATGGCTAACAAGATTTTTTATCAGGAAGATTGTAATTTAAGCTTACTGGATGGTAAAAAAATTGCAATTATTGGATACGGAAGCCAGGGACATGCACATGCTCTGAACTTAAAGGAATCCGGATGTGATGTCATTATCGGTCTTTACGAAGGCAGCAAATCCTGGAAGAAAGCTGAAGAGCAGGGCTTTAAGGTATATACAGCAGCTGAAGCAGCTAAACAGGCAGATATCATCATGATTCTTATCAATGATGAATTACAGGCTAAACTTTACAAAGAATCCATCGAGCCAAACCTTGAAGAAGGCAATATGTTAATGTTTGCTCATGGTTTCAATATCCATTTCGGATGCATCAAACCACCAAAGAATGTTGACGTTACAATGATTGCTCCTAAAGCACCTGGTCATACAGTAAGAAGTGAGTATCAGGCTGGAAAAGGAACACCTTGTCTTATCGCTGTAGAGCAGGATTACACAGGAAAAGCTCAGGATCTTGCATTGGCATATGGTCTTGGAATCGGCGGAGCAAGAGCTGGTCTTCTTGAAACTACATTCCGTGTAGAGACAGAGACAGACCTTTTCGGTGAGCAGGCTGTACTTTGCGGTGGTGTTTGTGCACTTATGCAGGCAGGTTTTGAAACACTTGTTGAAGCTGGTTATGATCCAAGAAATGCATACTTTGAATGTATTCATGAAATGAAACTGATCGTAGACCTGATTTATCAGTCAGGATTCGCAGGAATGAGATATTCTATTTCCAATACTGCTGAATATGGCGATTACATCACAGGACCTAAGATCATCACAGAAGATACAAAGAAAGCTATGAAGAAAATTCTTTCTGATATCCAGGATGGTACATTTGCAAAAGACTTCTTACTTGATATGTCTGATGCAGGTGCACAGGTTCACTTCAAAGCTATGAGAAAATTAGCTTCAGAGCATCAGTCTGAAAAAGTTGGCGAAGAGATCCGTAAACTTTACAGCTGGAATGGCGAAGACAAACTTATTAATAACTAATTAAAGAATAAGTATGAAACCCCTGTCATAATTTTGACAGGGGTTTTGTTGTGAAAAATTATAATTCTACTATTTGTCCATTTTCAGAATCATATCTGCAATATTTTCCATTTCCGGATATAAATGGCTGGTAAGTATTGGTCTTAATATCCTTTAGATAGACAATACCGGTAGCGATCATTTCTACCAGGGAGAAACGTTCACTGAGACTGGAAATCCATTTGTAGGTTTTGTTCTTTGAGGAATCTGTCATGATCATATTGTAAGCATGACCATCAGGGGAGGCTTTTTCCAAAGAGAAGTATACTTTTTCAGCTTTGTCAGGTGTATCAAAGACCTGGCTGGTTATATAAGAAGAAAAATTAGTTTTAACAAATTTATGAAAAGAATTCAGGTCATAGGTGATTCCAGATACTTCATCAATGATCTTATCTCCACGTTCCAGGCGGGTGCGGATTACCTTCAAAACCTCCACAGTCCAGTTGATAAAGGAAATACTACTGTAATCCATACTCTCCAGAAGTGTACTGATTAATGCTTTTGATAATACATTTGACCTCACGGCCTCATCATAAAGTTCTTTGTTCATAATGTTCCCTCTTTTCTTATTATTTTGATTTAGAATTAAAGCTGTGATATTATAGAGTTACTGACATCATATGATTTTTAGGGAATATAATAAGTGGATGTACTAATATTATTATAAGTCGGTATCGTATAAAATGCAATAAAAAATAAGATAACTAAAATTGAAATTGTGTAAAATAACCAAATGGCAATGTCCGATGAAACAGACATTGCCACGAAAGAGATGATAAGAAGGAGATGGAAAATTTGAAAATAGAAGAGGAATTTATCAGTGGTTTTTGTCGTACTTGTAATATGGGGCAGACAGTATGCTGTGAATATACCATACAAGATAACGAAAAAACACTGTCATTTATGGATTGTGCCCATGAAAGGTGCGTAAATACAGGAGCCTGCGAGATTTACAGACAAGCAAAGGAACTGGAATGTAAATAGGTTATATGAAAATTTTTAAAATAAAGAGTTGATCAGATACAGAAAATTGGCACTGTCCGTTTAGCTGTTCAACATAATAAATAATGCTTTTGACTCCGATGCCATGTCCCTCTTTTGCTGAAACAGGAATACCATCTACAAATTCCGGCATTTTTGCTACAGGGTTTTCAACCTGGAGCATAAGATGTTTCTTTTTTTGAGAAATAGTAAGTCTGGACCATCTGGATTGTCTGTCTGCCTGTTCTAATGCATGCATGGAATTTTCAAGTGCATTTGACAAAATTGTACAGAATGCAAGGTCAGAACAGGGCAGATCTTTTCCTGTAGAAATATTACAGTCAAGAGAAAATCCCCTGTCTGTGAAGCGGGAATCATAGATAGAGATTACAGAGTTCAGCATTTCATTTGGGGAGTAATTGGAAATAATGGTATCAGCGTATGCTGAGCTGATCTCTTTGATATATTCCTGTGCTTTTTCCAAATGATTATTTTGCAGCTGTATAAGGATGATGCTTAGGTGGTGACGCATATCATGACGCAGGATTGCCAGTTTTTGACTGCTGATTTTTACCTGATCAATTTCTTTCTGCATGGACTGAAGCTGAATTTCCATCAGGTTACTGTACTGCTTTAGTTCCTGCTTGTTTTCATATTCTCTGAAATAAATCATAAGAAATACCAGATATGCAATACAGAAAGCGAATCCCATAAATTCAACGACTGCTTTGTTTCCGGAATACAGCAGACTGGAGAATTTGGTAGATGCATAATCAAAAATATAATAAACAAAAGGCAAGAATCCGATGATACTCAGTTCCCGGGTGCCTTTTGCAAAAATGGTACGGGTGGAACGAAAAACATATTTATAAAGAATGATAAATGTTCCAAACGTAGTCAGTATTCTGGCAGAATAGTAGCACCATTCTGTACCTGTTAGATTTAGTGCAAATAATCCGATCCAGTTACTCAGCTGACAGCAAAGATATGCGGAGAAAACCGAAACACAGGAAGAAATCAGAGGAAATTTGTAATAAAAAGATAAAAACAGGATTAAAGGTAAATGTATAATTAAAGGATAGAATTGCAGGGCAAGTGCCTCTCCGAAAAATGCTGAATTAATGAGGTACAGGGAACCTTGAACACAAAACAGCAGGAACAGGGATAAAATATTTTTCTTATTTGATTTTACACCAAGAAAAAAGGCGGAACAGTAAATTCCAAAAAGCAAAGTGCCTACATTGTGGATGGCAGACAGAATCTGTGTGAGCATAACAGAACCTCCTGATATCAGGTTAGGGGCAAAGTGATTTTGGCCCTAACATCATTATATATATTCAGTATAAAAGATTCCAGACTCATTCGCAAGTTTGTACATTTATTCGCGGTATCTGACAGGAAGTGTGGATTGCTTATTGCTTTTCGCAACCTCCGCAGGGGACTTGCTTGATTCGGTTAAATTTGTTGAAGTAGTCTGTGAATTATGGTATGTTTTTATGTATAAAGCGATAAAAGCAGAAATGATGCTATGTATCTGCCTGCAAAAAAACTAAATGAGGTGATCTGAAATGAAATATGAAGTAAATGCATTGGGAAAACAGTGTCCCATACCGGTGGTAATGACAAAAAAGGTGATCGATCAGTCGGGAACAGGAGATGAAATAGAAATCCTGGTTGACAATGAGACTGCGGTAAACAATCTCAGCAGATTGGCAAATAAAACCGGTTGTACCTTTGTGTCAGAAAAACTGGAGGTAAAAAAATACAGGGTAAAAATGAAGGTTCAGACCGAACAGACAGGCACAGAAGTGAAGGAAGAGGAGTTTGTCTGTGAAATGCCGGGAAAGAAAGTAAAGGTAGCAGTGATTTCCGCTGATGTTATGGGAAAGGGAGATGATGAACTGGGAAAAGTTCTGATCAAGGGCTTTTTATATGCTTTATCACAGATGGAGACCCATGTGGATACAATCCTTTTTTACAACGGAGGAGCGAAGCTTACTACAGAAGGTTCTGACAGCATAGAAGATTTGAAGAAAATGGAAGCAGAAGGGACAGAGATACTGACCTGTGGTACCTGCCTGAAACATTATGGCCTGATGGAGAAGCTTTTGGTAGGAAAGGTTACGGATATGTATACCATTACTGAACGAATGATGGGGGCGGATAAAATTATCCGCCCGTAGATTAGTACATCGATTTCGAAATAACTATATACTAGTACATCGTTTTCGAAATAACTATACCACTCACTTGTCTGCGAATCCGATTGCACAGGTCTAAAAGCCTCAGCGTAGCCCGCTACGCCTGCGTTTTTAGACCTGCACACTCGAATCCGCATCCTACGCGATTGGTATAGTTATTTACGAAACGATGTACTAGATAGAAATGTGCTGCTCTTCAATATGATGTTTCTTTGCATAGCCGGTAAGAATCAGAGTGAGTGCGCCGTCTCCGGTAATATTGCAGGCAGTTCCGAAGCTGTCCTGAAGTGCAAAGATCGTGAGCATTAAAGCAGTGGCGTAATCTCCGAATTTCAGTATACCGGTGAGAAGTCCGAGAGAGGCCATGACAGTTCCACCGGGAACTCCGGGAGCACCTATGGCAAAAACTCCCAGAAGAATGCAGAAAAGAGCCATAGTCCCGGGCGCCGGTACAGCACCATACAGGATTTTGGAAATTGTCATGCAGAAAAAAACTTCTGTCAGCACAGAGCCACAGAGATGAATGTTGGCAAATAAAGGAATACCAAACTGAACCATATCCTTTCTCAGGGGCTTAGCTTTTCCAGCACACTGAAGTGCTACGGCAAGGGTGGCTGCTGAGGACATGGTGCCTATTGCAGTAAGATAGGCGGGACCATAGTGGCGTATAACTTTCAGAGGATTTTCTCTGGCATAGATTCCGGCAGCAGTATACAGGAGAAACAGCCAGATAAAATGACCCAGTAATACAATGACAATAACTTTCAGGAATACAGGAAGCTGTCTGGTAATAGTTCCTTCGTAAGCCAGAGAACAGAAGGTCAGTCCAATGAACAGAGGAAGGATCGGAATAAGGATCCGGGATACCAGGGAAAGAACAATATTCTGAAATTCCTTCAGCAGGGAAGTCATCAGCTGTGCTTTGGTCCATGCAGAAGCCAGACCCAGCATAACAGCCAGAACCAGAGCACTCATGACAGGCATGATCTGTGGAATAGAAAGCTGAAAAATTACATCAGGAAGACTTCTCAGGCTGTCTGCACTGGAGCGGATAGATAAATATGGAATCAGCAGGTAGCCTGCAGCTGTAGAGAATAAAGCTGCCCCTATGGAAGAAAAATAGGCGATAAAAACAGCAATCCCCAACATGCGGGAAGCATTGTTACCAAGCTGGGTTATGGATGGGGCGATAAAACCGATAATGATCAGAGGAACACAGAAATTGATCAACTGCCCCAGAATATATTTCAGAGTTACGATAACATTTAATGCAGTCGTGGTGAAGGCGGATTCAGAGTTGAAATTTAAAAGCAGGCCGAATCCCATACCCAAGGCTACACTAACCAGAAGCTTAAATGGCAGACTATATAAAAATTTGCTTTTTTTCATAAAAATACCTCCTTTTAAGACAATTATAATATGAAATCGAAAAATCTACAATGGCTGATTGATACTTGCAAGTTTTTGCCAAATCGTGTATATTAAAGGATAGTATAGCATTGAAAAATGCAAAAGGAGGATTACTTACTTATGAAAAAATCACTTTTGCTGGTTCTGGTATTGGGTCTGGCTTTTGCAGCTTCCGGCTGTGGATTTGATCCTACCATTGATTCCAGTGTTATGATCGTAAAAGTTACCCCTACACCGGAGGTGACACCTACACCGGAAGTGACACCTACACCGGAGGCAACTCCCATACCGGAGGTGACCACAGAGCAGACTGCCAGTGGGGTAAAGGTTGAGGTGAAAAACGGTACCTATTATGCAGCTTCTGAATTGAATCTTCGCTCAGATGCAAGTGCAGATGCAGAACTGGTGACAAGTGTAGCAGCTGGTACAACCTTAAACAGCACGGGGGTATGTGAGAATGGATGGATTCGTGTAGATTACAATGGACAGGTATGTTATGCAAGCGGTGACTTTGTAACAACTACAGCACCTGAAGGAACTCAGGACGGATCATCAGACCAGGCAGCAGCATAGGATGAGTACGCAGAGCAGTAATCAATAAAAAACAAAATTATAAAATAAAAAGAGGAAGCGCATTGTGACGGAATGCGTTTCCTCTTTTTTAATCCAAACAAACAAGTAGGGAAGCGGATGATTTTATCCTCTTGACTTGGAACAACCGGATTATTGTGGGTAAACCAGCCTGTCCGGTTTGATATCGTAAAGTACTTCTTTCAGAAACTTTCCGGCCAGATATTTTGCCATTGGAAGATTCATATCCAGATAATTACCGCAATCTTTTGCAGCGGCACCGGGGACTTCTCCCTCAAAATCACGGATGAACTCAAAGGTCTCGGTCATCAGGGGTACAATATCACTGGATTCATAGTCTCCAATCAGCAGGAGATAATTGCCGGTGCGGCATCCCATTGGTCCCCAGTAAAGCATTTTTGACCCGAATTCTGGGTGGTTCCTGAGAAATGTGGCAGCCAGATGCTCGATGGTATGAAGCTCTGCTGTATTCATGACAGGCTCTTCGTTTGGGGAGGTCATACGGATATCAAAGGTAGTGACCACGCTGTCACCTGCTTTATCCTTGCGGGAGACATAAATACCGGGCTGTAATTTAATATGATCTATGGTGAAACTTGTTATTTTTTCCATTTGGATTCCTCACTTTCCTATATGATACGATGGTCACAGGCGATATGCCTGTTTTGTCGCTTTTTATTGTAGCAGTCCCTGGGATTTATTTCAAGAGCCTACTTTTTGACTCTAACATCATTATATACGCATGAAAAATATGTGAAAAGAGTTGTTTTTTTTTAATGATACGTTATAATGCAATAAGGAAGCCTGGCGATTTCACAGTAAAACCGGGTATGAAAAAATAGTAACAATCGGAGGTATAGATTTATGAAGAGAAAATTACTGGCAGCACTTTGTATTACAGCTATGTCAGCAGGACTGCTTGCAGGCTGCGGAAGCAGTGAAAAGGCAGAAGATACATCAAAATCACAGGAAACATCTGCAGAAGATACTTCTGAGCAGGAAAGTAAAACGGATACAAAAACAGAATCCGGGACATCAGACAGTGATGAGGCTGTAAGCGAGAAGGAAGCAGAAGAGGCAGGCTTCTCCGATGGTTCAGAAAGCGAATCAGCAGACAGTTCAGATACTGAAAGCAAGGATGCAGATAAGGAGAGCGCAGATGCTGCGCAGGGAGTACTTCTGGATACCTCAAAAGAGCTTACAGGAACACATCATGCAGAGATAGAGGTCAAGGATTACGGTACCATTGAGGTAGAGCTGGATGCAGATTCTGCACCTGTTACAGTGACAAATTTTGTAAAGCTTGCCCAGGATGGATTTTATGACGGACTTACTTTCCATCGTATTATTGAGGGATTTATGATCCAGGGAGGAGACCCTAATGGAGATGGAACCGGTGGATCTGATGAGAACATCAAGGGAGAATTCAGCAACAATGGCGTGGAAAATAATATTTCCCATACAAGAGGAACTATTTCCATGGCAAGAGCCCAGGACCCGGACAGTGGAAGCTCTCAGTTCTTTATTGTACAGGCAGACAGCACCTTCCTGGATGGGGATTATGCCGGATTCGGACATGTAACAGAGGGTATGGATATTGTGGATAAGATTTGTGAGGATGCAAAACCTACAGATGATAATGGAACCATTTCAAAAGAGGAGCAGCCTGTGATCGAGAAAGTTACGATTATAGACTGATGGAGAATTTGAAAATGCTTGAGGGAAAAACTGTATTACTGGGTGTGACGGGCAGCATTGCGGCATATAAGATCGCCAGTCTGGCCAGCGCATTAAAGAAGCGTCATGCAGATGTGCATGTACTGATGACAGAAAACGCTACAAATTTTATCAATCCCATTACTTTTGAAACTCTCACAGGAAATAAATGCCTGGTAGACACCTTTGACCGGAATTTTCAGTTTCAGGTAGAGCATATATCCATTGCAAAGAAGGCAGACCTAGTGATGATCGCACCGGCAAGCGCAAATGTGATTGGCAAGCTGGCTCATGGGATTGCAGATGATATGCTTACCACCACGATCATGGCATGTAAATGTAAGAAATTCATTTCACCAGCCATGAATACAAATATGTTTAAAAACCCTGTTGTACAGGATAACCTTAAAATTCTGGAGCATTATGGATATGAAGTGATCGCACCGGCAAACGGATATCTGGCATGTGGTGATACAGGTGCGGGCAAGATGCCTGAACCAGAGACATTGCTTGCTTATATTGAAAGAGAAACTGCCTGTGAAAAGGATCTGAAGGGTAAAAAAATTTTGGTAACAGCAGGTCCGACACAGGAGGCAATTGACCCTGTGCGATATATCACGAATCATTCTTCCGGAAAAATGGGATATGCAATTGCGAAAATTGCCATGCTTCGTGGCGCAGATGTTACGCTGGTGAGTGGATGCACTGCTATCGAGCCGCCAATGTTTGTAAATCTGGTACCTGTTGTGACTGCAAAGGATATGTATGAAGCAGTGACTTCTATCAGTAATGAACAGGATATTATCATTAAAGCGGCGGCAGTTGCGGATTATCGCCCTGCAAATGTCAGCGACGAGAAAGTCAAGAAGAGAGAGGGACAGATGTCCATAGAATTGGAGAGAACAGATGATATTCTGAAATATCTGGGAGAACATAAGCCAACGGGACAGTTTTTGTGTGGATTTTCCATGGAAACCCAAAATGTGATCGAGAATTCCAGAGCAAAGCTGGTAAAGAAAAACTTGGATATGGTTGCAGCAAACAATGTAAAAGTAGAGGGTGCCGGATTCCAGGGAGACACAAATGTACTAACATTGATCACCCGGGAAGAGGAAATTTCACTTCCTCTTATGACAAAAGAAGGTGCGGCTGGCAGACTTCTGGATAAAATTCTGGTTATGACAGCGGGCAGCAAATAAAGAAAAGGATAGAAAGGGAGGCTGTTGCACAAAAGAGATTTGCGGCAGTCTCTTTTCATGTTATATAATTTATAGTAAATTGTAAAAAAGATAAGGAAATGACAGAATGATTTTAGCAATTGATATAGGAAATACGAACATTGTAGTTGGATGTATAGATGAAGAAAAGATTTATTTTACAGAGCGGCTTTCGACAGTGCACACAAAGACAGAGCTGGAGTATGCGGTAGATCTTAAAACTGTACTGGATATTTATCATATAAAACGGACAGACATTGAGGGGTGCATTATTTCTTCTGTTGTGCCTCAGATTACAGATATTGCAAAACTGGCAGCAGAGAAAATTCTGAAAAAAGAGGTTATGGTGCTGGGGCCTGGTGTAAAGACTGGTTTGAATATTGTGATGGATAATCCGGGACAGCTGGGAGCTGATCTGGTGGCTGATGCGGTGGCAGGACTGGCTAGCTATCCGGTTCCTCTTGTGGTGATCGATATGGGCACTGCTACTACAATATCAGTGGTGAACAGCAAGAAACAATATGTAGGTGGTATGATCATGCCAGGTGTGGGAATTTCTTTGGATGCGCTCACTGCCAGAGCTTCCCAGCTTAGTGGAATCAGCATCGATGCACCCAGACATATTATCGGAAAAAATACAATTGAGTGTATGAAAAGTGGGGTGCTTTATAGCAATGCGGCGGCTTTGGACGGAATTATTGACCGCATAGAAGAAGAACTTGGAGAAAAAACAACTGTGATTGCTACCGGCGGTCTGGCAAAGAAGATTGTGCCTCACTGCAGAAAGGAAATCATCCTGGATGAAGAACTGCTTCTCAAGGGCTTGATGTTGATTTACAGGAAAAATAAATAATTCGGGTAAAGTAAAAAAGAGGAATTGACGAAAATGGAAGAACAGCAACATATTTTCACGAACAAAATGCTCCGAACCCTGTTGATACCGGTTATTTTTGAACAGGTACTGAATTCCCTGATGGGAACTGTGGATACCATGATGGTCAGCAATGTAGGCTCTGCTGCAATATCCGCGGTATCTCTGGTGGATTCCATCAATGTATTGGTGATCCAGGCGTTCTCGGCGCTGGCAGCAGGCGGTGCAATCCTCTGTTCACAGTACATAGGTCAGAAAAATCATGAAATGGCAAATAAATCAGCAAGACAGGTATTATTTATCATTACTGCCATATCCGTAGCAGTGACTGCTCTGTGCCTGCTGTTTCGTGTGCTGCTGTTAAAACTGATATTCGGAAAAGTAGAAGCAGATGTTATGACTGCCTCTCAGGTGTATTTCTTCTATACGGCATTATCCTTCCCATTTATAGCACTTTATGATGCGGGAGCATCCATATTCCGGTCCCAGGGAAATACCAGAGGGCCAATGACAGTATCGGTTATTTCAAATGTGATTAATATCGGCGGAAATGCGGCGCTGATCTGGGGATTCAATATGGGAGTGGCAGGAGCTGCCATCGCAACTCTTGCATCCAGAGTCTTCTGTGCTGTAGTGGTACTCTGGCAGCTTCGTATGGACAGACAGCCTATTGTAGTCAGAAATTACAGACAGATCCGTCCGGATGGAAAAATGATTAGAAGAGTTCTGGCTCTGGGAATCCCGTCCGGCATAGAAAACAGCATGTTTCAGCTTGGAAAGCTGGCAATACAGTCTTCCGTATCTACACTGGGGACGGTAGCCATTGCAGCTCAGGCAATGACGAATATCCTTGAGAACCTTAACGGTATTGCAGCTATCGGTGTAGGAATCGGTCTGATGACTGTAGTAGGACAGTGTCTGGGAGCGGGCAGAAAGGATGAGGCAGTTTACTATATTAAGAAATTAAGTGTTCTTGCAGAAATCATTGTTGTTGCAAGCTGTCTTTTGGTGTTTGCCTTAACCATTCCGGTCACAAAGCTGGGTGGTATGGAACCGGAAAGTGCAAGAATGTGTTTCCATATGATATCCTGGATAACGGTTGTCAAACCTATTGTATGGACTCTGGCATTTATCCCTGCCTATGGCCTCAGAGCAGCCGGAGATGTAAAATTTTCTATGATCACATCCTGTATCACTATGTGGACATTCCGTTTTTGTCTTTGTGTATATCTGATCCGTTTCAGAGGCTTCGGCCCAATGGCTGTATGGATTGGAATGTTTACTGACTGGACAGTGCGGGGAATCGTATTTTCTCTTCGCTTCCACAGCAGGAAATGGCTGAAGCATAAGGTAGTATAACAAGGCGGTATAACCATGAAATGCGTTGACTTTTACTGCTCAAAATTATATAATGATTCTCGGAAATAATTCTGGAAAAGCATTACAGGAAGTCAGGTGAAATTCCTGCGCAAGTCCGTTACTGTAACAGCCAGATACTGTCTGCTTTTCATTGTAGAGAGGAAATATGATCTGCGGCAACCAGAGGATATTTCGGGAAAAGAACTTTCAGGAGGGATTTTGTTGCACACAGAAATCCCTCCTTTTTATGTATAGCAATGCTGTGGAGTAATCTGCAGACAGAATGTGACAACAATGCAGCAAGGGAGGCGTCATGAAAAACGGACTGGAAGATTACTACGTGATACGTGGCAATAAAAAAATGAGGTTTGGCTATACAACAGGCTCCTGCGCAGCAGCTGCATGTAAGGGTGCTGCAGAGATCCTGCTGGGTGGTGTCATGCAGAAGGCTGTCACCTTGATGACTCCTAAGGGAATCCTGCTTACACTGGAACTGAAAGATATCCGAATTGAAGAGGATAGAGTGACCTGTGCAATTCAGAAGGATGCAGGAGATGATCCAGATACTACCAATGGAATTCTGGTCTATGCCACAGTGCAGAAGACAAAAGAACCGGGAATCATCCTTGACGGAGGCGTTGGCGTGGGAAGGGTAACAAAAGCCGGACTTTCCCAGAAAATCGGGGAAGCAGCTATTAATCCTGTGCCAAAGGCCATGATTTTGCGTGAAGCCACAGAAATCGCTGAGAAATATGATTATGAGGGTGGTCTGAAAATCATCATTTCCGTTCCTGAAGGTGTGGAGATTGCAAAGAAAACCTTTAATCCACGTCTGGGAATTGTGGGAGGAATCTCCATTCTGGGAACTTCCGGGATTGTAGAACCTATGAGCGAAGCTGCTCTTGTACAGAGTATCAATGTAGAGATGAAGCAGCATTTTTTCCAGGGAGAAGAATATCTTCTGGTAACACCGGGAAATTACGGGGCAGATTATCTGCGGGAGCATATGGATCTCCCTTATGAAAAAAATATTAAATGCAGCAATTATGTAGGTGAGACCATTGACATGGCAATTGATATGGGAGTTAAGGGAATCCTTTTCATTGCTCATATCGGAAAGTTTGTAAAAGTTGCAGCAGGAATCATGAATACCCATTCCCACAGTGCAGATGCCAGGATGGAAGTGCTGGCATCCAATGCGATCCGGGCAGGAGCATCGTTGGAGTGTGCAAAGGAAATCCTGAATGCATCTACTACAGATGAAGCAATAGACATTCTGGAAAAATATCAGATACTTCAGAAGACCATGAAAGAGATCCTGGACAGGATCCAGTTTTATTTAAATCACAGATCCTATGAGCAGATCCTTCTGGGGGCAGTGATTTTTAATAATACTTATGGGTATCTGGGGCAGACTGCAGATGCAGAGAAGCTGATAAAGCTGATTAATGCACAGAATGATGAGGCACAGTAAAGATCCTATCGCAAAGGCGATTTTAACCGAATCAAGTAAGTCCCCTGCTTCAATTGCGAAAAGCAATAAGCAGTGGGTGGGGACTTGCTTGTATCAGGAGGAGTGCAAGCTCCTTCTGATAAACTGCGGAGCAGTTATTCGGTTATGAGCAAGTAGCGAAGCGGATTGCGAATATCCGCTTGAATGGATTTTGACTCACAACTGTGAAAGTATTGAACAGTTGAAATAAATTTATAATAAGGAGAATGATAGATTATGGTACATTTCGTAGGAGCAGGTCCGGGAGCACCGGATCTTATCACAGTAAGAGGAAAACAGTATCTGGAGGAAGCAGATGTGGTGATCTATGCAGGATCACTGGTAAATCCAAAGCTTCTGGAATATACAAAGGACATCTGCACTATCCACAACAGTGCAAAAATGACACTGGAGGAAGTGATCCATGTGATCGAGAAGGCGGAAGCAGAGGGAAAGACAACTGTCCGCCTTCATACCGGAGATCCATGTATTTACGGTGCAATCCGTGAACAGATGGATATTCTGGATGAGAAAAATATCGCTTATGATTACTGTCCGGGTGTCAGTGCATTCTGCGGTGCTGCAAGTGCCCTGAATCTGGAATATACTCTGCCGGATATTTCCCAGAGTGTGATCATTACACGAATGGAAGGCAGAACTCCGGTTCCGTCCAAGGAAAGCATTCAGTCATTTGCGGCTCATCAGGCAACTATGGTTGTATTCTTAAGTACAGGAATGCTGGAAGAACTGAGCAGACGTCTTATTGAAGGCGGTTACACAGCAGAAACACCTGCAGCCATTGTATATAAGGCAACCTGGCCGGAACAGAAGACCTTCGTCTGCACAGTGGGAACACTGGCAAAAACGGCTGCAGAAAATAATATTACAAAAACTGCTCTGATGATCATCGGAGATACAGTTGCAGCAGCACACTATGACCGCTCCAAACTGTATGATCCGGAGTTTACTACAGAATTTCGTGAAGCTGTGAAATCAAAAACACATCACTCATAGAATCTGGTAACCTTAAGGAATTGCTATCGTTTATGAGATTACTGTAAACAGGAGAAAGAGAAGGAATATAACAGTGAAGGTTGCACTTATATGCTTCAGCCTTACCGGTCAGCAGACCGGGGAGAGATTATGCCGGGGTCTGGAAGCTGCCGGTATGACAGCAGAACTGGATAAAAAAAGTAAATATCTTCCGGATTCTATTCAGATCAGTACCTCTGCATGGGCAGGAGAGAAATTTTCTGATTCAGATGCACTGATCTTTATCGGTGCCACCGGAATTGCCGTCCGCAGCATTGCGCCTTATGTAGCGTCAAAGAAGTCAGACCCTGCGGTGCTGGTCGTAGATGAGTGTGGAAAGTTTGTCATTTCCCTTCTGTCAGGACATCTGGGCGGTGCCAATGAACTGGCGCTAAAAACAGCAGAAATTCTGGATGCTATACCAGTGGTCACAACAGCCACAGACCTGCATCGTCGTTTTGCAGTAGATGTTTTTGCAAAGAAAAACAATTGCAATATCTTTAACATGAAAGCAGCAAAGGAAGTCTCTGCTGCACTTCTGGCAGGAAAGAAAGTTGGATTTTACAGTGAGTTTCCGACGGACGGCGAACTGCCAGAGGGGCTGATCCGGTGTGACGAATATGGGAATCCTGTCAACAGTACGGATGACAGATCAGAAGAGGAAACACAGAAAAGCTCTGATTTTGATGGAACAGGGACAGACTGTACGAATATAGACTGCGGAGTTGCGGTTACTGTACATACTTCCTGTAATCCTTTTATTTCTACCACACAGGTAGTTCCGAAATGTCTGACTCTGGGCATGGGCTGCAGGAAAGACAAGGATGCCCGTGGAATCGCAGAGGAAGCGCAGAAGGTGCTGGACAGATCCGGATTTTATAAAGAAGCATTTGAGCAGATTGCAAGTATCGATCTGAAGAAAGAAGAACAGGGAATCCTGTCATTGTCACAGGACTGGCAGATTCCTTTTGTGACTTATACAGAAGAAGAACTGAAACAGGTGCCTGGAGAATTTACTCCCTCACCTTTTGTAAAAAAGATCACAGGTGTGGACAATGTCTGTGAGAGAAGTGCAGTCCTTGCCAGTGGAAATGGCAGGCTGCTGCAGAGAAAAACAGGAGAAAATGGTGTGACCACAGCAGTGGCTGCCAGGGAATGGAGGATACATTTTGAGTAAAATATATGTAATCGGAATCGGACCGGGAGCTTATGACCAGATGACAGGAAAAGCGATCCGCGCCATGAATGAAAGTGATGCGATCATCGGATATACCGTATATGTAGACCTGGTGAAGGAATATTTTCCGGGAAAAGAATTTATGACTACACCAATGAAAAAGGAAGTGGACCGCTGTGTACTTGCTTTTGAAGAGGCAAAGAAAGGCAAAACTGTTTCCATGATCTGCAGCGGTGATGCAGGAGTTTACGGTATGGCAGGTCTGATGTATGAGGTTGGTGTCAATTATCCGGAAACAGAACTGGAGATCATCCCGGGTGTGACAGCTGCAACAGGTGGAGCTGCTGTTCTGGGTGCACCTCTGATCCATGACTTCTGTCTGATCAGCTTAAGCGACCTTCTCACACCATGGGAAAAGATAGAGGCAAGACTTCTGGCAGCAGCCCAGGCAGATTTTGTTGTATGTCTTTACAATCCGTCAAGTAAAAAACGTCATGATTATCTGCAGAAAGCCTGTGATCTGATGATGAAATACAAATCACCGGATACCATCTGCGGAACAGTTTCCAATATTGCAAGAGAAGGCGAAGAAGCTCATGTAATGACATTAAAGGAACTGAGAGATACACAGGTGGATATGTTTACCACAGTATTTATCGGTAATTCTCAGACAAAGGAAATCAACAATAAGATGGTAACACCGAGGGGATATAGGAATGTATAAAGTTCTTGTTTTTGCGGGAACAACAGAAGGATACGAGATCTGCCGGTTTCTGGCAGATCATAAGATAGAGACAAAGGGATTTGTTGCCACAGAATATGGCAGCAAATCTCTTACAGAAAGTGAATTCCTCACTGTGCAGACCGGAAGACTGGATGCAGCGGCCATGGAGGAGACCTTTTTACAGGAGAAACCGGAAATGGTGCTGGATGCCACTCATCCTTATGCTGCTGAGGTGACTGTAAATATCAGGACAGCCTGTGAGAATACGCAGACAGCATATTACAGGGTGCTGAGAGAAGCAGGAGAACATGAGGACAGGGCAGTATATGTGGACAGTGTTCAGGCTGCTGCAGATTATCTGGATCAGACCCAGGGAAATGTACTGCTGACAACAGGAAGCAAGGAGCTGGCCGGCTTTACAGGCATGAAGGATTATCAGAACCGTCTTTATGCAAGAGTCCTTTCTCTGCCCAATGTGATGAAAGCCTGTGCAGAGCTGGGATTTGAGGGAAAACATCTGATAGGAATGCAGGGGCCTTTTTCCAGAGAGCTGAATGCTGCAATGCTCAGACAGTATGACTGCAGATATCTGGTCACAAAGGATACAGGAAAAGCAGGGGGATTTCAGGATAAGATCGATGCTGCCCTGGAATGTGATGCAGTTCCTGTGATCATCGGGCGTCCTCTGAAGGAGGAAGGCATGTCTGTGAGAGAATGTAAGAGATTTCTTACAGAGCATTTCGGTTTAGCCCACAGACCGCATATTACATTGCTGGGAATTGGAATGGGAAGTCAAAAACTTCTCACTGTCCAGGGTAAGAACAGCCTGGATCAGGCGGAGCTTCTGATCGGTGCCAGGAGGATGGTGGATTCTGTGAAACGTCCGGGACAGGATGTGTTCGTGGAATACAGAAGCCAGGAGATCAGGGATTATATTGATGCACACCCGGAGTATAACAATATTGTGATCGTCCTTTCCGGAGATGTGGGATTCTACAGCGGGGCCAGAAAACTTCTGGAAGTACTGTGTCAGGACAGTGCGGATCTGAGAGTACAGAGAAAGAACAGATCAGAGAAGGGTGAGGAAGAACGGGATAGTTCAGCACAAAATAATACAGAGATAGAGATTCAGTGCGGGATTTCCTCAGTTGTATATTTTATGTCCCAAATAGGATTGTCCTGGGATGATGCCAAAATCGTCAGTGCACATGGAAGAGGCTGTAATCTTATCTCACATATCTGTAATACAGAGAAAGTTTTTTCCATACTCGGAACTTCAGACGGTGTAGCAGTTCTGGCAGAGAAACTGGTAAAATACGGGATGGGTGATGTGCTTCTTTATGTGGGAGAAAATCTGTCCTATGAAAATGAGAAGATTTTTGCAAAGCCTGCCAGCGAACTGACAGAATATAAGGGTGATCCTTTGTCCGTCATCTGTGCAGTAAATGAAAATGCAGGAACACGTCTGGAGACGCATGGGATTAGAGATGAAGAATTTATCAGAGGCAAAGCTCCTATGACAAAGGAAGAGGTGCGTACGGTATCCCTTTCCAAACTGCGATTGACTGCTGATTCCGTCTGCTATGATGTGGGCGCAGGAACAGGCTCACTGTCAGTAGAGATGGCACTTCGTGCTCATCAGGGACAGGTCTGGGCAATCGAGAAAAAGGAAGATGCAGTTGAACTGATCCACCGGAATAAGTTGAAATTTGCAGCGGATAATCTGGAGATCGTGGAAGGACTTGCACCGGAGGCTCTGAAAGATCTTCCGACACCAACCCATGCTTTTATCGGAGGCTCGTCAGGAAATCTGAAAGAGATCGTGAAGCTGCTGGTTGAAAAGAACCCTCAGGTCCGGATCGTGATCAACTGTATCACTCTTGAGACTGTGTCTGAAGCATTGGAAACAGCGAAAGAGTTTGGATTTGAAGAAAATGAAATCGTGCAGTTAAGTGCGGCACGTTCAAAGGCAATCGGACGTTATCATATGATGATGGGCGAGAATCCTATTTATATTATTACACTTCAGAATCCCGGGAAATAACAAATGATGCAGATATCAGGGATTACAAATTAACAGTTAAGGAAATACAGATTAACAGTTAATAGATTGGAATGCCCTGAAATTGTTGAAAAAATATAGGACAGAAACAGAGGAGAACAGGGATGGATATTCCAAGAATACTTCTTGCGGCAGGATCCAGCGGCAGTGGCAAAACACTGATCACCTGCGGACTTCTGCAGGCACTGGTCAATCGAAAAATGAAAGTGGCATCTTTTAAATGCGGACCGGATTATATAGATCCCATGTTTCATTCCAGAGTCATCGGGACGAAATCCCGTAATCTGGACACCTTTTTTACAGATGCCCAGACAACCCGATACCTGCTTGGGAAAAATGCAGCAGACTGTGATATTGCAGTGATGGAAGGTGTTATGGGCTATTATGACGGCGTGGGTGGAATATCCACGAAAGCAAGCGCCTATGATCTGGCAGATACCACAGATACTCCGGTCATCCTTGTGGTAAACAGCAGAGGGATGAGTATTTCCGTGGCAGCTTATATTAAAGGTTTTATGGAGTACAAAGAGAACAGTCATATCAAAGGCGTGATTTTTAACCAGATGTCCCCCATGCTTTATCCCAGAATGAAGAAGCTGGTGGAAGAACAGCTTGAGGTGGAGGTTCTTGGATATGTGCCAAAGGTAGAGGACTGCGTGATCGAGAGCCGTCATCTGGGTCTTGTGCTTCCTGAGGAGATTTCTGATCTGAAGGAACGTTTGCAGAAGCTTGCCGGAATATTGGAAGATACACTGGAGATTGACAGGATTCTTGCACTTGCCAGGCATGCAGAGGAGCTGCAGGTGCCGGAATCGCTGGTACAGAAAGACGAGACATATGGATATTGTCTGCCACAGAAGCTGCGTATCGGAGTGGCAAAGGATGAAGCCTTTTGTTTCTTTTATGAAGACAATTTCCGTCTTCTGCAGGAAATGGGTGCAGAGCTGGTTGATTTCTCACCAATTCATGATGAACATCTTCCTGCAGATCTGGATGGGCTTCTTCTCTATGGCGGTTATCCGGAATTAAATGGAGAGGCACTGGAACGCAATACATCCATGAAAGAGGAGATTGCACAGGCAGTTAAACAGGGTATGCCATGTATGGCAGAATGCGGAGGCTTCATGTATCTTCATGAGCAGATGGAGGATATGAATGGAGTGTTCCGGAAAACCTGCGGAGTGATCCCCGGAAAATGTTTCCGTACTCCCAGACTGACCAGATTTGGATATATCACATTAACTGCCGGGAAGCCTGTTTTCGGCAGAAGCGCAGAGGAGATCGGTGAGATTCCGGCTCATGAATTCCACTATTTTGATTCTGAGAATTGCGGAAGTGACTTCCATGCGGCGAAGCCTTTAAGTAAAAGAGGCTGGGACTGTATACATAGCAGCAGTAATCTGCTGGCAGGATATCCTCATATCTATTATTATGGAAATCCCCAGATTCCCAGGGCTTTTCTCATGAAATGTCTGGAATATCATAACAAGGAGTTTTAAAAATATGTTATATTACAGTATGCCTGCTCTTGCTGCAGGCTTCATACTTGATCTTATGATAGGAGATCCCAGATGGCTGTATCATCCGGTATGTCTGATCGGAAATCTGATCGCATTTCTGGAAAAAATACTCCGAAAGATTTTTCCGAAAACAGATAAGGGCGAACTGGCTGCAGGTACAGTGGAAGTGATCCTTGTCTGTCTGTTAAGCGGTGGAATCCCATTTCTGATCCTGCACATTCTCTATGGAATTTCAGTATGGGCGGGATTTGCACTGGAAACCTTCTGGTGTTATCAGCTTCTGGCAACGAAATCTCTGAAAACAGAGAGCATGAAAGTCTATGACAGACTGAAAAACGGAACTTTGGATGAGGCCCGTTATGCAGTATCCATGATCGTAGGCCGTGATACCCAGTCGCTGACAGAGGAGGGGGTTACAAAGGCGGCAGTAGAAACTGTGGCAGAGAATGCTTCAGACGGTGTTATAGCACCGATGTTCTATATGGCAATCGGCGGAGTGTGGCTGATGTTTCTTTACAAAGGAATCAATACCATGGATTCCATGCTGGGTTATAAGAATGATAAATATCTGTATTTTGGTCGCTGCGCTGCAAAGCTGGATGATGTGGCCAATTATATTCCAGCCAGACTTTCAGGATGGCTGATGGTGGCAGCCTCTGCATTTGTAAAAATGGATGTGAAAAATGCAGCGAAGATCTACCGCAGAGACAGAAGAAATCACGCCAGCCCCAATTCTGCACAGACAGAGGCAGCAATGGCAGGTGCGCTGGAGGTACAGCTTGCAGGCAATGCTTACTATTTCGGAAAGCTTTATGAAAAACCAACCATCGGAGATGGAATCCGCCCTGTGGAGGTGGAGGATATCAGACGTTCCAACCGCCTGCTTTATGCAACAGCGATCCTGGGGGCTGTGATATTCCTTCTGATCGGAAGCGCGGTGCGATATTGTTTCTTTTTATAATTCCGGTAACGTGGATTGCTGAATAGTTGTTAATATAAAACATGTATAGTAAGACAGGAGACAACTGATGACAAAACATATACATGGCGGTGATGTTTATAAATATGATCACTGTCTGGATTTCTCTGCAAACTGTAATCCGCTGGGAACACCGCAGAGTGTAAAGCAGGCGATCATAGACAGTGTAGAGGACCTGAGTGATTATCCCCGTGTAGGATGCGGACCTCTGAAAGAGGCAATCGCAGATTATGAACATACAAAAAAAGAATATCTGATCTGCGGGAATGGAGCCGCAGACCTTATTTTTTCCCTCAGCAGGGCATTGAATCCAAAGAAGGCCCTTCTTCCTGCTCCTACCTTTGCGGAGTATGAACAGGCACTGATCAGTGTTGGCTGCGAAATCAGCAGATATTATCTGAAAGAGGAAAATGATTTCTGTATACAGAAAGATTATCCGGATGTTCTGAAAAGAGAAAAGCCGGATATTATTTTCCTGTGTAATCCCAATAATCCTACAGGGATCACCATACCTCAGGACCTTCTGGAAGAAATTCTGGAAACCTGTGCCATGCAGGGAATATTTATGGTAGTAGATGAGTGCTTCCTGGATTTTGTAAAAGATCCGGAGAAACATACGCTGAAGGGAAAACTGGAAAAATATCCGGGACTTTTTATTCTTAAGGCATTTACCAAAAGATATGCGATCCCCGGTGTGCGGCTGGGCTATGGATTCTGTTCGGACGGGGAAGTACTTGACCGGATGGAGGCAGTCACCCAGCCCTGGAATGTGTCTACCATGGCACAGCAGGCAGGAATGGCAGCACTGAAGGAAGCAGAATATGTGGAAGCAGGACGGCAGATCATTTTCTGTGAATCTGCATGGATGAAGGAAAAGATGAGACAGCTTGGGCTGACGGTATATCCTTCTGAAGCAAATTATATATTCTTTTACGGACCTGAGGATCTCTTTGAAAGATGCGTTGCAAAGGGAATCCTGATCCGGGACTGCAGTAACTATCCGGGGCTGAAAAAGGGATATTACCGTGTGGCAGTGAAGCTGCATGAACAGAATAAAAAGCTAATAGAGGTACTGGAAGAAGTGCTTTCATAAGTATTTATACAGGAGAAAAGGGGAAACAAAAAATGGCAAAAGCAATTATGGTGCAGGGGACAATGTCCAATGCAGGAAAAAGCCTTCTGGCAGCAGGGCTTTGCAGGATTTTTAAACAGGATGGATACAGGGTGGCACCCTTTAAATCCCAGAATATGGCACTGAACTCTTTTATTACAGAAGAGGGGCTGGAGATGGGCAGAGCTCAGGTGATGCAGGCGGAGGCAGCCGGAATTAAGCCTTCTGTGCTGATGAACCCCATTCTTCTGAAGCCTACCAATGATGTAGGCTCCCAGGTGATCGTAAACGGAGAAGTCCTGGGAACCATGAGTGCCAGAGACTATTTTAAATATAAGAAAAAGCTGGTGCCGGATATTATGAAAGCTTATGATAAACTGGCATCAGAAAATGATATCATTGTGATCGAGGGGGCCGGAAGCCCGGCGGAGATTAATCTGAAAACAGAAGATATCGTAAATATGGGAATGGCAAAGATGGCAAAGGCACCGGTGCTTTTGGTGGGAGATATTGACAGAGGTGGTGTTTTTGCACAGCTGATCGGTACAGTGGAGCTTCTGGAAGAGGATGAAAGAGAGATGGTAAAGGGTCTGATCATCAACAAATTCCGCGGCGACAAGACCATCCTTGATCCGGGAGTGCAGATGCTGGAGGAGAGAAGCCATATCCCTGTAGTGGGAGTGGCTCCGTATCTGGATATTCAGGTGGAGGATGAGGACAGCCTCACAGAAAGATTTGACAGAAAACAGGAAGTGGATCTTATTGATATTGCGGTGATCCGGGTACCAAGGATCTCCAATTTCACAGATTTTAATCCACTGGAAAGTATCCCGGGAGTTTCCCTGAGATATGTACAGCATGTCAGTGAACTGAAAAATCCGGATATGATCATCCTTCCAGGAACAAAAAATACAATGGAAGATCTGCTGTGGATGCGGGCTAATGGTCTGGAAGCTGCAGTTTTGAAGGAAGCTGCAAAGGGTAAGATCATTTTTGGAATCTGTGGCGGTTATCAGATGTTGGGTGAGACCTTAAGTGACCCTCATCATGTGGAAGCCGGAGGAACCATCAAGGGAATGGGACTGCTTCCTATGGATACTGTTTTTGCGGAAAAGAAAACCAGAACCAGAGTTTCCGGCAGATTTCTGGAACTTGAGGGAGAGCTGCAGGCACTTTCCGGCGCAGAACTGGAGGGTTACGAGATCCATATGGGAGAAACTGTGTTAAAAGGCGAGGCCGAACACAGTGTATCCATTGAAGATCAGGTGTCAGGAGAGTGTAAGGAAGACGGTGCATACTGTAAAAATGTCTGTGGAACCTATGTCCATGGAGTTTTTGACAGGGAAGATGTGGCAGAGGCTGTTGTACGTGTCCTGGGTGAGAAAAAGGGAATCGATGTATCTCAGATGACAGGAATCGATTTTGCAGCATTTAAAGAAACCCAGTATGATATTCTGGCAGCAGAACTGAGAAAACATCTGGATATGAAGAAAATCTACGAAATTCTGGAGCAGGGAATCTGATCCGGAACTGTATGGTGAAAATCCAGATAAACCAATGAGTGATAGATGTAACTATTGTATACGGGAATTTATGGAATTTGGGAGATAAGGAATGAAAGTAGAACTGGAAAATGTAAAACCAATGGATATAGAGAAACGCAGCTTTGAGATCATCACAGAGGAACTTGGAGATAAAAAGCTGGTTCCCGGAACAGAGCTGATCGTAAAAAGATGTATTCACACAAGCGCAGACTTTGATTATGCAGAGAACCTCTGTTTCTCTGAGAATGCAGTTGAGAAAGCAATTGCTGCTATCAAAGACGGTGCCTGCATTGTGACAGATACACACATGGCAGAGTCCGGGATCAACAAGAGAGTCCTTTCCCGTTACGGCGGAGAAGTATTCTGCTTTATCTCTGATGAGGACGTAGCTGCCACAGCCAAAGCCAACGGAACCACAAGAGCTACAGCCAGCATGGATAAGGCTGCTGCCATGGGAAAGAAGCTGATCTTTGCCATCGGAAATGCCCCCACTGCGCTGGTACGTCTCTATGAACTGATTGAGGAGGGCAAGCTGGATCCTGAGCTGATCATCGGTGTGCCGGTAGGATTTGTAAACGTGGTTCAGTCCAAGGAACTGATCATGCAGGCAGACGTACCTTATATTGTAGCCAGAGGAAGAAAGGGCGGAAGCAATGTTGCCGCATGTATCTGTAATGCATTGCTTTATATGATTGATAATAACAGAGGATACTAGAGTGTGTTTGAAAAATCATTCTCACAATCTGCACGCCCAACTTTGTGGTATATTTTGCCCGAATTCGGTTGCCGTAGCCCGCTACGACGCCCTCATTCGGACAAAATCTCCCACAAATTGTGACGCACATCTTGCGAAAAGCATTTTTCAAACACGCTCTAATTCTGTATCTGACTGATATCCTTTAACAGCTTGCATGCCGGGACGAAATCTGCCACAGGCATGGAGGAGCAGGAGAGAATCAGGGTAATCTTACCGGGAGCCTCTCTCAGAAGCTGCAGGCGCAGACCATTGGTCTGTGCCTTTTTTTGAAGCTCCTGCCAGGTAAGAGTTGTGGACAGAGTCAGGGCCAGGCTGGTACCTGCGGCTCCGGTCTGGATCTGGGAATCTTTTCCAAATACTTCCCGCACAGCACTGCGGAGTGCTTTCAGCTTTACAGAATACAGACGTTTCAGCTTACGGGTCTGTGCTGACAAGTGACCATCCCGGATAAATTGGCACAGAGCAATCTGCTCTGTTTTTGATGCTGTCTGATTATATTGGGCTGCTTTTTTTCTGTACAGTACAGACAGCTCCGGAGGAAGGACCATAAAGCTGATACGGATGGAGGGCAGTAGAAGTCTGGAAAAGGTTCCCAGATACACCACATTCTGACCGCCTGCCAGACCAAAAAGAGAAGGGGTAGGCTTCTGCAGATACACAAATTCATTTTCAAAATCATCCTCAATGACCAGACTGCCATGTGCAGCAGAGTAATTCACCAGCTCCAGGCGTCTGGAAACAGGCATAATATCACCCCATTTTGTCATATGTGCAGGAGAAACATAAATAATATCACAATCCTTATTCCTGTAATCTACCTGAAATCCATAGTCATGAAACACAGTGCTTCCCTGTACAAAGGAAGGATTGGGAAAAGAAACAGTCTGGCGTTGCTCAAGGAGCGGGCAGAGGATGTGCAAAAGACTCTGAATACCTGCACCGATCACAATATCCTCCCCACTGCATAGCACGTTTCTGCGTTCTCTCACATAATCGGCAAGTGTATCTCTCAGGTCAGCCTCACCCTGAGGCTCTCCATAAGACAGTAGTCTTTCATCCTGGCGAAGAGCGCTTTTGATATAACGTCTCCAAAGGTCAAAACGGAAACTCTCCCGATCTACTCCTGAAGAAGCAAAATCAAACCGGCAAGGTGTCTGAGCGTGTTTCTCTGTTTTTCTGACAGATGTGTGTTGTCTGTCAGCTATATCTGTCACATAGTATCCGCTCTGGGCTTTGGAAATAATATATCCCTCCGCAGCCAGCTGCAGATAGGCATTTTCAATGGTGGTGCGGCTCAGCTTCAGTTCCTGCGAACATTTTCGAAGGGAGGGCATCCTGCTTCCGGGAGGAAGCTTTTTCTCCATGATCAGTTCCCTGTAATAGTGGAACACCTCCAGATACAGGTGCTCCTTTTTTTTATTCTTATCTAAAATTAATTCCATATGTAAAACTCCGATCCTTCAAACATGCTGATGGCATTCTTGAATTGCTATAGGGTTAAAAATAAACTGACCCTTAAAAAAACATTAAATCTGGCTATATTCATATATCCACTGTGATGCTATATTAATACAAAGCATAAAAGAAAGCAAGAGGAATAAAAAATTGAAAAAAATTGCAGTAATTCATGATCTGTCCGGTCTGGGAAAATGCTCTCTTACAGCGGCGATTCCTGTAATTTCCGCCATGGGAGTCCAGGCTTGTCCGCTGCCCACCGCAATATTGAGTAATCAGACAGGATACGGATCTTATTTCTGGGATGATTATACAGACCGGATGGAGCTGATCATGGATGAGTGGAAAAAAACGGGATTTACACCGGATGGTGTTTATACAGGATTTCTGGGAGATGCCAGACAGGTGGATCTGATCCTGAAATTTGTAGATATGTTCTGCACAGAGGGAACACATATCCTGGTTGATCCCGTTATGGGAGACAGAGGGGAAACATACAAAACCTACTCAGAGACGCTCTGTGAAAAAATGCGGACTCTGGTCAGAGAAGCTACAGTGATCACACCGAACCTGACAGAGGCACTTCTTCTTTTGGATGGAGAAGACAGAATGAAAGAAAGAATGAGAGCGCTTTCTGATATGGAAGAAACACAGCTGCTTAGGGAAATAGAAACATCCGGCAGAGAACTGACTCAGCGTTTTGGACTGGAAGCAATTGTGATCACAGGAGTAGAGGTGTCCGGCAGTGACGGCAGAGCACGAATGGGAAATCTGGTTCTGGAGAAAGAAAAAGCAGACTGGTGTTTTTCTGTAAAAGAGGGCGGCAGTTATTCCGGAACAGGAGATCTTCTGGCATCTGTCCTGAGCGCAGGAATGGTGAGAGGGATTCCCATGAAAGCATGTGTGGAGAAGGCTGTTGAATTTCTGGGAGGAGCTATTCACGATGCAGTGGAAGAAGGAACTGACAGAAACGACGGGGTCTGCTTTGAAAAATATCTGGGGATACTGACACAGATATAAAACAGGAAATCATAGATACCAAATGCCGGATAGTTAAGTAAAATATATAACAGGAGGGACCATATTATGTCTGAATTAACAGCAAAAGAGAACGTCAAAACAGCCGACACAGTGAAAAGGATCACAGCCACAGCGGTAATGGCAGCATTGACTACTTTGATGACAGCTTATATCTTCCACATTCCGGTAGGGGTGAACGGAGGATATGTACATCTGGGCGATACTATGATCTATCTGGCAGCAGCGTTTCTGCCATTGCCTTACGCATGTGCGGCAGGAGCAATCGGAGGTGGTCTGGCAGACCTTCTGACAGCACCTGTATGGGCTCCTGCAACCATAATCATCAAAATGCTGATCTGTCTTCCGTTTTCTTCTAAGGGAACAAAGCTGGTCATAAAGAGAAATGTAGTTGCATTACTTCTTGCATTCGCCATCTCAGCAACAGGATACTATATTGCAGAAGGAATTATGTTTGGATTTACAGCATCCTTCTTTACTTCTGTCAGCGGAAGTATTGTACAGTCAGGGGGAAGTGCTATTATGTTTGTGATCATCGGTACTGCACTTGATAAAATCGGATTTAAGACCAATATTGCGAAATAATACGAAAAATAAAATAACTAAGTTTAAAATGAGGAAAATATAAAATGACAACAGATATCATATACAGATATAAAAACCAGGTATATTTTAACATTACCAATAAATGTCCATGCAGATGCACTTTCTGCATCCGAAATACAGAGGATGCCATCGGTGAGGCATCCAATCTCTGGTTTGAACATGAACCTGCATTGGAAGAGATTTACAAAGCCATTGATGAGTTTGATTTTTCAGACTGTAATGAAGTGGTTTTCTGCGGATACGGAGAACCGACCATGGCTCTTGAGAACCTTATAGCAGTAAGCAAATATATCAGGGAAAGATACCCATTCCGGATCAGGCTGAATACCAACGGCTTATCTGATCTGATTCACAAACGTTCTACTGCAGAAGAAATCTGTCAGGCTGTAGACAGTATATCCATCAGCCTGAATATGCCGGATGCAGCTTCCTACAATGAAGTAGTCCGTCCTGCATACGGCGAGAAATCCTTTGATGCCATGCTGAAATTTGCAAGAGACTGCAAGCAGTATCTTGATGATGTACGCTTCACAGTTGTAGATGTGATCGGCGAGGAAAAAGTAGAGCAGAGTAAAATCCTGGCTGCTCAGAATGGGATTCCGTTAAGAGTGAGAAAATATTCACCGTGATACAGAATAGAAAGTTTCTGTTTTTGACTTTTGAGTTTGTCTGAAAACTACAGCAGTCATGCACCTTACCGTGCGTGGCTGCTTATTTTTTATGTTATAGGAAATTACTCCGTAATGTTTCTATAACATAAAAAGCCTTCCGGGCAGGATGAAGTCCCCTTCTTCGAAAATTGCAAAAAGTAATAAGTAATAAGCAATAAGAGAGTGCACTTGACATATGATATTCTTTATACTATATTATATTTAACAATTAGGTTAAATGTTAAATGAAAGGATGTGATGAACTATTGGGATTACAGGATACATTGAAAGCACTGGCAGATCCAATACGACGTGAGATTCTAAATTTGTTAAAGGGCGGACGGCTTTCAGCAGGAGAGATATGTGAACATTTTTCAGTGACGGGGGCGTCTATATCCAGACATCTGGCAATATTAAAGGATGCTGATCTGATCAGGAGCAAAAGGGAAGGAAAATTTATTTATTACGAACTAAATACTTCTGTATTGGAGGATGTTATGTTGTGGATCACAGACTTAAAGGGGGTATCGGATTATGAAGGAAATGATTAAAAAATATAAAGGTACATTGATCTGTTCTGTACTGGTAATGCTTGCAGGAATTTTGGTGGGTTTTACGATGGCGCAGAGCATATGGATAAACGTGTTTTTTGTAGTGACAGATTGTATACTGGTGACAATCATCTTTTATGACAACAGGAACAGACAGCAGAGCAGCAAGGTTATAGGGATGATCATATGGATGATACCTGTTACCGCGTTAATCTATAATGGTATGGCAAGACTGATCAGTATGGATGCGGATAGTGAGAATCTGTTTATGGCAGTAATTTACTTTGGAACAGGATTATTGTTTATGATCATAGGAAATTATTTGCCAAAGGTGAAACAGAATAACACCATAAGAATCAGGGTTGTATGGATATTGCAGGATGAAGAAAACTGGAGTGCAACTCATAGATTCAGTGGAAAATTATGGGTGGCATCAGGTGTCTTATGTATGCTTTGCGGCCTTTTTGGAGAAAGCATTGCTGCTTTGGTTTTGTATATTGTGAGCATTATGGCTGCTGCAATTGTCAGCATTCTTTATTCTTATCTTTTTTATAAGAAAAAAATGGCAGCCGGAAAAAAATTAAAAATCCAGTATAACAAGAAGACAATCGTGATATATGTAATCGTATCAGTTTTTGTCGTAATATTTACTATATGGACTTTGTTCTGGGGTGGTATTGATATCAGTTTCCATGATAATGATTTTACTGTTGAGGCACAGGGATGGAGTGATTATACAGTGGATTATGAGCAGATTGACAGTATCTCATACAAAGAAAATTTATTTCAAAATGGGAATGATCGCAGAACAAATGGTATGGGAAACCTGAAGTATGGTATGGGAAATTTCAGAAATGATATTTATGGAGATTATATCCGCTACACCCATGCATCCTGCCACTCATATGTAGTTATGGATATAGGCGGAAAAATCTTGGTGGTAAATGGCGTAGATGAATCAGAAACAAAGAAAATTTATGACACTCTCAGAGAGAAATGTCAGATGAATTAGTGTGTATTTAATTATAAAAAATGACCTTTTTGTATGTATGGCTGGTGCTGTAAGAGTACAAAAAGGTCATTTTTATAGAAAAAAGATTCTTCTGATAATAATAAATCATTTATTTCTAACAACCGTAGCAAGAATTCCCTCACCTATAGGTGAGGGGATGAATTGCACATTCGAGCATGTCTGCTCAAATTCATAAAAAATCGCAAAACACTTGTTCTGATACAATAAATATATTATAATAGAAAAAAGAACAATATGCTCTTGGAATTTGGACGGTCGAAATAAGCAATAAGTGAGTGTACATAATGAGTTTAGATAATAATTCTCATTCAGTGTTTTTGTTTGATTCTGGTTATGAAATATAGCAGAAAGATGCTGGACGATAAGATGTCAGAGAGAACAAAAGAAATCTTTGAAATATAGCACCTGTTGAAACAATCCATCAGTATATAGAGAGTCAGGGTGAGAAAGATAAACCGAGCAGTAAAAATAAGGATCTATCCAAATAAAGAACAGATAACCCAGATAGAGAAGACAATCGGCTGCAGTCGTTTTCTCTATAACCGGATGCTTGCGGATAAGATCCGTTATTATCAGGAAGAAAAAAAGATGCTGAAAAATACGCCGGCCGGATATCCCATGTTTTACCGGAATGCAGAGAAAAAACTTGCCCGGGAACAGAGAAAGCTTTCCAGATGTGAAAAGGGCAGCCGTAACTATCAGAAACAGAAGAAAAAGGTTGCTTTATATCATGAAAAGATAAAGAACCAGAGGAAGGATTTCCAGCATAAGCTCAGCCACAGCCTTGCAGAAGACTATGACGCAGTATGTGTGGAGAATCTGAACCTGAAGGGGATAGCCGGAGGCCTGCATTTCGGAAAAGGGATACAGGATAACGGATACGGTCAGTTCCTTTCCATGCTTGGATATAAGCTGGAAGAACGTGGAAAATATCTGATAAAAGTAGACAGATATTTTGCATCCAGCAAGATATGCAGTGTATGCGGGCATAAAAAGAAAGAGCTGGCATTATCAGAACGGACATACCTGTGCGAATGTGGAAATCGGATGGACCGGGATGTGAATGCGGCGGTCAATATTCTGGAAGAAGGAAAAAGAATATATAAAAAATGTGCATAATAGCACAGAAAAGATCCGTAACCGGATAAAAAAGAACCGCGGGACACGCGGGGATAGCCCGTTTTAGCTTTGCCCTGAAGGGCAATTGAGCAGGAAGCTCCCACTTCAAAATCTGTAAGATTTAAGTGGCGAGAGCATGTCACAAGCATTTCTAAACTGTTTTGGAGTCATATGATAGTGTTCCTTAAAACACTTATAAAAATGAGTTGTGTTAGTAAAGTTTGGTTGGAGAGGCTGCCCTTTGCCGGGATATCCTCTTTTCTATTTTACAGAAGAAATCAAAAATTACAGGTATTCAACCTAACGAAATCGTGATATAATCAAAATATATTTGAATGAGAAATATTGAGGTAGCTTATGGGCGTAAGTTATAACAGATTGTGGAAAATGCTCATAGATAAAAATATGAAGCGGATAGAGATGCAGTACCTCACTGGAATCAGTGGAAACATTCTTGCCCGGATGGGAAAAAACCAGTATGTATCAATGGAGACGATTGAGAAGATCTGTAAGAAACTGGACTGCACCGTTGATGAGATGATGGAGTTTACAGATGATGAGTAACAGGAGCAGACATGTCAAATTATTAAAACTGGCAGAATGCACCAGAAGTCGAAAAAAGAATTTGAAAAAAGATAACACGCCGGATACGGCATAAATCTCTTAGCAAAGCTAAGAGCGCACTTCTATACAGGCAATTTCATCTGCCTGTATCGTGCGACCTGCGGTGCTGCTCCCGGTTTTGAGAAATCTCAATCTGGGAAATACAGCGAAATCAGAGATTTCGTACAAGGGGCTGTTTCCCCTTGCGGCACAGGTGCCTATCCCCGAAGTTTGTGACTGAATACCTCAGATACAAACATATGGGGTGAAAAAAAGCGTGAAATCGGGATTTAACGCTTAACGAGGAGGAATAAACATGGCAAAGAAAGAAGAAAGATTTGAAGTTATATTTAGAGATGGAAGTTCGCTTAAAGATGAAGGGATTCGACAAATTCTTGTAGATAAGGAGACTGGAGTTAATTATCTTTGTTGGAAATCTGGATACGGGGCTGGTATTACACCTCTTCTGGATTCTGAAGGAAAAGTCATAATTACAAAGTAAAATTCAGTGTTTTCAAGGGTTTGCAGAGAATTTAATAACAAAATATAACAGTTATTAAATCGCTTAAAACAGGTGAAATCTCAATCGGTATTTGGAGGAACATAAATGAAACAAACAACAAAGAATACGGGAACAGATATGGCATTAGGGATGTGCTTTGGTGCAGCTGTTGGTTCTGTGATTGATAGTTTAGTTTAGCAGGAAAAACTGAATTGTCCTGCAAGATTATAGATGCAGATGATGAATGGATAAAAATTTGCTATACAGAGAAAAAAGATAAACAGGTAGTTAAACTGATGCGGATTGAAAATGTTGACTCAATAGAAGAACAGTAAGTTTCGTTTTGGAAATTCAAGGGCAGCATCGTTTAAAACTTTACGAAATGTGAGGTGGAACGTATGGGAATAAACTATACGTTCTCTTTTTTTGCTCATTTTCGAGAAAAAGTGATTAAAAAACTATTGACATTTTGTTGAAGGATTGTCCAGATTGTTTGTAAGAAACTTCAATATAGGGTGTGAACCCGGTTGTTCGATATCTGGAAAATAGCCCTTCTGTTCATCGTCAGACTGTCCGCATGTCTATTGATTTTTTACCCTTTTGCAGTTGTATGTTCCAATAGAAAATCTTTATACAATCTTAATACGAAATCATAGACTTTTATACTATCTTTGAAAGCAATTGTATATAATAAAACGCATTATGAAGATATTGCTATAGAATCATTAGTAAGGAGTTATGATCATTTATGCCGGAAAAAATGTGTAGGAAAAAACACCTGACATCTTTTCAGCTGATTATTCTGGGATTTGCAGGTGTGATCCTTTTGGGAAGCATTTTGCTGATGCTTCCGGTTTCTTCTTTGGAGAAAGTGCCGACGCCATTTCATGAGGCACTTTTTACAGCCACTTCGGCAGTATGCGTTACAGGGCTTGTAGTAAAGGACAGCGGAAGTTACTGGTCTGTGTTCGGACAGACGGTTATTCTTGCGCTTATACAAATAGGTGGATTTGGAGTAGTAACCGTAGCGGCAGCGGTTTCGCTTCTTTCAGGGAAAAAAATATCTCTCATGCAAAGAAGTACAATGCAGGATGCAATTTCAGCACCTAAAGTTGGAGGAATCGTCAGATTGACAAGGTTCATTTTAAAGGGGACTCTTTTGATTGAAGCAGCAGGAGCTATGTTATTGCTGCCGGTTTTTGTATCGGATTATGGCTTAAAGGGAATCTGGATGGCAGCCTTTCATTCTGTTTCTGCTTTTTGTAATGCAGGATTTGACATTCTGGGAACGGCAGATAATGCCTTTCCGTCTTTGACAGGGTATTCTGGAAATATCCTTATAAATGTGGTAATTATGCTGCTGATCATCACAGGAGGAATCGGTTTTCTCACCTGGGATGATATTTATAGGAATAAAATGAATTTTAAACGTTACCGCATGCAAAGCAAGATTATTCTCATGACTACTGTATGTCTGATTATTTGTCCGGCAGTTTTTTTCTTTGCCTGTGATCTGAAAAACCTGCCTGCAGGAGAACGCCTGTTAGCTGCCATGTTTCAATCGGTAACTACAAGAACTGCCGGCTTTAATACCATAGACATTTCAGAGATGAGAGAGGCATCAAAAGCGGTTATGATACTGTTAATGCTGATCGGTGGTTCGCCGGGTTCTACAGCAGGAGGAATGAAAACAACCACTTTTACGGTACTGATTCTGAATGCAATTGCAACCTTTCGCAGTCAGGAAAATGCAGGGGCTTTTGGACGGAGACTGGAGTATCATGTGATAAAAAATGCAGCCACAATAGCTATGCTCTATTTTACATTATTCTTTTGTGGAGGTGTTGCAATCAGCGTATACGAAGGTCTTCCCCTTTTGGATTGTCTGTATGAAGCAGCTTCAGCTGTGGGCACGGTAGGTCTGACCTTGGGAGTCACACCGGGACTTCATGTTTTTTCACAAGTTGTGCTGATCATACTGATGTATCTGGGACGCGTAGGCGGCCTGACCCTGATTTATGCAGTATTCTCAGGAAGAAATAAGGGAAATGCAAAGCTTCCTCTGGAGAAAATCACAGTTGGATGAGAAGGAGAAAAGTAATATCATGAAGAATGTATTGATTATTGGACTTGGAAGATTTGGAAGACATATTGCCATGCAGCTGAATCAGCTTGGGCATGAAATTATGGCAGTTGACTGGAATGAAGAAAGGGTGGACAAAGTGCTTCCGTTTGTGACTAACGCCCAGATCGGGGACAGTACCAATGCTGAATTTTTACAATCCCTTGGAATTGGAAACTACGATATCTGTTTTGTGACTATTGGAGGAAGCTTTCAGAATTCTCTTGAGACCACTTCCCTTCTGAAAGAACTGGGAGCAAAACTGGTAATATCCAGAGCTGAACGTGATGTCCAGGAAAAATTTCTTTTACGCAATGGTGCAGATAAGGTGGTTTATCCGGAAAAGCAGGTTGCAAAATGGGCATCTATCCGTTACACAGATGATCATATCCTTGATTATATGGAGGTGGATGCTTCCCATGCGATTTTTGAGGTAGAAGTGCCGGAGGAATGGACTGGAAAAACTGTAGGCGGACTGGATATCAGAAAGCGTTACAATATTAATATTCTGGCAGTAAAAAATGAAGGAGAATTTAATATTGCAATTTCTCCGGATACGTATTTGGAAGAGAATAGTAAATTACTGGTGCTGGGAGAATACAGAGCTCTTCAGAAGTGCTTCCACATATAGTAAAAAAGATTTTTGACCACAACACAGCCCCATGATATAATTTTCAAAACAGTAAAAGGTGGGGGACAGGATGAATTTAAAAAATGTGAATCATCAGAAACGATCATTTACATGGTCTATGGAAAAACCGTCTGCAAAGGATTATTTTCTGACAGTATTTATATTTGTGGTATGCACCTTAATTGGTCTGTTGTTTCAGAAACTGAATTTTACGGATACGAATATTGTAACCATATATATTCTGGGGGTTTTGATTACTTCGATTGTGACAGATGGCTATCTTTGCAGTGTGGTAGGCTCTTTTTTAAGTGTATTTTTATTTTGTTTTTTTCTGACAGAACCAAGGATGTCTTTCAAAACCTATGCGGTGGGTTATCCGGTGACATTTTTCATAATGCTTATTTCATCCGTACTTACGGGAGCACTTGCAGCAAAGCTGAAAACACATGCAAAGCTGTCTACACAGCTTGCTTTTCGTACACAGATTCTGTTCGATACAGACCGTCTGCTGCAAAATGCAAAAGGGGAAACAGAGATTCTTGATGTCACCTGTACACAGCTTCTCCGTTTATTAAACCGCAATATTACAGCATATGTAGTAGAAAACGGAACTTTATCAGAGGGAAAGCTTTTTTCCGGGGAAAAAGAGGACACAGAAGATTTTTTGATACCAGAAGAGCAGCAGATAGCCAGATGGGTCTGTGAAAACAGACAGCATGCCGGTGCGTCCACACACCATTTTCCTCAGGCTAAATGTTTATATCTGGCAATCCGGAGCGGGGATAATGTTTACGGTGTGATCGGGATACCATTGCAAAAAGAAACACTGGACTCTTTTGAATACAGCATCCTGTTGTCTGTAATAAATGAATGTGCGCTTGTAATGGAAAATGCGAAAAATGCATTAGAAAAAGAAAAAAATGCAGTTATGGCCAAAAATGAACAGCTGCGGGCAGATCTTCTTCGGGCGATTTCGCATGATCTTCGTACGCCGCTTTGCTCCATTTCCGGTAATGCAGATATGCTGCTTGGCAATAGTGACCGTCTGGACGAAGCTACAAAACATCAGATTTATAGCGATATCTATGATGATTCTGAATGGCTGATCGGAGTTGTGGAGAATCTTCTTTCCATTACCAGACTGAATGACGGAAGACTGAAATTTAAATTTACAGACCAGCTTCTGGATGAGGTGATTGCAGAATCCCTGCGGCATATCAGCCGGAAACATGATGATTATAAAATTGTGACAGACTGCGAAGAACTTGTTCTTGCACGTATGGATGTACGTCTTATTATGCAGGTTCTGGTAAATTTAGTTGACAATGCAATAAAATATACACCACCGGGTTCTGTGATCTGTATTCGGGGAACGAAAACAGATGGGAAAGCGCAGATAAGTGTGGAAGATAATGGCCCGGGAATTCCGGAAGAAATGAAGTCACATATTTTTGAGATGTTTTATACAGGGAAAACAACAGTTGCGGATAGTCAACGAAGTCTGGGACTTGGACTGGCACTTTGCAGCTCTATTATAGAAGCACATGAAGGAACCCTGGTTTTGACAGATCATAATCCTCATGGATGCAATTTTACTTTTACTTTACCCTTAAGCGAGGTGACATTAAATGAATAAAACATTAATTCTGGTGGTTGAAGATGACAGACCCATACGCAATCTGATCGTTACTACATTAAAAACACATGACTATAAATATCTGACTGCAGAAAACGGATCTTCAGCTATTCTGGAAGCTTCGTCCCACAATCCGGATATTGTTCTTCTGGATCTGGGGCTTCCTGATATGGAAGGGGTAGAAGTGATAAAAAAAATCCGTACCTGGTCGAACATGCCGATTATTGTGATCAGCGCCAGAAGTGAGGACACAGATAAAATAGAGGCGCTGGATGCAGGAGCGGATGATTATATTACGAAACCGTTCTCTGTTGAGGAATTACTTGCGCGTATCCGTGTCACCCAGAGGAGACTTGCGGTTATGCAGAGCGGAGAGCAGATAGAAAGCTCTGTTTTTGAGAATGGTGGATTAAAGATAGACTATACGGCAGGCTGTACATATCTGAAGGGAGAGGAATTGCATCTGACACCTATAGAATATAAGCTGCTCTGTCTTTTGTCCCGCAATGTGGGAAAGGTATTGACACATACCTATATTACCCAGCAGATTTGGGGACGGTGTTCGGATAATGACGTTGCTTCTCTCAGAGTTTTTATGGCAACATTGCGAAAAAAACTGGAGCCTGAGAAAAATGGGGTGCAATACATCCAGACCCATATTGGCATTGGATATCGTATGCTTAGAATTGAAAAGTAAAAGGCTGGATACGGAGTATGTCACATACAATGACTGTCTTTCCATCGTTTTCCGGGTCGATCGTATCTGCTGCATCAACGTAAACTGCGTCTTTCAGAGCTGCTTTTGTTTTGGGGTTATCCACAAAGATCATCTTTAAAGCAGATACAAAAAAGAATATTCCGATTATTACAAGGAGAACCCCTCCTGCTTTCTTCAATATCTTCACAAATTTCATCACCTTCCCTTTCTGTTAATATTTTCTGCAAGTATCTCAATCATATTATTACATATTTTGCTTCGTTTGCCACTGTCACTTGCGATAGTAACAGGTTAGATTATTTTCTGGAATTACCATAGGATTCATGCTATTATGAAAAGTAATAAGACGGATAACAATAATAAGGTATGCTTTATAAATGGAAGGGGCGATAAGATGGCAGGATTAAAAAAACTTCCAATTGGAATTGAAAATTTCGAAAAGCTGCGGAAGGAAGATTTCTATTATATAGATAAGACACGACTGATTGAACAGCTGCTTACAAGATGGGGTGAAGTAAACCTGTTTACCCGCCCAAGACGCTTCGGAAAATCCCTGAATATGAGTATGCTCCAGAGTTTTTTGAGATTGGAAAAGATAAGGCTCTGTTTGATGGGCTGAGGATTTCAGATAATCAGGAATTATGTGAAAAATATCAGGGAAAATTTCCGGTGGTTTCTGTCAGTCTGAAGGGAATTAATGGTGCCACATATGAGGAAGCCCGAAGATTTCTCATAAAAACAATCAATGAAGAAGCCCGCAGACTATCCGTACTTTCAGACAGCACAGAGCTTGATGAAACAGATCACGAATTACTGACACAGTTAAAGAAAAAAGAAATGACAAACGATTCTCTGGTGTACAGTATCCGTGAACTGACAGAATTGCTGGAAAAGCACTTCAGCAGATTATAGATATCAGATATACTGAGTCGTTGGAACAGGAAGGGATTCATACAATTATAAAATATGGAATCGCCTGTTACAGAAAGAAATGTAAGGTGCTGATGAGAATAGACAAACAGTGAACACAGAATATTCAGACCTCATTACCGGATGCAGAACGAACGGTAATGAGGTCTTGTCACGTTATCCTTTAGTTACTGTTCACTCCGTTCACAGTAACTTAGCCAAAATTTATTCCAGATTGCCTGCGGCAATGGAATTTTGGCTTGTATGTCTCGGGATTTTGGCATATTCATGCCAAAACACCTCGCGGGATAGTGGTATGTGAACAGTAACATCCTTTACTCTAATGCTGAGCTTTTTCCATGTTTACAATTGACATCTTAACAGGAAATGATTATGATATTTCTGACAGCGCTTTTTAGCTGTCCCGATTTCATATCAAATCAAATACCCTGTTGCCAGTGGGATATTTGATTTGATATGAAATGAATGAGGAATGGTGAAATACGAAGGAGAGTTAGAGTTATGAGTATTTCCATGATTGGAATTGACCATAATATGGCACCGGTGGATATTCGTGCGAAATTTGCATTTACAAAGAAAAATGCCGGTGAAGCAATGGAAAAAATAAAGAATCAAAATGGAATATATGGATGCGTGATCCTGTCCACCTGTAACCGCCTGGAGGTCTGGGCAAGTGTGGATGATGAGGTGGATGTCTGTCTTTATGACTGCCTCTGCAGGATAAAGGGAATTACTGAGGATTCTTACAGACAATATTTTGTGGAGCGTAAGGATCAGGAGGCAGTTGAGCATCTTTTTTATCTTACCAGTGGTCTGAAATCACAGATCATAGGGGAGGATCAGATCCTTACACAGGTGAAGGATGCCCTGAATCTGGCAAGAGAGAATTTTGCGGCAGATGGTGTTCTGGAGGTTTTGTTCAGAATGGCTGCCACAGCAGGAAAGAGGATTAAGACAGAGGTTCCTTTTTCTCATGGAAATCCGTCAGTGATCCATCAGGCCATCGGATTTCTGGCAGAGAAGGGGTATTCTCTCAGGGATAAGACCTGTATGGTCATCGGTAACGGTGAGATGGGCAAGGTGGCTGCTCAGGCCTTGCAGGAGGCAGGTGCAGATGTAACAGTGACCATCCGTCAGTACAGAAGCGGAGTTGTGAATATTCCGCTGGGCTGCAAGCGTATTAATTACGGTGACAGAATGGAGTATATGCCACAGTGTGATCTTGTAGTAAGTGCAACTGCAAGCCCGAATTTCACATTAAGAGAAGAATTATTCCAGGGAATCCGGACAAAGGATGACCTGATCCTGATCGATCTGGCAGTTCCCAGAGATATAGAGCCATCTGTTGGAAAGATCCAGGGGGTCACACTTTATGACATGGACAGCTTTCGTATAGAGGAGGTTCCTGCAGAACTTCAGGAAAATCTGGAGGCAGCAGGCGCGATCGTAAGAGAGCAGATGGATGAATTTTTCCAATGGCTGGATGGAAGGGACCTGATTCCAAGAATTCAGGATATTAAAGATGAGGCAGTCAATGACCTGAATTTAAGGATTGCAAAGATATTAAAGAAAACACCCATGGAAGAGGATGACAGGCAGAATCTGGTCCATGCAGTGGATACGGCAGCAGGAAAAGTAGTAAATAAACTGATCTTTGGTCTGCGTGACAGTCTGAATCAGGAGATTTTCCTTGAGTGTGTGGCAGGACTGGAGAAAATATATGAAGAATAAGCCGTATTTTCCAATGTTTATAGATTTATCAGACAAGAATATCGTGGTTGTGGGCGGCGGAAACATTGCAACCCGTCGAGTGAAAACCCTTTTATCATTCACCAGAAATATCAGAGTCATTGCTCCGAAGGTCACCATGGAGATGATGGAGCTTGGCAAAGCCGGCTATGTAGAGCTGATCACACGTCCGGTGAAGCGTACAGACTTTGCGATGGCATATATGGTGATCGCAGCTACTAATGACAGAAAGTTAAATGATGAGATCCACAGGATCTGCAGGCAGGAAGGCGTTTATGTTAATGTAGCCAGTGACAGGGAGCAGTGCGATTTTTATTTCCCGGGAATTTATATGGAAGAGGGACTGGTGGTGGGAATCACAGCCAGCGGTCTGGACCATAAAAAAGCGCGCAGGATAAGAGAAGAGATTCAGAATGCCCTGGAGAGAGTTGCGCAGGAAGATGATAATGAGGAGGAAAATGATGACTGAGGTGATCATTGGAAGTAGAGAGAGTAAGCTGGCAGTTCTCCAGAGTGAGATGGTAAAAAGCTACATAGAACAGAAAAACCGTGAAGAAAATGCCGGCTCTGAAGTAACAGTAAATATCCTGACTATGAAAACGACAGGAGATATTATTTTGGATCGTACCCTGGATAAGGTGGGCGGAAAAGGACTGTTTGTAAAAGAACTGGACAGGGCATTGCTGGATGGTAAAAGTAATCTGTCTGTACACAGTCTTAAAGATATGCCTATGGAGGTTCCAAAAGAGCTTCCGCTTCTGGCCTTTTCAAAGCGTGAGGATCCAAGAGATGTACTGGTGCTTCCTGAGGGAGTGGCGGAGCTGGATCCGGATAAACCTCTGGGATGTTCCAGCTTAAGGAGAACTCTTCAGTTAGAGAAGTTGTATCCTGAGATGGAGGTAAAGAGTATCCGTGGAAATCTGCAGACAAGGCTTCGCAAGCTGGATGAAGGAGAGTATTCCGGGCTGATCCTGGCAGCGGCAGGTCTGAAACGACTGGGGCTGGAAAGCAGGATCAGCAGATATTTTACACCGGATGAGATGATTCCTTCAGCAGGTCAGGGAATCCTGGCTGTGCAGGGACGCAAAGGTGAGGATTATGGGTATCTGGACGGATACTGTGACAGGGATGCCTGGATTGCAGGAACTGCAGAGCGCGCATATGTAAAATATCTGGACGGAGGATGTTCTTCGCCTGTAGCTGCATTTGCAGAGGTGGACGGAGATGAGATCTTTATCCGCGGTTTATATTACAGTGAAGCTACAGGAAAGTGGCTTACAGGTCAGATCAGAGGTGCAGCAGAGGATGGAGAGAAGCTTGGAATTGCACTTGCAAAGCAATTGAAATCTGACTGTGAGGGAAGATAAAAAAATTTATAAAAAGAAAATTCTTGTGATGCAAAAAGGAGAAGAAACATGGCAGCTGGCAAGGTTTGGCTGGTTGGTGCGGGACCGGGTGATATCGGGCTTTTTACATTAAAGGGCGCAGCGGTTCTGCAGCAGGCAGATGTGGTAGTATATGACAGTCTGGTAGGCGAAGGGGTTCTGGCAAAGATCCCGGAGCATGCCAGACTGATTAATGTAGGCAAAAGAGCAAATCACCATACCATGGTGCAGGAGGATATTAATAAGGTTCTTCTGGAAGAAGCTGAAAAAGGAAATAAAGTAGTAAGACTTAAAGGTGGAGATCCCTTTCTCTTTGGAAGAGGCGGGGAGGAACTGGAACTTCTTTCTGAGAATGGAATCCCTTATGAGATTGTACCCGGAGTGACATCTCCCATTTCTGTTCCTGCTTATAATGGGATTCCTGTGACACACAGGGATTTCTGTTCGTCCTTACATATTATTACAGGACATAAACGTGCAGGGCAGGAGTATGATATAGATTTTAAAGCACTGACTCAGACAAAGGGAACACTGGTATTTCTAATGGGAATTGCAGCATTGGAGGATATCTGCAAAGGGCTTCTTGCAGGCGGCATGGATCCGGATATGCCGGCAGCAGTTCTTCAGAAAGGAACAACAGCAGGACAGAAGCGGGTGGTTGCTACTGTAGGTACACTCAAGGAAGAGGTGGACAGACAGGGGATAGAGACACCTGCCATTATTGTTGTGGGAAAGGTATGTTCTCTGGCTGACAAATTTGCCTGGTATGAGAAGCTTCCTCTGGCAGGCTGGAAGGTTCTGGTCACAAGACCAAGACAGCATATTTCAAAGACAGCAGATCTTCTCCGCCAGAAAGGTGCCGAGGTTCTGGAACTGCCGTCTATCTGTACAGTACCTGTAGAGGATAACAGCAGACTGTATGAGGCATTTGAGAAACTGGATACTTACCAGTGGATTATTTTTACAAGTCCTGCAGGTGTGGAGATCTTTTTCGATGAGATGGACAGAAAAGAGATGGATGTGCGCAGTTTGGGACAGGCGAAGATTGCAGTGATCGGTGAAGGAACGAAGAAAAAGCTGAAAGAGCATCACCTGCTGGCTGATTTTGTGCCAGGTGTGTATGATGGAGATACTCTTGGAGCAGAACTTGCAAAAGAACTTCAGGGAAATGAAAAAATTCTGATCCCAAGAGCTGAGGCCGGAAATAAAAAGCTGACAGAATTGCTGGAGCAGACAGGTGCGAAGGTAGATGACATTGCTACTTACACAACCTGTTATGAAAAGAGCAGGTTGATCGATGAGAAGAAAGAGCTGGAGACAGGAAGTGTGGACTGTGTAGTATTTACCAGTGCCTCTACTGTAAAGGGATTTGTGGAAGGCACAAAGGGACTGGACTATACGAAGGTAAAAGCTGCCTGTATCGGAAAACAGACCAAAGCTACAGCAGATGCTTATGGTATGCAGACCCGCATGGCAAAGAAGGCTACCATCGAAAGTCTCATAGAGCTTGTGGAAGAGATGAAACAGGAAAATTGATAACTATTCTGCAAAAAATGGAACAGTTATGAGAATTGTTGATAAAAGGAGCAAAAAGACATGGACTTAATTCAGAGACCAAGAAGATTAAGAGGCAGTGAAAACTTAAGAAAAATGGTAAGAGAGACCAGAATGGACAAGTCTTCTCTTATTTATCCCTTATTTGTAAAAGAGGGAACAGGGATTGAAGAAGAAATCCCTTCTATGGAAGGACAGTTCCGCTACAGTGTAGACCGTCTTCCTTTTGAACTGGAACGTCTGCAGAAGGCAGGAGTAAACAGCATTATGCTGTTCGGCATCCCGGATCACAAGGATGAGGTGGGAAGCGGTGCATACGATCCCAACGGAATTGTACAGAAGGCCCTGAGAGAAGCAAAGAAACAGTTCCCGGACATGTACTATATCACAGATGTATGTATGTGTGAGTACACTTCACACGGACACTGCGGAGTGCTCTGCGGTCATGATGTAAATAATGATGCAACACTGGAATTACTGGCTAAGACAGCTGTTTCCCATGTGGAGGCGGGTGCAGATATGGTAGCTCCTTCTGATATGATGGACGGACGTGTACGTGCTATCCGTGAGGCTCTTGATGCAAACGGACATTATGGAGCACCGATCATGTCCTATGCAGTAAAATATGCATCTGCTTTCTACGGACCATTCCGTGATGCTGCAGGTTCTGCACCGTCCTTTGGTGACAGAAAGAGTTACCAGATGGATTTCCACAATAGAAGAGAGGGAATGAAGGAAGCTCTTACAGATGTAGAAGAGGGCGCAGATATCATTATGGTAAAACCTGCCATGTCTTATCTGGACATGGTCTCTGAGGTATCAAAGGCTGTAAATGTGCCGGTTGCAGCATACAGTGTAAGTGGTGAATATGCAATGGTGAAAGCAGCTGCAAAGATGGGCTGGATCGATGAAGAACGTATTATGTGTGAGATGGCAGTCAGTGCATACCGTGCAGGTGCCCAGATCTATCTTACTTATTATGCAAAAGAACTTGCGAAATGCATGGATGAAGGGAGAATCGGCTGATGGGTTTATCAGAAGAATTATTTGACAGAGCAGTAAAGGTAATTCCGGGAGGAGTAAACAGTCCTGTACGTGCCTATGGCGCTATCGGTATTGCACCGAGATTTATCGACCGTGCAGACGGATGCCATATTTATGATGTTGATGGAAAAGAATATGTGGATTATATCGATTCCTGGGGACCTATGATCCTGGGACATAATTTTCCGGAAGTAAAAGAAAGTGTACTGAAGGCATGTGAAAAGGGCCTCAGCTTCGGATGTGCAACTGCAATCGAAGTGGAGATGGCTGAATTCATCTGTGACCATATTCCACATGTGGATATGGTGCGTATGGTAAATTCCGGTACAGAAGCTGTTATGAGTGCAGTCCGTGTTGCCAGAGGATTTACAGGAAAGAATAAGATTATTAAATTTGCAGGATGCTATCATGGACACAGTGATGCCATGCTGGTAAGCGCAGGCTCCGGTGTGATGACAAGCGGTGTTCCGGACAGTGCCGGTGTTCCTAAGGGATGCACAGAGGATACCATGACTGCTGTTTATAATGATCTGGACAGTGTACGTGCACTGATGGAGCAGGCTGACGGACAGACTGCTGCTGTTATTGTGGAAGCTGTAGGCGCCAACATGGGTGTGGTTCCCCCGAAAAAGGGGTTTCTGGAAGGGCTGAGAAAACTCTGCGATGAGTACGGTGCTCTTTTGATCTTTGACGAGGTTATTACTGGCTTCCGTCTGGCTTTTGGCGGTGCTGCAGAATATTTTGGCGTGACCCCTGATCTGGTTACCTATGGTAAGATCATCGGCGCAGGTATGCCGGTTGGTGCATATGGTGGACGCAGAGAAATCATGGAACTGGTTTCTCCTGTTGGAAAGGTTTATCAGGCCGGTACCTTAAGCGGAAATCCTATTGCAATGGCAGCAGGACTGACACAGTTAAAATACCTCTATGAGCACCAGGAAATCTATAAAGATCTGGAGGAAAAAGGAAAACGTCTCTATGGCGGTATGGAGAAAATCCTGGCAGAGAAAAATCTGCCTTACCATATCAATCACGTATCTTCCCTGGGAAGCCTGTTCTTTACAGAGCAGGAGGTTGTGGATTATACCTCAGCCAAATCCTCAGATACAAAAGCTTTCTCTGAATATTTCAAGGGAATGCTTGCGCAGGGAATCCATATGGCTCCGTCACAGTTTGAGGCAATGTTTTTATCTGTTGCCCATACAGATGAGATCATAGACCAGACATTGGAAGCTGTCAGAAATTATTTTGCCTGAATCAGAGGAAAATACAGTTTTTGCCCTATGGATCTGATATTTTATTTTTACCCATGGACAGGAAAAAATACATAAATCTAAGCTTCGGAATCTTGTTCTGATTGGAAAAATGTGCTATAATCTTTCTATTGTATGACATATATTATTGTTCACTGACAGTAACCGGAAACGGAGTGGACAATGAAGTAAAACTTCAGGACAGTAGGAGGCAATGGCTTTATGAGTGAGAGAAAATATGTAGCCTATGTGGGATCCTATACACATGGCTCTTCCAAGGATGGAATTCATGTTTATGATGTTGATGTAGAAAAGGGCACTCTTACAGAGCGCAGCGGAGTGGAAGTAAGCAATGCATCCCATACAGCAATATCAAAAAACGGCAGATACCTGTATTCTATCGAAGATGAAGGTGTAGCAGTATTTGAGAGAGATTCTGAGGGTGACCTGTCACGTATCAACAGTGTAAATATTGATGGCATGAGAGGCTGCTATCTGGCTACAGATGTAGATGGTAAATATCTCTATGTAGCAGGCTATCATGACGGTAAGGTGACCGTTGTACATACTCATCAGGATGGACGTCTGGGAAGTTTGATGGATGGTGTATTCCATAAGGGGCTTGGCAGTGTGGCAGAGCGTAATTTCCGTCCGCATGTAAACTGCGTACGTCCTACACCGGATAACAAATATCTTTGTGCAGTAGATAATGGAATCGATCAGGTGAAGATTTATAGGATCAATAAGAGAAGACATAAATTGGAACTTGTGGATATTCTGAGATGTCCCAGAGAGAGTGGACCGCGTATTATCCGTTTCAGTGATGACGGCAAATTTGCATACATTCTTTTTGAATTGACAAATGAGATCAAGACCTATAAATATGACGGTAGTGGCAAAACTCCGGAATTTGAACTGATTCAGAGTATTCCTACCATTGTAGTGAAAGATAAGGATACTCACAATGCATCTTCAGGACTGGCTATGTCTCATGATGGCAAGCATCTGTTCTGCACCACAGCCGGTATAGATACTGTGACTATGTTTGAGAGAGATGAAGAAACAGGACTTCTGGACAGAAAGTTTTTCCTGCCTGTAAGTGGCGAATATCCCAAAGATTTGGTGCTGTTTCCGGATGATAAGCATCTGGCAGTGGCAAATCATGCAAGTAATACGGTTACGGTATTTACCATTGATTATGAGAAAAATATCATTGTAATGAATGGAAAACCATTAAAAGTGGAAACACCGAATTCCATTCACATCTGGGCAGTGCCGGAGAAATAAGAATTACAGAGAAATCAAAATTACAGTTTGCTTTGATAAAAGTATTATTTGTCAAAGCAAACTGTTTTTTGTTAGTAGAACTAAATGGGGTCATGTTAATTCATGTAAAAATCCCGAACCCTGTCCATCTGGGAGCTCATATTGACAAAGAGTGCATCTGCCAGTGTAATTGCTGCCATGGATTCTACTACAACTACAGCTCTTGGAACAATGACCGGATCATGGCGGCCGTGGATTTCAAGAGAAAGAGTTTCCTTATCTTTGGTCACAGTCTGCTGGGGCTGACTGATGGATGGAGTTGGCTTAATATGGGCGCGGAGTATAATCTCACTGCCGTCGCTGATTCCGCCCATGATTCCCCCTGCGTGGTTAGAGGTTTTGACAATTTCACCATCTTTGATTGTGAATCCATCATTGTCAGTGGAACCGTTTAAGGAAGTCACTGCAATGCCATCACCGATTTCAACAGCCTTGACTGCGCCGATGGACATCAGGGCGTGGGAGAGAAGAGCACTGAGTTTGTCAAAAACAGGTTCGCCAAGTCCGGCCGGTGTTCCGGTAATGCGGCATTCGATCACACCGCCGGCACTGTCCTGGTTTTTCATACATTCTTCCAGATACTCACCGGCTTTTGCTGCTGCCTGGGCATCCGGCATGTAAAATGCATTCTGGTTGATTTCTTCTTTGTCAAAAGAAGAAATTTTGACAGGTCCGATAGATTTGGTATAGGTGCAGATGGAAATGCCAAGCTCACCTAATATTTTAGAGGCAATGGCACCTGCTGCAACTCTTCCGATAGTTTCCCTCCCTGAAGAACGTCCGCCTCCGCGGTAATCCCGGAAACTGTATTTCTGGTCAAAAGTATAGTCTGCATGTCCCGGACGGTAGGAGTATGCAATATTTCCGTAGTCTCTGGAGCGCTGGTCAGTGTTTCTCACCATCAGAGAAATGGGGGTGCCGGTAGTTTTACCTTCAAAAACGCCGGAAAGGATCTCGACCAGGTCTCCCTCTTTGCGGGCAGTGGTATAACGGCTCTGACCAGGTTTTCTTCGGTCAAGGAAAATCTGGATATCGTCTTCAGAGAGAGAGAGGCCGGCAGGACATCCGTCTACTACAGCTCCAAGGGCTTTTCCGTGGGATTCGCCCCAGGTGGTTACTTTAAATTTATTTCCAAATGATGACTGGCTCATATATTTTGTATCCTTTCGTACTGTCATTTTTGTGTGATATATATATATGAATGTGGAATATATATGACTTTATTATAGCGAAGTGTAAAAGTTTTGTAAACCGGAACCATTGGAATTGACAAAAATTAATGTTCAAATTATAATGTATGGTGTGTTTTTGGCAGCTTTGGGTAAGCTGTCTGATGAGGGGAAAGATAGACTGCTGTGTAAACTCTTACAGCAGTAATAGAAAAAGAAGGGAAGTGTGAATCGTGGTAAGGATTTTTAAGACAATCGATGGCTCCATCCATGAGATCCAGGAACCTCAGGAGGGATGTTGGATTGCATTGACAAATCCTACAGCAACAGAGATATTTGAGATTTCTGAACAGTTTGGGATAGAGGTAGACGATTTGCGCGCTCCGTTGGATGAAGAGGAACGTTCCCGTATCGAAGTAGAGGATAATTATACGTTGATCCTGGCAGATGTGCCTACCATTGAGGAGCGGAATGAGAAGGACTGGTATGTGACCATTCCTCTTGGTATCATCGTCACTCAGAAGATGATTTTTACTGTTTGTCTGGAGGATACACAGGTTCTGACCAGATTTATGGAGGGCAGAGTGCGGAATTTCTTCACATATATGAAGACAAGGTTTATTTTACAGATTCTGTACCGTAACGCCAGCATGTATCTGAGATATCTGCGTATTATAGATAAAAAAAGCGAACAGATTGAGGAAAAGCTTCATCTGTCCACCAGGAATCAGGAGCTGATGGAGCTTCTGGAACTGGAAAAATCACTGGTATACTTTACAACCTCTCTGAGATCAAATGAAATGGTACTGGAGAAATTGCTGAAGGTTGAAAGTATTAAGAAATATCCGGAAGATACAGAGCTTCTGGAGGATGTTATTATTGAGAACAAGCAGGCGATTGAGATGGCCAATATTTATAGCGGAATCCTGAGCAGCATGATGGGAACCTTTGCTTCGGTTATTTCAAATAACCTGAATATTGTCATGAAGGTTCTGGCTGTAATTACCATTGTCATGAGTATTCCGACTATTGTATTCAGTGCCTACGGTATGAACCTCAGTGCTGCGGGAATGCCCTTTTCCAGGACACCCTGGGGATTTCTCATAGTGATCATTCTTTCTGTAGTAGCAAGTATCATTGCAGCGATATTTCTGTCCAAGAAGAAATTTTTCTGATGAGAGAAACTGGTTGTGGAGAGATGCTGACTGTGGCAGATTTCCCGGATAGTAAAGGAGAGTTATGAGATTTATTGACAAACTGGAACGAAAATATGGAAGGTATGGAATTGAGAATCTGACGATGTATATTATCATCAGCTATGTGCTGGGATATGCACTGATGTATATTAATCCCGGTGCACTGTCAATGCTGAGCCTGAATGTTACGAAGATACTTCAGGGACAGGTATGGAGGTTGATCACCTGGATCGTATATCCGCCAAGTACATCATCACCTCTTTGGTTTGTGATCGCGATTTTATTTTTTTATTATCCGATCAGTGCTTCTCTGGAGCATACCTGGGGAAAATTTAAATTTACCTTATATATATTGTCAGGAATGATTTTTACTGTAATCGCTGCATTTATCCTTCATTTTGTGATGGGAGGCGTATTAGATGGGCTGGGAGGAATTATTTTTTCCACATATTATATTAGCTTATCTATTTTTCTGGCATATTCATTGACATATCCTGATATGACAGTGTTACTTATGTTTGTAATACCGGTTAAGATGAAATGGATGTCAATTGTCTATGCTGCGATTGTGATCTATGATGTTGCCAGATATTTTATGAATGGAGCATGGTTTATGGCACTTCCGATCATTGCATCATTGCTGAATTTTGTGATCTTTTTCCTGGGAACCAGGGATTTCAATCGTTACAATCCCAAGGAAATCCACAGAAAGAATGAGTTTAGGCGTGCAGTGAACGGCGGAAGTAAAACAGTGCCTTTCCCTGGAAGCAGCAATGCGGTTACCAAGCACAAATGTGCAGTCTGTGGACGTACGGAAAAGGATGATCCTAATCTGGAATTTCGTTTCTGTTCCAAGTGTAACGGAAATTATGAATACTGTCAGGATCATTTATATACACATATACACAAGAAATAGGGCATAAGAGGAGAGAAAATTATTATGAAAAAAGTACCATTCGTTACTCTGGAAAAACTTCAGGAGATTACATCACAGTTTCCAACACCTTTTCATCTCTATGATGAGAAGGGAATCCGCGAGAATGCCAAAGCAGTGAAGGAAGCATTTGCATGGAATAAAGGCTTCAAAGAATACTTTGCAGTAAAGGCTACACCAAATCCTTTTCTGATCCAGATTCTTCAGGAGTATGGCTGTGGCTGTGACTGCTCGTCTATGACTGAGCTTATGATGTCCAAGGCCCTTGGCTGTAAAGAGGGAGATGTAATGTTTTCTTCTAATGATACTCCGGATGAAGAATTCAAATATGCCAATGAGATTGGCGGAATTATTAATCTGGATGACATTACTCACATTGAGAGTGTGGAGAAAGCAGTGGGATATATTCCCAAAGTGATCAGCTGCCGTTATAATCCGGGCGGATTATTCAAGATCAGCAATGATATTATGGACAATCCGGGAGATGCAAAATATGGTATGACCACAGAGCAGATTTTTGAGGCATTTAAGATTCTGAAGGCTAAGGGAGCAGAGGAATTTGGTATTCATTCTTTCCTTGCAAGTAATACAGTGACTAACGAGTATTATCCTATGCTTGCCAGAGAATTGTTTAAGCTGGCAGTTGATCTGCAGAAGGAAACAGGCGCTCATGTGAAGTTTATCAATCTTTCCGGTGGTGTGGGAATCCCTTACAGACCGGATCAGACACCTAATGATATCCGTGAGATCGGCGAGGGCGTCCGCAAGGTTTATGAGGAAGTTCTGGTTCCGGCAGGAATGGGAGATGTGGCAATCTATACAGAGATGGGACGTTTTATGATGGGACCTTATGGCTGCCTGGTAACGAAGGCAATTCATGAGAAACATACTCACAAGGAGTATATCGGAGTGGATGCCTGCGCTGTAAACCTGATGCGGCCGGCAATGTATGGTGCTTATCATCACATTACAGTAATGGGCAAAGAAGATCAGCCGTGTGATCATATGTATGATATCACAGGTTCTCTCTGTGAGAATAATGATAAATTTGCCATCGACCGTTATCTGCCCAAGGTTGATATGGGAGATTTGCTGGTGATCCATGATACAGGTGCTCATGGTTTTGCAATGGGATATAATTATAATGGTAAGCTGAAATCTGCTGAGATTCTTCTTCATGAGGATGGAAGCTTTGAAATGATCCGCCGTGCTGAGACACCAAAGGATTATTTTGCAACATTTGATTGTTTTCCGATTTATGAAAAATTGCTGGAAGATACGAAATAAGTCTGAAAGGACTTGTGATTGTCTGGAGTTTCGTGAATAGGAACATCAGACAGTTACATAAGCTTTTGTGAAGTCAAGGATATACCGGTCTGCTCGGAAAGGACTGCAGACCGGTTTTCTTGCGCCTTTATGGAGAAGACAGAAAACTGCATGATTATGGGATTTGGAGCGAGAAATATGAAATTGAAACTGAAAATAAAATTATCCGGAATGATAATCCTGCTTGGATTATTATTGATAGGAAATTTCTGCTGTCAGGTACAGGCTGCAGAAGAATATTATGTGCCTTATGGGACGATGGAGATTAAAGCAGGAAAGTCCAAAGCGATGGATATTTACTGTGATAATGTAAAGCTGAAACCATCCGGATTTAAATGGAGCAGCAATAAACCGGAATGTGTGTCTGTTGTGGGCGGTATTGTAAAGGGGAAAAAGACTGGATATGCCAGAGTCACTGCCGAAAAAAATAAAAAAACCGTAAGCTGTATGGTGTATGTATACAATAAAACACAGACAGTACCCTTTAAGAATTACCGGGGACAGGTGAAGATTACCAGAGATTCGGATCTGACACTAAAACCGGAAAAGCTTGGAAAAGGAATTACGTATACATCTTCTGATTATAATGTTGCAAATGTGACGGCTGATGGAAAGGTGATTCCATTTAAAAAGGGAAAAGTAACGATTACCTGTTGCTCCTATGGTACCAGCAAATATGTTTCCAAAATAGTAGTAGTAATTGGAAAGGCTGCCCGGGATATCAGTATAAAAAAACAGCTTTCTTTGGAAACCGGAGAGAAAATCCAGCTAGATGTAAAGGCAGTTCCTGCGAATAGGGTTTTATCTGCAATCAAATATTCTTCCGATGACAGCACAGTAGCATCTGTGGATAATAAGGGGCAGATTATCGGTAAATCTGCGGGAAGGGCCAATATTACAGTGACTGCTGCTGGTGCTGACGGGACAATTCAGAAGAATGTGGAGGTATATGTAGCGGAGGCAGATAAGGAAACAGACATTACCCAGGGAACGGATACCGGATATATCTATCACAGAGGAGATCCCACCAGTGCTCCTGAGAATACTCTTCCTGCTTTTGAAATTGCAGGAAAAAATGGGGCCCAATATGTGGAAACAGATGTATATGAGACAAAGGATGGTGTACTTGTGATTTTCCATGATACATCTCTGAAACGAATGTGTGGTGTGGATAAAAATATTCTGGATATGACATATGCAGAACTTTGCCAGTATCCGATCATTTATGGCAGAAATGCGGCTATGTTTCCCAACAATGTGGTTCCAACGCTGAAGCAGTATATTGACTGCTGTAATACCTATAATATGACACCTGTGATTGAGATCAAGCAGATTCCCAGTGCCAATGGGATGAAACAATTTAAACAGCTTTTATCTATATCTAAAAAGCAGCCGTTGATCATTTCTCTGAGAGACAGTTATCTGATCACATTGAGACAACTGGGAATTCCGTATAAAATGCAATGGGTGATCAAGGAGCCGATCACAGACAGCATCATTCGCCGATGCTCACAGTATAACTGGGATGTAAGTACCATGTATAACTTTGTGAAAAAAGAAGATATTCCCAAAGCACATCAGATGGGAGTAGGAGTTGCAGTATGGCTTTGCAAAGACCGGAAAATTGCAGATTTATTTGAAACCTGGGGTGTGGATTATATCACATGTGAAATAAATATGGAGGAGATGCTTTAGAGCGTTTTTTAAACACGCTCTAGAACATATAGAAAAAAAGGCCTGTAAAATACTTGATTTTACAGGCTTTTAAATATAATATACAAATTAAAAGAAGTGCCGGCAGTGGGACTTGAACCCACACGATGTTGCCACCAACAGATTTTGAGTCTGCCTCGTCTGCCAATTCCGACATGCCGGCGTTTGAACTTTTACTATGATATCATGATTCTGACAGATTGGCAAGAAAAATTTTACATATTTTTATAAGATATTTTTTTATAAGATACTTTTATAGTTCATTGACAATGTGATGAACGGAAACAGGGAGGGGAAAATGAAAAAAAACAAAACAATAAGGATACTTCGGATTTTATGTGCAATGCTTTGCTGTATCTGTCTGGTGGGAACGTTGCCTGTGGAAAATGTGAGTGCAGCCACCACACCGGTGAAGAAAAACGGACGCCTTAGTGTAAAGGGTACGAGACTGGTCAATTCCCAGGGAAAGGCTGTGGTATTAAAAGGGGTCAGTACCCATGGAATCAACTGGTTTCCCCAGTATGTGAATAAGGCTGCGTTTAAAACACTGAGGGATAACTGGGGTGTGAACTGTATCCGGCTGGCAATGTATACGGAAGAATATAATGGTTATTGTTCCGGAGGAAATCAGGCAGAACTGAGAAAACTGATCAACAATGGTGTGAAATATGCCACAGAACTGGGAATGTATGTGATCATTGACTGGCATATTTTAAGCGACGGAAATCCTGTGAAAAATAAAAAGCAGGCAATGTCATTTTTTAAATATATGGCAAAGAAATATAAAAACCAGAACAATATTTTTTATGAAATCTGCAATGAGCCTAATGGGGATACATCCTGGAACAGGATCAAAGGCTATGCCTCATCTGTTACAAAAATCATCCGCAAATATGATAAGAAAAATATTATTCTGGTGGGAACACCTACCTGGTCCCAGGATGTAGATGTGGCAGCAGACAGTCCTATTAAAGGATATTCCAATATTATGTACACTTTTCATTTTTATGCAGCTACTCACGGTGACAGCTATAGGCAAAAAGTGCAGGCTGCTATTCAGAAGGGACTGCCGGTTTTTGTCAGTGAATTTGGAATCTCTGAAAGTTCCGGGAATGGCAGAATTGACAAAAACGAAGCAAATAAGTGGATGCAGTTTCTGAAGAAAAATAAGATCAGCTATGTCTGCTGGAGCCTGTGTAATAAAAATGAAAGCTGCTCACTGCTGAAAAGCTCCTGCAGCCGGACGGGAAATTTCAAAAAATCGGATTTGTCCCAGGCTGGCTTGTGGTATAAGTCTGTAAAATGACAGAGAGATGGAAGAATCTGATTTCTAAAAAGTTTATGAAATTCTCATGAAATTTTCGGCCTTTTATTGAAAATTACATGAATAAGTGATATGGTACTTGTTACAAAATAACAAATGGAGGAATTGCCAATGAACTTTGATAATAAAAAGCCAGGCAGAAAACCGCTTTATGTCTATTATATTATTGCTGCGGTTATTATAATTCTGCTGAATGTGCTGCTTCTTCCTGCAATTGAGGGAAGAAAGGTACAGACCACAGATTATAACACCTTTCTCACTGGCGTAGAAAAAAATTATGTAAAAGCAGTTGAGATTCAGGATAATTATATTTATTACGAAGTTGAGAGTGATGGACAGGAGTTATATTGCCGGACAGTAAAGGTGAATGATCCGGAGCTGGTAGACAGACTTCACGATGCAGGCGTAAAATTTGAAGCAGTTGCACCTCAGCAGACATCTATCTGGGTGAGTATTCTGGCTGGATATGTACTGCCTATCCTTATCTTCGTTCTTCTGGGACGCTGGCTTAGCAAGAAGATGATGAGTTCCATGGGCGGAGGACCGGGAGGTGCTATGTCCTTTGGAAAAAGTAATGCCAAAGTATATGTAAAATCATCTACAGGTATTAAATTTGCAGATGTTGCCGGCGAGGAGGAAGCAAAGGATCTGTTAAAGGAGATAGTAGATTATCTTCATAATCCTCAGAAATACAGAGAAATTGGTGCGTCCATGCCAAAGGGAGCCCTGCTAGTAGGCCCTCCGGGAACAGGTAAAACTCTTCTGGCAAAGGCTGTAGCAGGCGAGGCAGAGGTTCCTTTTTTCTCTATTTCAGGTTCAGAATTTGTGGAAATGTTTGTTGGTATGGGAGCAGCCAAGGTTCGTGATCTGTTTAAACAGGCTAATGAGAAGGCACCCTGCATTGTATTTATTGACGAGATAGATACCATTGGTAAGAAACGAGATGGTGCAGGATTTACAGGTGGTAATGATGAGCGTGAGCAGACATTAAACCAGTTGCTGACAGAGATGGACGGTTTTGATGGTTCCAAGGGTGTTGTGATCCTTGCCGCCACTAACAGACCGGATTCTCTTGATCCGGCTCTTCTCAGACCTGGCCGTTTTGACAGACGTATTCCGGTAGAGCTTCCGGATCTGAAGGGAAGAGAGGATATCCTTAAGGTTCATGCTAAGAAGATTAAAATTGCAGATTCTGTCCGCTTTGATGAAATTGCCAAGGCTGCAGCAGGAGCTTCCGGCGCAGAACTTGCCAATATTGTAAATGAAGCTGCGCTCCGTGCAGTTCGTGACGGAAGAAAATTTGCTACACAGGCTGATTTTGAGGAGAGTATTGAGGTAGTTATTGCCGGATATCAGAAGAAGAACAGAGTTCTTTCCAACAAGGAAAAACTTATTGTAGCTTATCATGAAATCGGCCATGCGCTGGTTGCTGCAAAACAGACAGAATCCGCACCTGTTCATAAGATCACAATTATTCCGCGTACTTCAGGTGCCCTGGGATATACCATGCAGGTAGATGACGGTGACCATTATCTTATGACAAAGGAAGAATTGGAGAATAAGATTGCTACCTTTACAGGCGGCCGTGCAGCAGAGGAACTTATTTTCCATTCCATTACTACAGGAGCTTCCAATGATATTGAGCAGGCTACCAAGATTGCCAGGGCTATGATCACCAGATACGGTATGAGTGAGGATTTCGATATGGTTGCTATGGAAAATGTTACCAACCAGTATCTGGGAGGAGATTCCAGTCTTGCATGTTCCTTTGAAACACAGACACTTTTGGACAAGAAGGTTGTGGATCTGGTGAAAATGGAGCACCAGAAAGCACTGAAGATTCTGCAGGACAATATGGGAAAGCTTCATGAGCTTGCAAAATATCTGTATGAACATGAGACTATTACAGGGGAAGAGTTTATGAAAATCCTGAATGATCCCCTTCCTTCTGTGAATACCGGGACTGCAAAGCAAGAGAATACAGAAGAAAATACAGAAGAGAATACAAAAGAGAATACAGAAGAATAGAAGACATATTGACAAAAAGTTATGTAGAGAAAGCAGCAGGAGAAGAGTGCCTGCTGCTTTTTTCGGTGGTCAGGATTCTTGTTACTGTTCACTGATAGTATCCCGCGAGGTGTTTTTTGTGAGCGAAGGTCACAGAAAACCTGAGACATACCGCGCGAATTTATGCGATTAGCATAAATCCTGTGCATCGCGAAGCGTGTTATTGGGCGCGGAGTGAACAGTAACGGATTCTTCCTTGTAAATCAGACCGGGTTCAGTTATAATAGGAACAATGAAATGAAGTTTAGCCGGTTGACAGAGAAAACAGGACAGTCAGAAAGAAGGGACGTTATGAACTGCCGTACTGCAGAGGGAATGGTAAACGGATATATTAATCATGAACTTTCTTTGAAGGAGCTGGAGGAATTTTTGGATCATATCCAGACATGTTCTTCCTGTTATGATGAATTGGAGACATATTTTATTGTTTATGAGGCCATGCAGCAGCTGGATGACAATGACAGCGGATCAGTGATGGATTTCAAGAGACTTCTGGAACAGGATATTCGGAAATCCAGACGATATATCCGTAAGAAAAAATTAGGCCGTTTTTCAGTGGGAGTCCTTTTGTGTATACTGATCGTGGCTCTGGCAGCGTTTATGGTATATGTGGTGATGCAGATGATTCGTATTATCTGATCGCTAAATGAAGAGGTTATTGTATGATTGGAGGAACTTATGAGTGAAAAAATATTACTGATCGACGGACATAGTATTTTAAACAGGGCTTTTTACGGTCTGCCGGATCTGACTAATTCTGAAGGAAAGCATACAGGGGCAGTCTATGGCTTTCTGAATATTCTTTTCAGAATTCTGGAGGAGGAAAAGCCACAGTATCTGACTGTGGCCTTTGATCTTCACGCACCTACCTTCCGTCATAAAATGTATGAGGCATACAAAGGAACCCGTAAACCCATGCCTGAGGAACTGAGAGAACAGGTGCCCTTGATCCAGGAAATACTTACTGCCATGGGTGTAAAAATTGTTACTATGGAGGGCTATGAAGCAGATGATATTCTGGGAACTTTGGCCGGTAGAAGTGAGAAGAAAGGGATGGATGTGATCATTCTCTCAGGAGACAGGGATTTACTACAGCTTGCCACTGAGAAAGTAATGATCCGCCTTCCAAGAACTGTAAGAGGGAAGACTACCATAGAGGATTTTCATGCAGAGCAGGTGCTGGAGAAATATCAGGTAACACCACCTCAGATTGTTGATCTGAAGGCTCTTATGGGAGACAGCGCAGATAATATCCCCGGAATCCCGGGAGTTGGTGAGAAAACTGCTACAAAGATCATAGCGGAATATGGCTCTGTTGAAAATGCCCATGAACATCTGGAGGAGATCAAACCCAACCGCGCAAAGGAATCTCTCAGAGAGCATTATGATCTGGCACAGCTTAGTAAAGCATTGGCTGCAATTAATACAGACAGCCCGGTGGAGTTTGACTATGAGCAGGCGAAGCTTGGAAATCTTTATACACAGGATGCATTTTTGCTTTGTAAGCGATTGGAATTCAAAAATTTACTGGGTCGTTTTGATTCAGAAAATGCACAGCCACAGCAACAGATGCAGGAATTTTTCAGCTGCAGTGATCTGTCCGGATGTGAAACACTTTTTGACAGAGCTGCAAAGCAGGAATATGTGGGAATTTCGCTGGTTGCAGAGCAGGGACAGGTATTTGGTGTGGGACTGGCACTGGATAGCGAGGAAGTTTATTTTATACCTGTGGAGGGACTGCTTACAGAGAATTATCTTTGTGGAAAGCTTCAGCAGCTTTTACAGAAATCCTCCCATGGAGCTTTGACAATCTGCTCCATGGATGTGAAATCCATGCTGAAATATGTAGATGGTGAGGATTTTGGTGAGATTTTTGACACAGGAGTAGCTGCTTATCTTCTGAATCCGCTGAAATCATCATATACCTATGATGATATTGCAAAAGAATATTTAAATGGCCGGCTTCTTCCGTCCAGAGAGGAACTGCTGGGAAAAATGACCCTGGAAAAGGCATGGCAGCAGAGCGAGGACGGGCTGGTAAATATGGCCTGTTATATGGCGTATACGGCACTTGTGAGTAGAGAACCTCTTTGCGAAGTGTTGAAAGAAACGGACATGTGGAGAGTTTACACAGAAATTGAGCTTCCTTTGATTTTTACATTGAATTCCATGGAAAAATGGGGAATCAAAGTAAAGGGAGAGGAACTGAAAAGCTACGGAGAGAGACTGAATATTCGGATCGCAGAGCTGGAACAGCTGATCTGGAAACAGGCGGGAGAGGAATTTAACATTAATTCTCCCAAACAAATGGGAATCATCCTTTTTGAAAAGCTGGGGTTAAAGGGTGGAAAGAAAACAAAAACAGGTTATTCTACAGCTGCTGATATTCTGGAGAAGCTGGCACCGGAGTACCCGATTGTGAAAGATATTCTGGAGTACAGACAGTTAACAAAACTGAAATCCACCTATGCAGATGGGCTGGAAAAGGTGATCGAAAAGGACGGAAGAATCCATTCAACCTTCAATCAGACCATTACTGCTACAGGACGTATCAGCAGTACAGAGCCTAACCTTCAGAATATTCCTGTCCGCATGGAATTGGGACGCCTGATCCGAAAGGTTTTTGTACCGGAGGATGAGTATGTATTTCTGGATGCAGATTATTCCCAGATTGAGCTGCGTGTGCTGGCACATATGTCAGGGGATGAGAAGCTGATTCAGGCTTACCGTGAGGCACAGGATATTCACAGACTGACGGCGTCACAGGTATTTCATGTGCCTTTTGATCAGGTAACTCCTTTGCAGAGAAGAAATGCCAAGGCAGTTAATTTTGGAATTGTGTATGGAATCAGTTCCTTTGGACTCAGCCAGGATTTAAGTATTACAAGAAAAGAAGCGGCTGATTATATTGAAAGATATTTTGAAACTTATCCTAAAATCAAGGGATTTCTGGATGAGCTGGTGGAACAGGGCAAGAAAAAGGGCTATGTGACAACCATGTTTGGAAGACGAAGACCAATTCCGGAATTGAAGTCCAGCAATTTTATGCAGCGTTCTTTTGGGGAAAGAGTTGCCATGAATTCTCCTATTCAGGGAACGGCAGCAGACATTATTAAAATTGCCATGAACCGTGTCTATAAGCGACTGAAGGAAGAGGGATTGCGTTCCCGTCTGGTATTGCAGGTTCATGATGAGCTTCTTATAGAAACTTATAAAGAAGAAATTGAACAGGTTTCTGCAATCCTGGAGGAAGAAATGAAAGGAGCTGCGAACCTGTCAGTAGAACTGGAAGTGGATATGCACCAGGGCAATAACTGGTATGAAGCAAAGTAAGAACCTTTGGGTTACTGTTTACTGGTAATATCCCGCGAGGTGTTTTTGGTGAGCGAAGGTCACAGAAAACCTGAGACATACCGCGCGAATTTATGCGTTTAGCATAAATTAAGTTTGCGAAGCAAACGATACTCCTTGGGCTTTGCACAAGGAGATTCATATTTCCTGCATCGCGAAGCGTGTTGATGGTAACGGAGTGAACAGTAACACTTTGGGTATTGTAAGGCAGAGGAACCATTGGTGGATATCTTGTTAGGAGTATAAATGATTACAATAGGGATTACCGGCGGAGTGGGAGCCGGCAAGAGTACAGTGCTGGATTTTCTGGAACAGGAATATCAGGCATATGTGATGAAAGCAGATGAGATAGGTCATCTGGTGATGGAACCGGGACAATCCTGTTACGAACCGGTAATTGCATTATTTGGAAAACAAGTTATAAAAAATGACAAAACTATTGACCGCAGACTGGTTTCGGATGTAGTATTTTCACATCCGGACATGCTTGAGAAATTAAATCACATTATTCATCCTGCGGTGAAGGAATACATCCGCAGACAGCTTGCCCTGAAAAAGGAAGAGGGACAGAGAATCTGTGTGGTAGAAGCAGCCCTTCTTCTGGAGGATCATTATGAGGAATTTTGTGATACCGTCTGGTATATCCGTACGGATTCAGAGATCCGTATCCGCAGGCTGATGGAAAGCCGGGGATATACCAGAGAGAAATCAATGAGTATTATAGCCAGTCAGGCACCGGAAGAATTTTTTAGAACGCATACAGATTATGTGGTTACAAATAATACTGATCTGGAGGATACCTGGCAACAGATCAGGGAAGGAATTAAAAAATATGAGACTTTGTAGTATTGCCAGCGGCAGCAGTGGGAACTGTATTTATGTAGGCTCTGATCAGACACATCTGCTGGTAGATGTAGGAATCAGTGGTAAGCGCGTGGAGCAGGGACTGAATGAGCTGGAGCTGACAGGAAGAGATATTGACGGTGTTCTGATTACCCATGAGCATTCGGATCATATTAAAGGACTGGGAGTGCTTGCCAGAAAGTATCAGATACCTGTTTATACCACAGGAGGTACGGTGGATGCCTTGTCCAGAATGAACCTTGGGAAAATGCCGGAAGGTATTTTTCATGAGATCAGGGAAGATGAGACATTCTCGGTGGGAGATCTGAAAATAGATCCTTTTACGATTTCTCATGATGCCGCGCAGCCGGTGGGATACCGTATAGAATGTGATGACCACTCTGTGGGAATTGCCACAGACCTTGGAAAATATAATGAATACATAATTGAGAATCTCCAGAATCTGGATGCCCTTCTTCTGGAGGCAAACCATGATATCCGTATGCTTCAGGTGGGAAAATATCCTTATTATCTGAAACAGAGGATTCTGGGAGACAGAGGACATCTTTCTAATGAAAATGCAGGCAGACTTTTATGCAGGCTTCTTCATGACAACATGAAAGCTATTTTTCTGGGACATTTAAGCAGAGAAAATAACTATGAAGAGTTGGCCTATGAGACTGTGTGCTCAGAAGTAACCTTAGGTGACAACCCTTATAAGTCCCGTGATTTTAAAATACAGGTGGCAAAGAGGGATTGCATATCAGAAGTAATTACAGTGTAGAAAGGACAAAGAACTTATGAAAAAAACAATCATTACCGTAGTAGGAAACGACACAGTGGGGATTATTGCAAAGGTTTGTACTTATCTTGCAGACAACAATGTAAATATTCTTGATATCTCCCAGACCATCGTACAGGGATACTTCAACATGATGATGGTAACAGATGCCACAAAATGTGAAAAAGATAATGGGGTTCTTGCAAAAGAACTGGAAGACCTTGGAAATCAGATCGGCGTAGTGATCCGCTGCCAGCATGAAGATATCTTCAATGTAATGCACAGAATCTGAGAAAACATACAAGGGAGAAAAATAAAATGATCAATATTTTTGAAGTAAATGAAACCAATAAAATGATCGAGCAGGAGAATCTGGATGTGCGTACCATTACAATGGGAATCAGCCTTCTGGACTGTATCGACAGTGATCTTGAGACCTTGAATAAAAAGATTTATGACAAGATCACAACCTGCGCCAAAGATCTGGTATCTACAGGTGAGGCAATTTCCATGGAATATGGGATCCCCATCGTAAATAAAAGGATTTCCGTAACTCCCATCGCTCTGGTCGGTGGTGCTGCATGTAAGACAAAAGAAGATTTTGTGACAATTGCAGAGACTCTGGATAGGGCTGCAAAGACAGTTGGGGTCAACTTCATCGGCGGTTATTCTGCTTTGGTAAGCAAGGGAATGACTCCTGCAGAGAAACTTCTGATCGAATCTATTCCGCAGGCACTGGCAAAAACCGAGCGTGTCTGCAGTTCTGTAAATGTGGGCTCTACACGTACAGGTATTAATATGGATGCTGTCAAACTGATGGGAGAGATTGTTCTGGAAACAGCTCAGGCAAGTAAGGAACAGGATTCTCTGGGATGTGCGAAGTTGGTTGTATTCTGTAATGCACCGGATGATAATCCGTTTATGGCAGGTGCGTTCCACGGTGTGACAGAGGCAGATACGATCATCAACGTAGGTGTCAGCGGACCCGGTGTTGTTAAGACTGCTCTGGAACAGGTTAGAGGTAAGGATTTTGAGACTCTTTGCGAAATGATCAAGCGTACTGCTTTCAAGGTAACACGTGTTGGACAGTTGGTAGCCAGAGAGGCTTCCAAGCGTCTGGGTGTGAAGTTTGGTATTGTGGATCTGTCTCTGGCTCCCACTCCTGCCATCGGCGACAGTGTTGCTGAGATCCTGGAGGAGATTGGTCTGGAGCATGCAGGTGCACCGGGTACAACAGCAGCTCTTGCTCTGTTAAATGACCAGGTGAAAAAGGGCGGCGTTATGGCTTCTACTGCAGTTGGTGGTTTAAGTGGTGCATTTATTCCGGTCAGTGAGGATCAGGGTATGATCGATGCTGTAAATGCAGGGGCACTGACTCTTGAGAAGCTGGAGGCTATGACCTGTGTATGTTCTGTAGGTCTTGATATGATTGCGATTCCAGGAGATACCAAGGCTTCCACTATTGCAGGTATTATTGCAGATGAGGCAGCTATTGGTATGGTAAATCAGAAGACAACAGCTGTACGTCTGATCCCGGTTATCGGTAAGGGCGTTGGAGAGGTTGTTGAATTTGGAGGATTGCTTGGTTATGCACCGATTATGCCGGTGAATCAGTTCTCCTGTGATGCGTTTGTGCAGAGAGGCGGAAGGATTCCAGCGCCGATCCATAGCTTTAAAAACTGATAAAAAAGGCCGGAAACTTCGGAAAAGGAGTTTCTGGTTTTTTTGTTCAAGAGGGACGCGGGGCGGAAAATATTTTGTCTGGGGTGCGGTTTCGGAGCCTAAGATATTCTAAGCCGCCAGAAATCTGCTAAAAGCATGAGCCGTCCTGTCAAACTCGCTCCGCCTCCGACTTCGCTCAGACAGTGAGGCAGACGGCTCATAACGCAGATTTCTGGTGGCTAAGAATATCTAAGACTCCTGCAAATGCACCCCAGACAAAATATTTTCCGCCCCGCTGGTATCTGTTTTTAACTATAGAAATTCTGACGCAGGACTGCACGCTATGAAGGATTGGATTGTTTGCATTATTTTATAGAATTGCTATAAATAAAGGAAGTATTTTGCTTTAAAGGGACTCCAATACATGGAGGAGCCGGGTGTTGTCTTCGGGGTGCATGATGCAGAAGCGGATGTATTCGCCGTCCAAGCATTCGAAGGAGGAGCAGTTGCGGATCATGAGGCCCTGGCGGATGCAGGTGTCGAAGATGTCCTGGGAGGTCAGGCCGGGCTTCTGGATTTTCAGGAGGAGGAAGTTGGCATAGGTTGGGTAGGTTTTGTAAGTGGGAGTATTCTCCAGTGCTTTGAGCAGGCGGGTGCGTTCTGAGAGGATGAGGTCCCGGGTCTGGCGGATGTAGGTTTTGTCCTGGAGCATCAGTTCGCCGGCCAGGGCTCCCAGACTGTTGAGGGACCATGGTACCTGTTTTTCTTTCATTTTTTTGAGAAATTCCAGGTTCCCGGTGATTCCGTAGCCCAGACGCATGCCTGGGGCTGCGTAGAATTTGGATACGCCGCGGAGTACCATCAGGTTCTGGAATTCTCTGGTGAGGCTAATGGCGGTAATTTCATTGATATCCGGGGCAAACTCTACATAAGTTTCGTCGATCATTACGAAAATGTTCCGTTCATTGCAGAAGGAAACGATTCTGCGCAGGTCGTTTACCTTAATTGCAGATGAGGTAGGATTATTTGGGTTGCAGAGGATGAGAAAATCATATTTTCCCTCCAGAGTGTGACAAAGATCATCTACGTTGAGGACAAAGTTATCCTCTTCGCGCAGATGATAATATTCCTGTGTACTTCCGGAGAAGGAGAGCTCCCTGGCGTATTCTGAATAGGTCGGACCCAGGATAAGGGTGTGTTTTGGATTTTGTTCCTGTATCAGCAGCGCGATCAGTTCGCTGGAACCATTTCCCGGCAGGATGAATTCAGCAGGAATATTGCAATATTCTGAAATTGTGCTGCAAAGTGAAGTGTAATTTCTGTCAGGATAAGAAGACAGGATATCCAGACGCCCTGCAAGCTGTTCCTTTACATGCTCAGAAAGCCCCAGAGGGTTTACATTTGCCCCAAACATAATGATATCTTCTCTGCGAAGTCCGTAAATCTCGCAGACTTTCTCAATGTCACTTCCGTGAAATTCTATTTTAGCACTCATAATAAAGCCTCACAATCTGTTATAATAGTTCTGAATATGTGATATCTGAAATATAGTATATCATTTTTGTGCTTTTGTTTCCAGAAAAACAAATCATTTCTTGTCATATATTCAGACAGATGGTAAAATGAACCTATAATTATCATATTAAACCTCAGGCAGAAAATTCAAAAAACTCTTGACATATCTGCATTACCGTGGTAAAGTAAACACATCAAAACCGATGAGAAAGAAGAGTAAGCAACCAAGGATCATTACAGAGAGCAGCAGGTGGTGGGAAGCTGCATGAGACTGATTGTTGAATGGCCTTTCGAGGGCGGTCCGAAATCTTAATAAGCGTGAGAGTAGGCACCGACGGGAACCGAACCCGTTATAAATCAGGAGTGTATGTTTGTACATGAGAAAGTGGACGTTTCGTCAATTTGAGTGGCACCGCGATAATAAGATACTTATTACCGTCTCAAGCAAATGCATTGTTTGAGACGGATTTTTTATATATACAAAGCGGCTTTCACATCAGTTGGCACATCCGGTAAAAGGAATCCGGGAGTTCTTTCTCACAGACGGTAACAGGGGATTGGCATATATCCCTGAGGCTACGGCAGTTAATATTATGAGCTGCTGAATCATTGATGTAGAGAGAGGAAAAAGACTATGAAGAAAAGAGTATTAGCAATCGCAGCAACAGCAATGGCAACTATGATGATGGCATCACCGGTTATGGCACAGGATTTCAAGATCGGCATCTGTAATTATGTAGATGACGCTTCCTTAAACCAGATCGTAGACAATATTCAGTCCCGTCTGGAAGAACTTGGCAAGGAAAAGGATGTAAACTTTGAGGTATCTTATGATAACTGCAATGCTGATGCCAATGTTATGGAGCAGATCATTTCTGATTTTCAGGCTGATAATGTAGATTTAATGGTAGGTGTTGCAACACCTGTAGCAATGCGTATGCAGTCCGCAACAGAAGGAACGGATACACCGGTTGTATTTTCTGCAGTATCTGACCCTGTAGGAAGTGGCCTTGTAGAGGATCTGGAGGCACCGGGAGCAAATATCACCGGAACCAGTGATTATCTTGATACAGCTTCTATTATGAAATTGATCCAGGCAGTAAATCCGGATGTGAAAAAAATCGGACTTCTCTATGATGTGGGACAGGATGCTTCCACTACAGCCATCCAGGAAGCCAAGGATTATCTGGACAAGGAAGGCATTGAATATGTAGAGCGTACAGGAACCACAACAGATGAGGTACAGCTTGCGGCAGACGCTCTGGTGGCAGATAAGGTAGATGCAATATTTACCCCGACAGACAACACCATCATGACAGCAGAGCTTTCTATTTATGAAAAATTTATTGAGGCAGGAATCCCACAGTATACAGGGGCTGATTCCTTTGCATTAAACGGTGCGTTCGTTGGATATGGTGTGGATTATGCAAATCTGGGACAGAAGACAGCAGATATGATCGCAGCAATCCTGGTAGACGGTGAAGACCCATCTGAAACACCGGTAGAAACCTTTGACAATGGTACAGCAACTGTAAATACAGAGACCTGCGAAGGGCTGGGACTTGATCTTGACACAGTTAAAAAGGAATTTGAGCCATTATGCACACAGGTAAACGAGATCGTTACAGCAGAGAGCTTTGATGAAGTAGAAAAATAATAAAGATGTTTGGATTGTGTTTTGATCGGACGTGAATTTGAACAAAATATTTTCTGAATTGAAATGAACAGCAGCAGTTTTTCTGTTGCTGTTCATTGAATGTAATAAAATAAATACAAATTGGAGGAAATTATCGTGACTATTGCGACTATGCTCTCCCTGGGAGAGACTGCGCTGAAGCTTGGCCTGATCTGTTCACTGACAGTTCTTGCCCTGTTTCTCAGCTATTCCATGCTGAATGTCTGTGACCTTTCCACTGATGGCTGTTTCACACTGGGAGCAGCAGTGGGAGCGGTAGTGGCAGTCAGCGGACATCCTTTTTTATCTATTTTTGCAGCCATGGCTGCAGGTGTATGCTCAGGCTTTGTGACAGCCATACTTCAGACAAAGCTGGGGGTTGACAGTCTTCTTGCAGGAATTATCGTTAATACAGGGCTTTATTCTGTGAATATTGCAGTGATGGGAGGTTCTTCCCTGATCAATATGAACAGAACAGATACAGTATTTTCCATGATGAAAGAAACGCTGAAAAATACACCGCTGAAAGGCAGAGGAGATATTGTAGTTGCCCTTATCGCAGTGATCATAGTGATCGCTTTTCTTGTATTCTTTCTGAGAACAAGACTTGGCCTGGCGATCAGAGCCACAGGAAATAATGCAGATATGGTAAAATCCTCATCTATTAACCCGGTGTTTACCACGATCGTAGGTCTCTGTGTTGCCAACTCCTTTACAGCACTTTCCGGATGTCTTCTGTCTCAGTCACAGAAATCCGTAGATATCAATATCGGACAGGGAATGGTTACCATTGCACTGGCCTCCCTGCTGATCGGAGGTACGATTCTTGGCAGAGGCGGAATTTTTGTGAGAGCCGTAGGCATGGTGCTTGGATCTTTTATTTTCCGTCTGGTATATACGGTTGCGCTGAGGTTTAATATGCCTGCATTTATGCTGAAACTGGTATCTTCTGTGATCGTTGTATTGGCTATTTCAGGCCCATATCTGAAGAAACAGTGGCCGCAGATTAAGAGAAGAATGACTCACAGGAAGGGAGTACAGTGATTTATGCTGAAGATTGAACATATTTCCAAGACTTTTAATCCGGGTACGGTAAACGAGAAACAGGCCATCAGAGATTTATCCCTGAATCTGGAGAAAGGTGATTTTGCAACAATCATCGGTTCTAACGGTGCTGGTAAATCCACTCTGTTTAATGCAATCTGCGGAGATTTTCTTACAGATTCCGGCATGATCATGCTGGATGGACAGGATATTACTTTTATGCCCCAGCATGTACGCGCAAAAACCATCGGCCGCCTGTATCAGGATCCTATGAGGGGAACTGCACCTGGAATGACCATAGAAGAGAATCTGGCACTTGCAGCAGGGAAAGGCGGATGGCTTTCCCATGTGTCCAGACAGGAAAAAGAGCGATTCCATGAAGAACTGAAGCTTCTGGATATCGGACTTGAGAAGCGAATGACTCAGCCGGTAGGACTTCTTTCCGGCGGACAGAGACAGGCGCTGACACTTCTCATGGCAACCATGAATCCGCCCAAGCTTCTGCTTCTGGATGAGCATACAGCAGCCCTTGACCCGGGAACTGCAGAAAAGGTGCTGAATCTTACGAAACGGATTGTAGAGGAACATCAGCTTACCTGCCTGATGATCACCCACAATATGCAGTCAGCCCTTGATTTGGGAAATCGTATCCTTATGATGGATTCAGGAAACGTTGTGCTGGATATCCATGAAGAAGAAAAGAACGGCCTGACTGTAGAAAGACTTCTGGATAAGTTTAAGACAGGTGCAGGCAAGATGCTGGATAATGACCGAATTCTTCTTTCCGGAGAGAAATAAACATAATAAAAGAACCATTATATACAGCTGTATAGTCTGATATAATGGTTCTTTTTTTGCAGGTTCTTTTTTAGAGACTTGTTCTAATTTGCAGAAGGTTCCTGCTCTGCTTTAAGTGTAGTAAGCTTGCTTCCAACTACTGCTGCAATGAAAATCCAGATAAACATTTTAACCGGGAAGCAGAGGAAGAGAAGCATGGTTATTGCCAGTGGCTTTTTCATAATTCCGCCCAGAAGTGACGCAGTAACGATTGCAGCTCCAAATACCACATGTCCCCCGTCTGGCCCGCAGGTCAGCATTGCCACGCCGTATCCCATACATACTCCGGCAAAGATGACAGGGAAGAAATGTCCTCCCTTTAAACCGAACTGAATACACAGATTTGTCAGCAGAAGCTTGAAAAACGCAATGCCAATAAGTGCCAGTGGCAGATAAGAGGTATAGGTTTTCATAAGTGTTCCCATCTGTTCTTCTCCGGAAAATATAAGTGCAGGTAAGAATGAACCTGTGATTCCAAGGCATAAACCTGCAAAAATCTCTTTGACAACTGCCGGGAATCTGTTGGAAATATTTCCGGTCAGCTTGTGCGTTGCCTGATAGAAGTATGCCAGAATAAGACCGCACAAAATATACAGAATTATAAGCAGATAGTCTTTTTTCTGGATTTCCACCATATCAAAGGATGGAAATCCGGAAAGCCCTGCACCAAAAAGTGCAGATAAACCTGCATAAATACCGGTGCCTGCAGCCAGCGCGATTCCGTAAATAAATAATTTGGAACCCTTTGTTAAGGATGCAAGGTCTTCCTCAGAGTTTTCTTCTACTTCGAAAATACCGAACAGAGGTGCGTGAAACAGCACACTCATGGAGACTGCGGCACCGATCTGCGAATAATTTCTGGTATTCTGTTTGGCAAACTTCAGATTGTCTCCGGCCCAGTAGCATAAACCTATGATAATTCCGGTAAGTCCGGCTTCGGGACCTACACTGCTTCCTATGAGTAATGGCAGCAGTGCTGCCACCATCATTACAAGCATGTTTTTGTATTCGTATCTTTTTTCTGTTCTGACTTTTTCCATAACGGTTTCCAGATCTTCGGGATAGTCTCCGAATATTTTTCGGAAAATACCGATAATTGCTGCACCGGCTACACAGATAAGAATTGTATAATAGGGAACAGAGGTTTTTCCGGGAAACCATTTCCACAGAAATTCAGTTCCCACTGCCATTATTTTCAGCAGGATCCATACCAGTGCACCGGCAACAGCACCAATGAGTGCGCAGAACAGCCACAATTCAAGCTGATTTTTTAAAGATACGTTTTTGGGGCTTTTTGTGTTATTCATACAGTCATAACCTTTTTGTTAGTTTTCGGTCTTTCCGAAATTGATTCCAAGTACGATCATATTAATACCCTGCATTAAAACAGAAAAAGCGATCATATATCCTGCAGAGATCATGGTAAGAACAGGATGAGTAAATGAAATGATGCTGACGATCACGGATAAAACACCGCACACAATGCTCAGGATACCTTTTCCTTTAGAGGTTTTATATACCTTTGCGCCGCCGGCAATCTGGAAAATACCATAAATCAGAATGATTGCGCCAACCATATAAGCAGCCATTACGTCTGTGATGAATCGCTGAATGCCGCTGAATAATAAGATAATACCTGCAAGTCCTTCCAGAACACCGAGAATACATGCTCCGATTTCTTTCTTTTCTTTGGATAAAGAAAGGATTACAAGTTCAATACCATTTACAAACAGAAGGATTCCCAGGATCCATCCGATGGCAAGAAAAGTTCTCATTGGTCTTACAAGAGTGTAGACTCCTAATAACAATGTTAAAACTCCGGTGATCAAAGTGAGGTATTTTAGTGCTTTATTATCTTTCATACTGTTAAGCTCCTTTCATATTGCAAGTGAAACCGTTTTATACTATACTTCAATTAATTTCAGATAGTAGATTATTTCATTGGAGGACAGGTGCATGAAAAGAATTAAAGTATTAGGCAGTGTATTAAAACGGACTCGCGCAGATAAAATTATCATTGGTTTTATTGTGTTTATTTTTGCTATCGCAGCAGTGATCCAGCTGGTTGAACCAGACATTAACCGATATGGAGATGCACTGTGGTATTGCTATGCGGTGATCTCCACTGCCGGATTTGGCGATGTAGTTGCGGTTACTTTCATTGGAAAAATGTGTTCCGTTCTTCTGACAATCTATTCCCTTTTTGTAGTTGCCATTGCTACCGGGGTAGTGGTTAATTTCTACACCCAGATGGTGGAAATGCAGCGAAAAGAGACACTTGCCATGTTTATGGATCAGCTGGAAAGACTTCCTGAGCTTTCCAGAGAAGAACTGGAGAATATTTCCAGAAAAGTGCGCCAGTTTCGGTAACTGTGGATCTTACTGATCTCTGGAAGAATGTTCTTCTTCCTGCTTGCTGCGTACCTGCGGGATCAGAGAAGCTGCCAGCTTTCCTTTTCCGCGGTTTCGCAGATACAGAATACCGATAACAGAAAATACTACTGCACCGATAAAGTTTACGATCAGATCTTTCATGGTATCAACAATACCAATATCAAGATAGCCTCCCAGATCCCAGGTCTCACCGTTAACGACCAGGGACTGAACATCTACATGGATGGGAACGTTTGCACCGGTAGGATTCAGCTTCACAGAGTTGATGGCCGGTACGATCCAGTCCTTCTGCATATCCATTCCAAAGAACCAGTCCATGCTGAATTCAAAGAATTCCCACATAACACCAACAGTCATTGAAAAACAGAATGCAAAAAAAACTACAAAATACGGTGACATTTTAATGGAAAACCTGTCACTGCGGTTAAAAAGATCAATCAGTGCAAATCCGATGGCGGCCATCAGAAAACCGTTAGTAGTATGTAAAATGGTATCCCAGATAGGGATTTTTACATAAAAGGCATTGATTTCGCCAAGAATTTCTGCTGAAAAGATAAAGATCAGAATTACTGTCTCCAGTCCCGGTGGTATTGTGACGTTCAGTTTTCTGTCCAGAAACTGTGGAACCATAAAAAGGATCAATGTTAAGATTCCCAGAAACATATTGTGGTAATTTCCCAGGAAAAACTGACGTACAACAGATAAGATTACTAGGGCGCTAAGCACCATCTGAATCTTTGTTCTATTCTTTTTCAAACCTGAATTAGCTTTCATTTTTCTTTTCCTCCTTCCTTATTTTATATCCCTATCCTCACTGTTTTATTCTAACATAAGCGGATTTAAACAACAAGAATTATATGATAATAAGCTGTTTCTGGGACTGGTGGCAGAATTTTCTGCCGGTTTTCAGACACAGAAGTTTTTCATATAAATTGGAAGAAAAAACAGTTTCAGATAAAATCTGATTTCCTTTACTGTCCAAAAGATTTTGTGCATCTGCAAGCTTGGTAATGAGAGGGATACTGCTGTGCTGCTTGATCTGGCTTAGCAGTTCACTGCTTTCCTTGCGGAAACCAAGAACCCGGGCAAAGGGAATCTGTGTGGGCGCAGTATGGATATTTAATATAATATGAAGCAATGCTCTCTGTATTCTTGTCTGAGTCAGCTCTCTGGTTTTTAAAACAGATACAGACTGGGAAAAGGACGACAGAAGATTTTGCTGATTTATGATCCGTCGGGCGAGATCCTCGGAAACATCCATATAGGAAGAAAGGCTTTTCACGTTTTCCTTCATAAGGCAGTAGGAGAGGATAGAGTCCAAAGAATTTTCTGTGAGAAATTCACCGGAATTTACAGCCTTTTGAAAAACAGGAAAAGCCTGTCCCGGAATCTGGGATGCCAGGGAATCCGGGTCAGGGGAATCCTGAAGAATCAGATTTCGTATAGCAGTTGCAGATGCAAAGAAATCAGTGGGTGACTGTAGATCCGGGGAGGATACTGCGGAATGTTCATCAGGGACAGTGGTTTCATGATACCCCATTCCTTCCCTGCGGATGGTAACAGGGCGGATCTGGCTGTTCAGGCGGAGAAGTGCCTTGCAGTATTCGATTCCCAGGATATTATTGGGTGTATTCAGGATCTGTGTGACTTCATTTAACAGAGGAGTAAGTACCCCGTCAAAATCGTCACCGCTGAAGTTGCGAAGATTTTTAAAATATTCTGTCAGTGCCTGGCTTCTGGCAGCCGGAAAAGTCAGCCCTTCGCATAAAAAGCTTTTCAGCAGCTTTTTATATTCTTCAGGTTCTTCTACAAGGATCTCAGCCAGTTCTCGCAGTGCGCTGATCTCTCCGGATTCACTTCCAAAACAGAGCATATCAACAATGCCAAGGCTGTCCAACAGGGAAACACCTCCCATTGCGAAGGCTTCTGCACTTGCTGTAGAGATGGATACCGGCATTTCAAGCACAAGGTCGGCACCACACCGCAGAGCCATTTCTGCACGTGCGTGTTTGGAGATGAGAGCGGGAGTGCCGCGCTGCACATAATCTCCGCTCATGGCAACAATCACATAGTCTGCCTTTAGCTTTTCTTTTGTATACCGGATTTGATATTCATGTCCTTTGTGAAAAGGATTATATTCTGCAATAATTCCTGCTGTTTTCATAAATTTAGACAGAAAGCTCCTTTCTGAAATTTTGTAGAGTTCTCTCTTTTTTACCATATTGCATCTTAAAAAATACTTTTTTATGTCATATTCTACCATTCAGATGCTTGAAATACAAGGCTTCAGGAGTTATAATGAAAACAGCGCAGATAATTGATAGAAAATTGATATTGGATATCAGAACTGCTATATGAAAGGAGCCATTTTAATCATGGGATTTATTGACACACTCAAAGAAAGAGCAAAAGCAAACGTAAAAACAATCGTACTTCCGGAGACAGAGGATAAGAGAACTCTGGCAGCTACAGAGAAAATTTTAAAAGAAGGAATTGCAAAGGTTATCCTTGTTGGTAACGAAGAAGCTGTTAAAAAGAGTGCAGCTGAAGACGGATATGACATTTCCGGCGCACAGATCGTAGATCCTGCTACATCAGAGAAAACACAGGGATACATTGACAAGTTAGTAGAATTAAGACAGAAAAAAGGCATGACACCGGATCAGGCTAAAGAGATTCTTCTTAACCAGTATCTGTACTATGGTGTAATGATGGTAAAAATGGGCGATGCAGACGGTATGGTATCCGGTGCATGTCACTCTACAGCTGATACCTTAAGACCATGTCTTCAGATCCTGAAAACAAAACCAGGTACAAAACTTGTATCCGCATTCTTCTTAATGGTAGTTCCGAACTGCGAATACGGCGCAAACGGCGCATTTGTATTTGCTGATTCCGGTCTGAACCAGAACCCGACTTCAGAAGAACTTGCAGCAATCGCAGCATCTTCTGCAGAATCCTTTGAACTTCTTGTTCAGGAGAAACCAATCGTTGCCATGCTTTCACATTCCACTAAAGGCAGTGCAAAACATGCTGACGTAGACAAAGTAGTAGAAGCTACAAAGATCGCAAAAGAGCAGAATCCGGAACTTGCACTTGACGGAGAATTCCAGCTTGACGCAGCTATCGTTCCAAGTGTAGGTGCATCCAAAGCTCCTGGAAGCGAAGTTGCCGGTAAAGCTAACGTACTTGTATTCCCAGACCTTGATGCAGGTAACATCGGATATAAACTTGTACAGCGTCTTGCAAAAGCAGAAGCTTACGGACCTGTAACCCAGGGTATTGCTAAACCTGTAAATGACCTGTCCCGTGGATGCTCTGCAGACGATATCGTTGGTGTAGTAGCTATCACAGCAGTACAGTGCCAGGCTGATGACAACAAATAAGATTTCGGTCAGACAGTAAAGCAGAATTATTTTATCGACTACATAATTTATTGATATTATAATATGAAAGGAAAAGCTGGCAGAAATATTCGGAATTTATTGCCGGCAGAATATGAAAATGAACGTATTAGTAATCAACTGTGGAAGTTCATCCCTGAAATATCAGCTGATCAACTCTGATTCAGAAGCAGTTCTTGCAAAAGGTCTCTGCGAGAGAATCGGTATCGATGGAAGATTAGTATATCAGAAAACAGGCTGTGACAAAGAGATCACAGAAGCTCCTATGCCTACACATAAAGAAGCAATCCAGATGGTTCTGGATGCCCTTACAAATGACAAAACAGGCGCTATCGGAAGCCTGAAAGAAGTAAACGCTGTTGGACACCGTGTTGTACATGGTGGTGAGAAATTTGCCAAATCTGTAGTAATCACAGATGAAGTGATCGCAGCAGTAGAAGAGTGCAACGATCTTGCACCGCTTCATAACCCGGCAAACCTGATCGGTATCCGTGTATGCTCTGAGCTTATGCCGGGTGTACCTCAGGTAGCAGTATTCGATACCGCTTTCCATCAGACAATGCCTGCAAAAGCATATCTCTATGGCCTTCCACTGGAATATTACAAGAACTACAAAGTAAGAAGATATGGTTTCCACGGAACCTCCCACAGCTTTGTTTCTAAACGTGCTGTTGAATGCCTTGGCCTTGACAAAGATAACTCAAAAGTTATCGTATGCCACCTTGGAAACGGTTCTTCTATCAGTGCTGTTGTAAACGGTCAGTGTGTTGATACAACAATGGGTCTTACTCCGCTTGAAGGTGTTGTTATGGGAACACGTTCCGGTAACATTGACCCGGCTATCATGGAATTCATCGCTAAGAAAGAAAACCTTGACATTGCAGGTATGATGAACGTTCTCAACAAGAAATCCGGTCTTCTTGGATTATCCGGCGGATTATCCAGTGACTTCCGTGATCTGAACGATGCAGCTCAGAGCGGAAACGAAGATGCAGCTAACGCAATCGACGTTCTCTGCTATGGTATCGCTAAATTCGTTGGCGGATATGTTGCAGCCATGAATGGTGTAGATGCGATCGTATTTACAGCAGGTATCGGCGAGAATGCTATTCCTGTACGTGAGAAGGTTGTAAGCTATCTTGGATACCTTGGAGTTACACTTGACAAAGAAGCTAACGGAGTTCGCGGAGAAGAAATCGTTATCTCTACACCGGATTCCAAAGTTAAAGTTGCTGTAATTCCTACAAACGAAGAACTTGCAATCTGCAGAGAGACAGTAGCTCTGGTTTAATTTTCACAGATAATAAAGTGTCTGTTTTGTGTCCGGACGAGAGAAATATAGTTGGATGAAACTATATTTATTATAGAAAGGAAAGGTGCATCTGTTAGGAGCACCTTTCTTTCTGTCTATGCCTATAGCGGATTCAGACGGGATAATATCCGCTGCTTTTTACAGGAAATATGCCGTAAAGGAATATTACTTGACAAAATGTGAAATTTTTCTAATTTATCGTTGACAAAAGCAGAGGCGGTATGTATAATAAAACAAGTGTGGATAGGAGAAAAGTATGCAGATACATTTATCAGATATTTCATCCAGTGAAGGAATGCGTATTCAGAAGACTGTAGAGTTTGGAATGGATACGATCACCTTTCAGTCAGGAAGCTTTCCGGTACTTGCAAAAGAGCCTATAGAGCTTACGATTACGAATATAGGTGACAGGAATCTTGAGATCAGAGGAACAGGTAAGATTACCGTAGGTATTCCCTGTGACAGATGTCTGGAAGAGGTTTCCACAGAGATTCCTTTAGAGATTGAGCGAAAACTTGATATGAAGCTTACGGATGAAGACCGTGTGAATGATCTGGACGAGAGTTCTTATCTCACAGGTATGGACCTGGATGTGGACCAGCTGGTCTATCTTGAGGTACTGATGAGCTGGCCTTTGAAGGTTTTATGTAGAGAAGACTGCAAAGGAATCTGTAGCCAGTGCGGGAAAAACCTCAATGACGGTCCTTGCGGATGCGTCGAGGGACCAAAGGATCCCCGTATGGCAGCTATCAGTGATATATTTAGTAAATTTAAGGAGGTGTAACATATGTCCATCTGTCCAAAGAATAAATCTTCTAAAGCAAGACGTGATAAGAGAAGAGCAAACTGGAAAATGAGCGCTCCGAACCTTGTAAAATGCAGCAAATGTGGCGAACTGATGATGCCGCACAGAGTATGCAAAGCTTGCGGAAGCTACAACAAAAAGGAAATCATTAAAGTTGAAGACTAATTTTTAATGATTGCAAAGTATGGCAGGTTCTCCCGTTTGGGATGCCTGCTTTTTTGTATGTTAAAATATAATGCCATGGAACCCATGGTGCTCGGACTGCGGCAAAATGCAGAAATATTTTTAAAATGTGGATGAGGGAAAAGAAATGGAGAAAAAGGAAAAGGTAAATCAGATTACAGAAGGAGTGATCTGGAAACAATTGCTGTTATTTTTCTTTCCTATTGTATTTGGAACGTTTTTTCAGCAGATTTATAACACTGCAGATACAATTGTTGTAGGCCGTTTTGTAGGAAAACAGGCACTTGCTGCAGTCGGAGGCTCTGCCAGTCAGATTTCCAATCTGATCGTGGGATTTTTTGTAGGCCTTTCTTCGGGGGCTGCAGTTGTAATTTCACAGTTTTATGGAGCAAAGGATAAAAAGAATGTAAGCAAGGCGTTGCATACGGCATTTGCATTTTCCATTGCTGCCGGGATTTTTCTTACAGTAGCAGGAATTCTGCTGACAAGACCTGCATTGCTGCTTATGAAGACACCGGCAGATGTTGTGGAGGATTCGGCCATTTATCTTCATATTTATTTTGGAGGGATGATTTTTAATCTGATCTATAATATGGGGGCTTCTATTCTGCGTGCAGTGGGAGATTCTAAAAGACCACTTTACGTGTTAATTATTACCTGTGTGTTGAATATTATTCTGGACCTTTTGTTTGTGGTAGTTTTGGGTATGGGAGTAACAGGTGTGGCAGCAGCAACCGTTACTTCGCAGGTGATCAGTGCATTGCTTGTAGTGGGTATGCTGCTTAAGACAGAAGAAATTTATGTGTTAAAACTGAGAGAAATCCGATTTGATCAGAGAATGCTGTCTTCAGTGCTCAGGATCGGAATTCCGGCAGGACTGGAATCTGTCATGTATAATATCTCGAATATTGTGATTCAGATATTTGTCAATAATCTTGGCACCGATACTGTGGCGGCGTGGGGTACACTTGGAAAGATTGATGCCATTTTCTGGATGGTGATCAATGCATTTGCGATTTCCATTACTACCTTCGTCGGACAGAATTACGGGGCAGGAAAGTATCACCGTATGAGAAAGAGCGTGCGTGTCTGCATGACTATGAGCATGGTTGGAGCGACGGCTCTGATCGCGGTTATGTATGCGTTTGCGCCGTGGATATACAGTCTGTTTACTACAGACAGTGCTGTTATTGGGCACGGTGTTCATATGAGTCGTTTTTTACTGCCGTCCTATTTCATTTATGTGATCATAGGAATTTTGTCCGGGGCACTGAGGGGTACCGGAAAGGTTCTGGTGCCTATGATCCTGACCTGTGGCGGAGTGTGTTCTCTGAGGATTCTGTGGCTTTTTACAGCAGGACAGATGTATCCCGGAATTAATACGATCATGCTTAGCTATCCGGTTTCCTGGAGCATTACGGCAGTATTATTTATTGTATACTATTTTATGAAATTTCCGGGAAAGAAAAAGGAGAATTAACCATTTTCCGGCACACCATTTTTCATGAAATAATGCAGTTTATCCTATGTCTGTTGCCGAAATCCGCCAGATAAGGTAAGCTAAGAACAAAGGAAATTGAGAATAAAGATAACAGATTGAGCAGTAACGTAAAATGAAAGTATGGAAAAGCATGAGAAAACAGAAAATAACAGTTCTGATTTTTATGATAGCCCTGTGTCTGACTGGCATATGGGGAATGAAAAAAAATACCACAGTATGGGGCGCGGTGATCCAGGTAAATGATGTGATCGTACCTCATGATATTCCTGCAGTAGCTGTAGAAATAAATAAAAGCAGCGAACTGATCGCTGAGAAACTGTCCCAGGTTTTCTATACAGTTTATACAGATGCAGATACACTGCATATTCCGGTTTTCTGGGATGTTTCTTCTGTGAATATGAAACTGGCAGGCGTTTATACAGTGAAAGGTGTATTTAAACTTTCGCCTGAGTATGCTTTTGAAGAGAGTGAAAGTCTGCAGGTGCAGACAACTGTTTCTGTGCAGTACCCGGACAAACCGGATATTAATACATATTACAGGCTGACTGCGGCAGGAATCTATATATTTCCCTGGTTGAAACAGGAAAATTCCGATTCCATGGAAGCTTATCTGAAGAAAGAAAGCGGACAGTGGATCAATCTTACTGAGGAGGGCTTTGCTCTCTGTGAAGAGGAGGGGCTGTATGTATCTAACCAGAGTATGGTTGTGGGTAATACCTATTCCCTGCTGGTAACCTATGATAATGGAAAGAAGCAGACCAATACTCTGCGGTTTCAATACCAAAAAGACGGCAGTCTTAAAATTTACGGTTATCAGCACAGTTTGCTTGGAAACACACAGAAGCCTGGAAAGATCATCTGTTCTTATGATACCGGAGATGAGAAATATCTCAGCAGATGTGCTGCCTATGCAGTAAAAACGGGGGGAAGCCTGAAGCAGATTGAGAAAGAATTGAAGGAGAATATCAGACTGAGGGTCAGTACTGCTGAAACATTTGAAAATACAGCCGAGAATCCGGAGCTGATTCTGGAATCCTCCTGGGATCTGAGCCAGGTAAACAGGGAAAAACAAGGTGTGTACAAGGTAACCGGATCATTTGTAATCCCAGAAGGATATGAAGTAGCTGACAGCCTGGCGCTGCCAGAGGCATATGCATATCTTTCTGTACAGAAAAAAGGAGAACCACAGATTAATACCTACAGTATGCCAACTGTGGATCTGCTGGAATTTCCTGTGCTACTGGATGGACTTTCCACAGAGGAACGCCGGAATATACAGGTTTATCTTTCTGAGAATGAGGGGAATTACTGGAAAATAGATGATGACCTGGTGGAAGTGACTTCTGATGGAATTCAGATTTATTACAGAGAGATATTAAAGAAAGGACAGAACTACCAGATCTGTGCTGTCTATGAGAATGGGAGCACGGGAATTTATTCTTTTTCCTATAATGATGCCTTTATTGTCAACGAATACTGGCATGAGCGGAATTTTTCAGACAGGGAGGAAAAAGATCTTCCTGACATTGTGCAGAAAGCACCTGCTTCGTCAGAAGTAGTACAGGGAGAAAAGGAAGAGAATCTGAATACGGGAAGTGCCGGATATCATTATGACAATTCTTACGGAACAGACAATAATACAGACGGACAGAATAGCAGCAGTAACAAAGCTTCTGATGCAAAATCTGCTGAAATATCGGATACAGAGAATTCTGTGACAGAGTTAAGCACCGACACCATTACTGCAGTCAGTGGAAAGAGAATGCTTCTTATGATCCAACAGAATGGAAGTGCAAGGTATGAGAAACAGGGAATCTCTGTAACATTTTCTCCGGATACAGTGAACGGATGGAAGATCAATGCAGAGGATGAAATCCAGATAGGAATCGAGAAAACGTCAGAAACTGCATTTTCTCTGCGGATTTTTGTCAGAGGTGAGGAGGTAACAGAAGTTCCGGGAACAGTGGTGGAATTTCAGATATCTGTGTTTGGCGGAATCCAGTCACCTGAAACAGTAAAAGCGGAGGATGTGCAGGGAAATCAATATACAGTGAGCTATCAGGAAAAGCAAAATGTTCTCCGTATGGAGATCGGACAGACAGGGGACTATTTTTTGACAGATGGAGAGTCGGAAAATATCGAGGACCAGACGGTTGAGGACAGTGTGAAAGCTATTTCAGACGGAGAAGATATAGGTTTTACAGAAGAGCCAATGCCAGAGGAGGAAACGGGGCAAAAGACAGAGCAGAAAACAGAGAATTCCGCCAAACAGTTTCTGATGATAATACTTACATTATCGGCAGTATGTATCGTGGTGGCTGCCATTATTTTTGCAATTCGTAAAAAACGCAGATAAGCGACAGTGGAAAGGCAAACAAAGCACCTGAAAACAGAAGGAGGTGTCAGCAATGAAGAAGAACTGGAAATATTCATTACTACTTATAGCAACTGTATTTGCATTGGCTATGGGCGTATTCTTTCTGTTTTACTGCTTTGATAACAAATATACGGCCAGGGGAGATCAGGCCATTCAGGGAATCCTCTATGTGCCTGATGATGATTCTGTGCATTATCTTGCCAGGGAATGGGAATATTATCCGGATGTATTGCTGACACCGCAGGAAATAAAGGAAAAGAAGGATAAATACTACAGCTGTTATGTTTCCATTGGCGAGTACGGTGGAATGGACCTGGGCGACAAAAATAAATCTCCTTTTGGAAGTGGTACCTATCGGATGACCCTGGTGCTTCCTGAAAAAGAAAAACAATATGCTATTGGCCTGACAGAGATTTTTTCTGCTTACAAGCTGTATATTAATGGGGAATTGATGGGGCAGATGGGAAATCCGGATCCGGACAATTACCAGGAGCAGATTCAGAACAGGGTATTTACCTTTGAGGGAAAAGGAACTGCAGAGATTGTGATCGCAGTGACAGACAAACATTCGGTGTCATCGGGAATTCAGTATGTGCCGGTTTTGGCTTCTCCTTTTAAAGTGAATCTTATCCGCGGGTTGTCACTTATGATTGCTGTGGTATTTATGGCTTTTACATTTTTTATCCTGATTTTTTCAGTGTATATGTATATGCGAACTAAAAAAGTGGAGTTTGGACTTTTTGCCCTGCTTTGTATCTGTGTGCTGGGATATGGTTCTTATCCGATCCTGCATTCCTTTGTTGCAGTAAAAGTACAGCCTTGTTATGGAATGGAGGCATTGTTCTATTATCTGATGTTTGCCGGTGTTATGCTGGTCCAACAGAAGATCCTGGGAGGTGAGGAAAGGATTCCGGAAATTCTTGCAGGTGTGGCCGCAGCAGCCGGAGTGATGGTTTTTGTGGCAGAAATGCTGTGCAGCAGGGCCCAGTCTGCAACAGGGCTGTATCGGATCTCTAAGCTTACAGAGATTTTGAAGTGGGCAGCAGCCGGTTATCTGCTTTTCAGAAGTGTAAAGGAGATAAAACAGAAGTACAGTAATGTACTTTTAGTGGGAATTGTTGTTTATGCAGCGTCTCTGGCAGCAGACCGGATATGGAGATTATATGAGCCGATCATTGGCGGGTGGTTTACGGAAATTGGTGCAGCAGTGCTTGTAGCCAGTGTGGGACTGACTCTGTGGATGGAGATTGCCAATGCTTACAGATTTCAGCTTACCTATAGAGAATACAGCCGTCAGATGGAACAGAAACTGCAGATACAGAAACAGAATTATGAGGAACTTACAGAAAAGGTGGATGAGATCAGCAGGATGCGCCATGATATGAGACACCATCTGCGCACCATCATGTCTTACACCCAGCAGGGAAAATATCAGGAGATGATGGAATACCTGCAGGAGTATGCATCCGTTATAACAGAAGAGGAAAAGCTAATCTGTTATTGCAGAAACATGGCCGTAGATGCAGTGATCCATTTTTATGCAGGAGAACTGAGAGAGAAAGGGATTCCTTTTGAATGTGATATGATGCTGCCGCAGAACATTGGCATTTCAGATACAGATCTGTGCAAAATATATGGAAATCTTCTGGAAAATGCCGTAGATGCAGTAAAAGATCTGTTGCCGGAAAATAAGCCTTATGTAAAGATGCTTACAAAGGTTAAGAACAAGAAGCTTCTGATAGAGATTTCAAATCCATATTCCAATGAAATCCAGCGAAGAGAAAAAGTTTTTTATTCAACAAAGCATGAAGGCTTTGGAATCGGAACAGCATCTGTGGCAGAAGTGGTACAACGAATGGGCGGATATGTAGTTTTTAATACAGAAGAGGGTATTTTTAAAGTAAATATCTTTCTGCCGGTGAAAACAGTACAGTAAATAAATAGTTACTGCCCGGAGGGGGAAAGGCATATCGGAAATACTTATTTATCAGAGTCTGAAGAGAATAAGTATTCCAGATATGCTTTTTTTATTGCGTTGGAGCCACGTTTGCGTACAGTGACAAGCTCCTGATTGTCCATAACAAAGCCTTCATCTGTGGATTTCTCGATGTGATCCATATTTACGATACAGCCTCTGTAACAGGAGAGAAAACATTTCATTCCCTCCAGAAGCTCTTCGAATTTCTGGAAGGTTATGTAGGAGCGTATGATACCTGCATCTGTGGTATGTACCTGAACTGCATTGCGGTAGGTATCCACGTACAGAATGCTTCTGATAGGAATCTTTACAGGGGTGCGGTCGGAGATCAGCTCTATATATCTGGAATTCTGCGACTGCCTGAACTGGATCGTTGAGAGGATCCGGCAAAGCTTCTCCGGGTCAAAGGGCTTCAGCAGATAGTAGGATGCCTGTACATCATAGCTTTCCACAGCAAAGGAATCACTGCTTGAAATAAAAATCAGAGCAGCTGTATCCCTGGCTTCGCGGAGCTTTCTGGCTGCATCCATACCGGTCATACTGCCCATATAAATATCCATAATGATCAGGTCGTAAAATCCGGGTATGTATTTAGTAAAAAAAGCTTCTGCGCTGGAATACAAATGGATGTCTGCGGATGTATTCTGGGATTCATAATAAGAAGAAATGACAGATTTTACCTGACGCAGATCTTCCTTTGAATCGTCAAGGATTGCAATATTCAAAAGGGGTACCTCCTAAATTAACTTAAACATAATTTGTATTTTAGCGTATTTTCATGAGTTATTCAAGTACGGATTCCTTACTGAAAGCAAGTAATACCATAAATATTTATTCATTTTTCCATATTTCATGAAAAATGTCATTTAATCCCATGTATCTTGAAAATAAGACTGAAATTTTTTATAGTAAGAACATAGAAATTCAGTTTAGAAATATGTACACACATTTTAAGAAAGGATGGTAAAAAAATATGAAAAACTGGAAAAAAATAATGGCAGGTCTTTGTGCTACTGCAATGGTAAGCTCTATGGTTGTTCCGGTATGGGCAGCAGAGGAGACTACAGAAGAAGCAGCAGATGACGGAGATGTCGCGGATGTATCAGAGGCAATGTTAGGACTCTGGAAGGACAGCGCAGGAGATATCTACGGATTCTACAAAGATAATTCGTTTTTTGGTCAGTGGAAGGATGAAGAACAGGATATTTTAGGCGTATATGCGCTGAGCTCAGATGGAGAGAATACAGCGCTGGTAATGCAGCTTGCAAATGACGACGGCACGTATGATGATGAAAATATGGTATCTTATTTGGTACAGGCAAATGAAGAGGAAAATCTTCTGGAGCTTTATGACCCAGATACTGAGGAGCTGACAGCAACTCTGGAACCTTACGAGGGAACCGGCGATGAGGCAGATTACAACAAGACCTATCAGGATATGGGTGATCTGCTTACAGAATGCTATTCCGGTGAGACAGAAGCAGGTGAGACTTTTATTTATGCAGCAAATGAAGATGGAACTTTCTGCTCAGTGCTTGTGATCGACCAGGATGATAATTATGTAAGCTTCATCGGCAAAGGTACTTTTGATGAGGAAAATGCAACAGTAACTATTGAGGATGAAGTATCTGAAATGTCACTTACCTTTGGTGTGACTGCAAATGATGATGATACTCTGACACTGGATATGGGTGATCTTGGAAGTGCTACTGTACAGGAAGCTACACTGGCAGTTGCAGTTCAGGGACTGAAATATGCAGTTGAGAACGGAACAGAGATGAACTAATGCTCTTTTCTTGAAAATGAATAGTGTTTGGGATGCTCCTCTTCGGGTTTGCCTGGAGAGGAGCTTTTTGCGTATCTTTGAAAAGGGACGCGCAGAAAAATAGTTTGTTTTGGGTGCGGTTTCGGGCACTAAGATATTCTAAGCTGTCATAAATCTGCTAAAAGCATGAGCAATCAGAGCCAAACTCGCTGCGCTCAGACAGTGTCTCAGATTGCTCATAACGCAGATTCCTGACGGCTAAGAATATCTAAGAACCCTGCAAATGCACCCAAAACAAACTATTTTTCTGCGCTGGGTATTGAACGTCGAAAGTTGTTTTGGGAGGGAGATGTTCTGGATAACTGGGGGTTTTAGAAAAGGGAGAAAAATGGTATAATAAGGTGCAAATTTGTTTTCGGATAAGTAAAAACAGGTAGAAAATGAAAATTACGAGAGAGGTTTGGACTTATGAATATTCTGAATATAGAGCATGTTTCCAAGGTGTTTGGCGAGAAGACGGTTCTGGATGATGTTTCCTATGGAGTGCATCAGGGGGATAAGATTGGGATTATCGGGATTAACGGAACCGGGAAATCTACGATCTTAAAGATTATCGGTGGTCTGGAGGAGCCGGATGAGGGACAGGTGATCACACAGAATGGTCTGCGGATTACCTATCTGCCGCAGATGCCGGAGTTTCCCCAGGGAGCTTCTATCCTGGATTATGTGGCTGAAGGAAAATGGCAGAAGGACTGGAGTACAGAAAGCGAAGCAAGAAATGTGCTGAATAAGCTTGGGATTACGGATCATGAGGAAAAGATTGATCATTTGTCCGGCGGGCAGAAGAAAAGGGTGGCGCTGGCCAGGACGCTGGTGAATCCCTGTGATGTGCTGCTTCTGGATGAGCCCACCAACCATCTGGATAATGAGATGGTGACCTGGCTGGAGGATTTTCTGAGAAGCTTTAAGGGGGTTGTGATCATGGTTACCCATGACCGATATTTTCTTGACAGGGTTACCAATAAAATTCTGGAGATTTCCCATGGAAATCTGTATGCTTATGAGGCCAATTACTCGAAATTTCTGGAGCTGAAGGCAGAGCGTGAGGAGATGGAGCTTGCCAGTGAGAGGAAGAGGCAGAGTGTGCTCCGCATGGAACTGGAGTGGGCGAAACGTGGCTGCAGGGCCAGAAGTACCAAGCAGCGAGCCCGTCTGGAACGTCTGGAAGCTCTGAAGAATGGAAAGGCACCTGTGAGGGATGCCAGTGTGGAGCTGGATTCTGTGGAAACCCGTATGGGAAAGAAGACCATTGAGCTTCATCACATCAGTAAGAGCTTTGGCGAAAAGAAGATTCTGGATGATTTTAATTATATTGTGCTGCGTAATCAGCGTCTGGGAATTATCGGCCCCAATGGATGCGGAAAGTCAACTTTGATCAAGATTATTGATGGGATGGTACAGCCGGATGCAGGGGATGTGGAAATCGGGGAGACTATCCGCATTGGGTATTTTGCACAGGAGGTACCGGATATGGATACGGATCAGCGTGTGATCGATTATATCCGTGATGTAGCGGAATATATTCCTACCAGAGATGGGAAGATTTCTGCAACAATGATGCTGGAGAGATTCCTTTTTGATTCAGCCATGCAGTATGCGCCTATTGCCAAGCTGTCAGGGGGAGAGAAGAGAAGACTTTATCTGCTGAAGGTTCTGATGGAGGCGCCCAATGTGTTGCTTCTGGATGAGCCAAGCAATGACCTGGATATCCCCACATTGACAATCCTGGAAGACTATCTGGATTCTTTTGCAGGAATTGTGATCGCAGTCTCTCATGACAGATATTTTCTGGATAATATTGTGGACAGGATTTTTGCGTTTGAAGGGGAGGGACGCCTCACTCAGTATGAGGGCGGATATACGGATTATGCCCAGGCAGTAAATAAAAAAGGCGCTGTCTCTGATATGCAGGGAGGAAAGTCTGCTACTGACAGTGAAGAGGATAAAAACAGAAAGAAGGCTTCCCAGGCAGACTGGAAGCAGAACCGTCCCCAGAAGCTGAAATTCAGTTACAAGGAGCAGAGAGAATTTGAGACCATTGATGATGAGATCGCTGCTCTGGAAGAGAAGCTGGAGAAGCTGGACAAGGACATGGAGGCAAATGCCACCAATTCCATGAAGCTTCGGGAGATTATGGAAGAGAAAGAAAACACCCAGCAGAAGCTTGATGAAAAAATGGACAGATGGGTGTATTTAAATGATCTGGCAGAGAGAATCCAAGCCCAGAAAGCGTAAATAAAATACAGCAGAAGTATTGACTTGCAGAGGTTTTCTTTAGTATGATACAGATTATGGATTATTGACAGATATGAAAGAAGAGTAATGATCTGACAGAAACGGAATCATTACAGTGAGAGAAACAGGAGGCAGAAATCATGGCAGAACAGGTCAGGGTAGTGGTAGATGCAATGGGCGGGGATAATGCCCCCGCAGAACCTGTCAAGGCAGCAGTGGAAGCTGTAACTGAGAGACAGGATATAAAAGTAATACTTACAGGAAAACAGGATGTGATAGAGGGAGAACTGGCAAAATACTCCGGATATCCCACAGAACAAATCCAGGTCGTTCCTGCCTCAGAGGTGATCGAGACAGCAGAACCGCCTGTATTTGCAATCCGTAAGAAAAAGGATTCCTCCATTGTAGTGGGTCTGAAGCTGGTTAAGACACAGGAAGCAGATGCTTTTGTTTCCTCAGGAAGTACAGGAGCTGTGCTGGTAGGCGGACAGGTACTGGTAGGCAGAAGTAAGGGGGTGGAGAGACCTCCTCTTGCACCGCTGATCCCTACCACCAAGGGAGTGGCCCTGCTGATCGACTGTGGCGCAAATGTGGACGCACGTCCCTCTCATCTGGTACAGTTCGCAAAGATGGGATCCATCTATATGGAGAATGTAGTGGGAATCAAAAATCCAAAGGTGGCCATTGTTAATAATGGAGCTGAAGAAGAGAAGGGAAATGCACTGGTAAAAGAAACTTTCCCGTTGCTTAAGGAATGCAAGGGAATTAATTTTATCGGAAGCATTGAAGCCAGAGATATTCCCTATGGATATGCAGATGTGGTAGTATGTGAAGCCTTTGTGGGTAATGTTATCCTGAAATTATATGAAGGTGTAGGCGGCGCACTGATCCAGAAGGTGAAGGAAGGACTGATGACCAGTCTGAAGACAAAAATAGGAGCTCTTCTGATCAAGCCTGCACTGAAATCCACTTTGAAATCCTTTGATGCCAGTGAGCATGGAGGAGCACCGCTTCTGGGCCTGAAGGGTCTGGTGGTGAAAACCCATGGAAGTGCAAAGGCAATTGAGATCAAACATGCTATTTTCCAGTGTGTGCAGTTCAAACAGCAGAAGATTAATGAAAAAATCGCAGAACATATTCTGGAGGACCAGCCGGATAAGACTGCAGAGAAGCAGGAGTAGTAGCCAGGCTGTCAAAAAGGGAAGGAGGATGAAGGATGGAACTTGAAAAGCTCAGAGAGATTATTGGGGAGGTCCTGAATATTGACCCGGATACCATAACTGCAGATACTACCTTTGTGGATGATCTGGGAGCAGATTCTCTGGACATTTTTCAGATAATCATGGGAATGGAAGAGGAATATGATATTGAGTTGGAGAACGAAGCAGCAGAGCAGATCCGGACAGTAGGAGATGCTGTGGAAGCAATTCGTGCGATCCGATAACCGGGCTGGAATTCAGACCGGAGAGCAATACAAAAAGTAACAGGAAATAACAGACGAAGCGAAGAGGCAGGGGGCTGTGAGGACAGCGCCCTGTAATCGCATTAAGGAGAATGATGTTATGAATAAAAAGACAGAAGAACTGGAAGAAATCATAGGATATCATTTTAAAAATAAACACTATCTTACCCAGGCCCTTACCCACAGCTCTTATGCCAATGAAAAGAAGCTTGGCAAGCTGGGCTGTAATGAGAGACTGGAGTTTCTGGGAGATGCTGTGCTGGAGCTGATCAGCAGTGATTTTTTGTATGCCAGGTTTTCCAAGGTTCCTGAGGGAGAACTGACAAAAAAGAGAGCCAGTCTGGTATGTGAGCCAAGCCTTGCTTATTGCGCCAGAGAGTTTGGCCTGCCCCAGTTTCTGCTCCTTGGAAAGGGTGAAGATATGACAGGCGGCAGAAACAGGGATTCTATTGTTTCAGATGCTACAGAAGCTCTGCTTGGAGCTATTTATCTGGATGGTGGTTTTGCTAGTGCAAAGGAGTTTGTACTGAAATTTATTCTGAATGATATTGAACACAAACAGCTCTTTTATGATAGCAAGACCATCTTACAGGAAATCGTCCAGGAAAAAGGCACCCAGCCGGTGGAATATGTGCTGATTGCTGAGGAAGGACCGGATCATAACAAAAGCTTCACAGTGGAAGCAAGAGTGAATGGCAGACTTATGGGAACAGGAACCGGCCATACCAAGAAGGCAGCAGAACAGGCTGCCGCATATCAGGCGATCCGTGAGATAAAAAAATAGACAGGTGAACTATGTATTTAAAGAATATTGAGGTACAGGGCTTTAAATCCTTTGCCCAGAAGATCAATTTTGAATTCCATAACGGGATTACCGGTATTGTAGGGCCTAATGGAAGTGGTAAGAGCAATGTTGGTGATGCAGTGCGTTGGGTATTGGGAGAACAAAGCGCAAAGTCTCTCCGAGGGGGGAATATGCAGGATGTTATATTCTCGGGAACAGAGACCAGAAAGCCCTTAAGCTATGCTTCTGTTGCCATTACGCTGGATAATTCAGATCATAAGCTTCCTGTAGAATTTAATGAGGTTACTGTTACCAGGCGGCTTTACCGTTCAGGGGAAAGTGAATATCTGATCAATGGCAGTAACTGCAGACTGAAGGATATTAATGAAATGTTTTATGACACAGGTATCGGTAAGGAAGGATATTCCATTATCGGCCAGGGTCAGATTGACCGTATTTTAAGTGGTAAGCCGGAGGAACGCAGGGAGCTTTTTGATGAGGCAGCAGGAATTGTCAAATTTAAGAGAAGAAAAAATACAACAGTAAAAAAGCTGGAAGAGGAACGTCAGAATCTGGTTCGTGTGACAGATATTCTGTCAGAGCTTACCAGACAGCTGGGACCTTTGGAGAAGCAGTCTGAGACAGCGAAGATTTATCTGGCAAAAAGAGAGGCTTTGAAGGAACTGGATGTAAATATGTTTCTTTTGGAATATTCCTCCACAGCAGAGAGCCTGAAAGAGCTGGGAGAGAAGCACAGGCTTGCTCAGGAGAATCTGGAGGATACACAGAAGGAATATGAACAGACCAGAGTGGAATATGACAGGCTGGAACAGGAACTGGAGGAATTAAATACCAGAATGGATGCCCTGCGCATGGAAAGCCAGGAGCAGGCTTTGCACAAGCAGCAGCTGGAAGGCCAGATTAATGTACTGAATGAGCAGATTCTGGCCGGAGTCCAGAATGAGGACCATTACAGGGGCCGTCTGAAAACCATAGAGGAGGAGCTGGCTGTAAGAGAGGCTTCCAGAAAAGAGCTGGAAGAAGAGAAATCCGATCTTTATTCACAGTTAAAGGAAGTGCGCAGCAGACTGAAGGATGAAGAAGAGAAGCTTAATACTGCCCAGGAAAATATCCGGACCTGTACCCAGGCTGTGGAGGAAGGCAAGAATGAGATCATAGAAATTTTGAACAGTCGTGCCAATACTAAGGGAAAAGCCCAGAGATTTGATGCAATGATGGAGCAGGCGGATATCAGAAAGGCTGAGATCAGCCAGAGGATCCTCCGCTTAAAGAGTGAAGAGGAGGAGCAGCAGACCATCCTCAGGAAAGCCCAGGAGCAGTATGATTCCATTACAGAATCCATCCATTCTGCAAACGAGGAATGTGACAGACTGAATCAGGAAGTGGGAAATATCCAGGAGAAATTAAAGGAGCAGACGGTTCAGCTGGAAAAGGAGCAGACCTCTTATCACAGAGAAGCCTCCAGACTGGAATCCTTACGTAATCTTACAGAGCGCTATGATGGTTACGGCAACAGTATCCGCCGGGTAATGGAACAGAAGGAACGGGTTCCCGGTATCCAGGGTGTTGTGGCGGATCTGATCCAGGTAAACAAGGATTATGAGGTAGCAATTGAGACTGCTTTGGGAGGTAGCATCCAGAATATTGTCACAGACAATGAGCAGACAGCCAAAACCCTGATCGAGTTTTTGAAAAAGAACCGATATGGAAGGGCAACCTTCCTGCCTATGAGCAGTATCAGTCCCAGAGGGGAGTTTTCACCCAGGGAAGCACTGAAAGAACCGGGAGTGATCGGTGTGGCCAGTGAACTGGTGACTACAGCACCTCAGTATCAGCAGATTGCCAGATTTTTACTGGGAAGGGTACTGGTGGTGGATCATATTGACCATGCCATTGCTATCGGCAGAAAGTACAGACATAGCCTGCGAATGGTTACCATAGAGGGTGAGTCCTTAAGCCCGGGTGGTTCCATGACAGGTGGTGCTTTTAAGAATAACAGTAATCTCCTTGGACGAAGGAGAGAGATCGAGGAACTGGAAAAAGGCGTTGCAAAGCTGAAGTCAGAGGTTGCCATGATCCAGAAGGCAATGGAAGACAACAGAAACAGAAGAAATGTACTTCGGGATGCCATTGCAGATTTTCAAGACAAGCTCCGCCAGCAGTATATAGAACAGAATACTGCAAAGATGAATATTGCCCAGCAGGAAGAGAAAGCAGAGGAAATCCGCGGAGGCTATGAGCAGATCAACAGAGACAAGGAACAGATCAGACGCCAGATGCTGGAAATCCGTCAGGATCATGAGCAGATTGCCAGGGAGCTGGAAAGCTCCCGCCAGGATGAACAGGAGCTGGAAAGCTTCATAGAGGAGAAACAGGCAGAGCTGGATCAGTGGAAGGAAGAAGAGACAAAGCTAACCAGAGAGTTGGAGGAAATCCGTCTTCAGGCTTCTTCCCTGGATCAGAAGAACCGGTTTGACCAGGAAAATCTGAACCGTCTGAATTCGGAGACCCAGACTCTGGAGAATGAGCAAAAAAGTATCTATGAATCTCTTGCCCACAGCAGTGAGGAGATGGAGCAGAAGAAACTGACGATCCAGGAGCTGAAAACAGAGGCTGCCAACTCCGGTATCCAGGCGCAGGAAGCAAAGCTGCAGCTGGAGAAATGGCAAAAGGAGAAAGAGAAGAGAAACGGAAAGCATAAAGAATTTTTTGAAAAAAGAGATCAGCTTTCCGGTCAGATCGGCCTTCTGGACAAAGAGTGCTTCCGTCTGAAAAGCCAGATGGATAAGCTGGAGGAGAGCAGGGAAGAACGTATTTCCTATATGTGGGAGGAGTATGAGATCACTCCCAACAATGCCCTTTCCTACAGAAAGGAGGAGCTGACCGATCTGCCTGAAATGAAAAAGCAGGTAGCTCAGATCAAGGAGGAGATCCGCAGACTGGGTTCTGTTAATGTTAATGCCATTGAGGATTATAAGGATCTTCTGGAACGGCACACCTTCCTTTCCGGACAGTATAATGATTTGATCACTGCAGAGAAAACTCTGGAGCAGATCATACAGGAGCTGGATGAAGGAATGCGTAAGCAGTTTACAGAGAAATTTGCAGAAATCCAGAGAGAGTTTGATAAAGCCTTCAAAGAGCTTTTCGGAGGAGGAAAAGGAACTCTGGAGCTGGACGAGGAGGCAGACATCCTGGAAGCAGGAATCCGGATCACCTCTCAGCCGCCAGGGAAAAAGCTTCAGAATATGATGCAGCTTTCCGGTGGAGAAAAGGCACTGACAGCCATTGCCCTGCTTTTTGCCATTCAGAACCTGAAGCCCTCTCCTTTCTGTCTTTTGGATGAGATCGAGGCAGCGTTGGATGACTCCAATGTAGGAAGATTTGCAGGATATTTACAGAAGTTGACGAAAAACACACAATTTATTATAATAACCCATAGGCGTGGGACCATGAATGCAGCCGACAGGCTTTATGGTATCACCATGCAGGAAAAAGGGGTATCTACGCTGGTTTCCGTAGATCTTGTAGAGAACCAGCTTACCCAGTAACAGGAGGAGTATTATGGCAGAAGAGAAGAAAGGCTTTTTCAAACGACTGGTCAGCGGACTGGCCAAGACCAGAGATAATATCGTTGCCGGCTTTGACAGTATTTTCAGTGGCTTTTCCAGTATTGACGAGGATTTCTATGAGGAACTGGAGGAAATCCTGATCATGGGAGATATTGGTATTAATGCCACTACTTCTATTATAGAAAATCTGAAAAAAGAAGTTGCAGAACAGCACATTAAGGAGCCAATGGAATGCAAACAGCTTCTGATCAATGAAATCAAGGAGCAGATGCGTGTGGACAGCACAGAATATGAGTTTGAGAACCGTAAGTCCGTGATCCTTGTGATCGGTGTCAACGGTGTGGGAAAGACTACTTCTGTAGGCAAGCTTGCGGGCAAGCTGAAGGATCAGGGCAAGAAGGTGATCCTGGCAGCTGCGGATACCTTCCGTGCAGCAGCAGGTGAGCAGCTGACACAGTGGGCAAACCGTGCAGGAGTGGAGATCATTGGCGGACAGTCCGGTGCAGATCCGGCTTCTGTAGTTTATGATGCAGTTGCAGCAGCAAAGGCGAGAAATGCAGATGTTCTTCTGTGTGATACAGCAGGACGTCTTCATAATAAGAAGAATCTTATGGAGGAGCTGCGTAAGATTTATAAAATTCTGGAGAGAGAGTATCCGGAGGCTTATCTGGAAACTCTGGTGGTGCTGGATGGTACCACAGGACAGAATGCCCTTTCCCAGGCAAGACAGTTCTCAGAGGTGGCAAATGTAAATGGTATCATCCTTACCAAGCTGGATGGAACAGCCAAGGGCGGTATTGCAGTGGCGATCCAGTCTGAGCTGGATATACCGGTAAAATACATTGGTGTAGGCGAAAGTATTGACGATCTTCAGAAATTCGATGCAGATGCATTTGTAAATGCATTGTTTGATGTAGACCACAAGGATGAGCCGGACAACTAAAGGAGGAAAAACAATGCTTACATTAGAAAGCTTTGAACAGGCAGCAGAGATTGTAAAACAGGTGACACAGGAAACAAAACTGATCAAAAGCAGTTATTTCAGCGATCTGACCGGCAATAAGGTTTACCTCAAACCGGAGAATATGCAGCGCACAGGAGCATACAAGGTTCGTGGCGCTTATTATAAGATCAGCACTCTTTCGGAAGAAGAGAGAAATAAGGGACTGATCACAGCATCCGCAGGAAACCATGCCCAGGGTGTGGCTTATGCGGCATATAAATACGGAGTGAAGGCAGTGATCGTCATGCCTACCACTACTCCGCTGATCAAGGTTGAGAGAACCAAAAGCTATGGCGCACAGGTAATTCTTCACGGTGATGTATATGATGAGGCCTGCGCCCATGCCCTGGAACTGGCTGAGAAAGAGGGTTATACCTTTATCCATCCTTTTGATGATCCGGCAGTTGCCACAGGTCAGGGTACCATTGCCATGGAAATTGTCCAGGAGCTTCCGCTTGTGGACTATATCCTGGTTCCTATCGGAGGCGGCGGTCTGGCAACAGGTGTCTCCACTCTGGCAAAGCTTCTCAATCCACACATTAAGGTGATCGGTGTGGAACCGGCAGGAGCAGCCTGCATGAAGGCTTCCCTGGCTAAGGGTGAGGTGGTGACTCTTCCCCATGTAAATACCATTGCAGACGGTACTGCAGTACAGACACCGGGCAAGAAAATCTTCCCATATATCCAGCAGAATCTGGATGATATCATTACTATTGAAGATGATGAGCTGATTGTAGCTTTCCTGGATATGGTGGAAAATCATAAGATGATCGTTGAGAATTCCGGCCTCCTTACAGTGGCTGCCCTCCGTCATCTGGATGTAAAGAATAAAAAGATCGTTTCTATCTTAAGCGGAGGAAATATGGATGTGATCACCATGTCTTCTGTTGTCCAGCACGGACTGATCCAGAGAGACAGAATCTTTACAGTTTCAGTGCTGATCCCGGATAAGCCGGGTGAACTGGTGAGAGTTGCCAGTGTGATCGCCGGACAGCAGGGTAATGTGATCAAGCTGGACCACAACCAGTTTGTAAGTACCAACAGAAATGCAGCTGTGGAACTGAAGATCACTCTGGAGGCCTTTGGCACAGAACACAAGAATCAGATCGTGAAGGCACTGGAGGATGCAGGCTGCAGACCCCGCCTGATCAGACCAAGTTTATAAATATTTTTTCTGTCAAGAAAAAATACTTGACACAGGTAAAATTATAAGGTATGATAGCCAAGGTGATTACAGATGGAGAAGTTTGTAGAGCAGGGTTATTTGTATGATTTTTATGGTGAGCTTCTGACAGAGAGACAGCAGCAGGTTTATGAGAGCGTGGTGCTGGAGGATTATTCTCTCAGTGAAGTGGCAGAGGATCTGGGAATCAGCCGCCAGGGTGTGCATGATATGGTAAAGAGATGCAACAAGACTCTGGAGGAATATGAACAGAAGCTCCATCTGGTTGAGAAATTCCTGAATATCAGAGCCCAGGTGAAAAGAATACGGGTTCTGGCGCAGGAGTATCATTCCGAGGAAATTGCAAATATATCCAGCGAGATTTTAGAGGAGTTATAATATATGGCATTTGAGAGCTTGACAGATAAACTGCAGAATGTGTTTAAGAAGCTTCGAAGCAAAGGCCGCCTTACAGAGGAGGATGTGAAGCTTGCCCTTAAGGAAGTTAAGATGGCTCTTCTGGAAGCAGATGTTAACTTCAGGGTTGTAAAGCAGTTTACCAAGTCCGTACAGGAGCAGGCAATCGGACAGGATGTTATGAATGGTCTGAATCCCGGTCAGATGGTGATCAAGATCGTAAATGACGAGCTGGTAAAACTGATGGGAAGTGAGACTACAGAGCTGCCCATGCATCCGGGAAATGAGATCACTGTATATATGATGGCAGGTCTTCAGGGCGCAGGTAAGACAACTACGGTTGCCAAGCTTGCAGGTAAGCTGAAATCCAAAGGTAAGAAGCCTCTTTTGGTAGCCTGTGACGTTTACCGTCCCGCAGCGATCACACAGCTGCAGGTGAATGGTGAGAAGCAGGGCGTGGAAGTTTTTTCCATGGGAGATAAGCAGAAGCCTGTAGACATTGCGAAGGCCGCAATTGAGCATGCAAAATCCCATCAGCAGAATGTAGTCCTGATCGATACAGCAGGACGACTTCATATAGATGAAGACATGATGCAGGAGCTTGCAGATATAAAAGAAAATATTCATGTGGATGCCACTGTTCTGGTGGTAGATGCCATGACAGGACAGGATGCGGTAAATGTTGCCAAAACATTTGCAGACAAGGTTGGAATCGACGGTGTGATCCTGACCAAAATGGACGGCGATACCCGAGGTGGTGCTGCACTTTCCATTAAGGCGGTAACCGGTAAACCTATCCTCTATGTAGGTATGGGTGAGAAGCTTTCTGACTTAGAGCAGTTCTATCCGGAGCGTATGGCTTCCAGGATCCTGGGTATGGGAGATGTAATGAGCCTCATCGAGAAGGCAGAAGCTGCTATTGATAAGGAACAGGCTCAGGACATGCAGAAGAAGCTGAAGAAGATGGATTTCGACTTCAACGACTACCTGACCAGCATGGAACAGATGAATAAGATGGGCGGCATCGGCAGTATTCTGAATATGCTTCCGGGAATGGGAAGCAAGATGAAGGATATTGAGGGAATGATCGATGAGAAGGCTCTGGACCGTACCAAGTCCATTATCCTTTCCATGACACCACAGGAGAGAACCAATCCGTCAATCCTGAATATTTCCCGTAAGAACCGTATTGCCAGAGGTGCAGGTGTGGATATCGCAGAAGTGAACCGTCTGGTCAAACAGTTTGAGCAAAGTAAAAAAATGATGAAGCAGATGCCTGGACTTATGGGCGGCAAAGCCGGCAAGCGAGGCGGCGGATTCAAGCTTCCTTTTGGACTGTGAGCAGGACAGCTGACACAGAAGCCGGGGAATGAGCAGTTAGCGAAGCGAATAACGCTTTGACATAAAACCTAAGAGATAATATATTTAATTTAATGGAGGAAAAGAAACAATGGCAGTTAAAATCAGATTAAGAAGAATGGGACAGAAGAAAGCACCTTTTTATAGAATCGTAGTTGCAGATTCCCGCTGCAAACGTGACGGAAGATGCATCGAAGAGATCGGAACATACGATCCAAATCTTGAGCCAAGCGCAGTTAAGGTTGACGAAGAAGCAGCTAAAAAATGGCTTGCAGCAGGAGCTCAGCCTACAGACGTTGTAGCTAAACTTCTTAAGGATGCCGGAATTGAAAAATAATCAGATCTACCAGTAGGTATTTCTGCAGCGTCCAGCTAGGACGGGTCAGGGAGGTATGTAATGAAAGAATTAGTGGAAGTAATTGCAAAATCTCTTGTTGAAAATCCGGATGAAGTAGTCGTTACTGAGACTGAAAAAGAAGATGCAGTTATTGTAGAACTGAAAGTTGGACCTGCCGATATGGGCAAGGTGATCGGACGCCAGGGAAGAATTGCCAAGGCAATCCGTACTGTAGTCAAAGCGGCCTCTTCAAAAAGCAGCAAAAAAGTGATTGTGGATATTCTGCAATGAAAATAAAAGGGAAAGGAGCTGTGGTTGCCATAGCTCCTTGTTTTTACCATAAATGTCAGGACAGATAGCTTTGTAGCCTGACAGCATTATATATAAAAGAGGAGTCAGCAGATGGAGGATTTATTAAAGGTAGGTGTGATCACCACCACACATGGTGTACGGGGAGAAGTTAAGGTTTATCCTACAACAGATCCGGAGCGTTTTCCGGAGCTGGATTATGTTCTCCTTGACACAGGCAGAGAAAAAAGAAAACTGGAAATTGAAAAAGTAAGATTTTTCAAGAATCTGGTGATCCTGAAATTTAAAGGCATTGATAATATCAACGATATTGAAATGTATAAACAGAGAGAGCTGTGGATTCCCAGAGAAGAGGGACAGGATCTGGAAGAGGATGAGTATTATATTGCAGACCTGATCGGTATGAAGGTAGTCCTGGAGGATGGCAGCAGCTTTGGAACCCTGACAGATGTTATGGAAACAGGGGCCAATGATGTATATGTGGTAGAGAACGGAGAAGGGGAAGAGATTCTTCTTCCGGCCATCAGGGAATGCATTCTGGATGTGGATGTGGAGAAAAATGTGATGACCATCCATCTGATGAAAGGATTAATCTAAATGAATTTTCATGTTTTAACGCTGTTTCCGGAAATGATTGAAAATGGTATGAATACCAGTATCACAGGCCGGGCCATTGCCAAAGGACTTCTTTCTCTGGAAGCCATTAACATCCGGGATTTTGCCTTTAACAAGCACCAGAAGGTAGACGATTATACTTATGGCGGCGGTGCAGGGATGCTGATGCAGGCAGAGCCGGTATATCTGGCCTATGAATCTATTGCCAGCCACACGGCAAAGAAGCCCAGGGTGGTATATGTGACCCCTCAGGGACAGGTGTTTAACCAGAATATGGCCCGGGAAATGGCAGCGGAGGAAGATCTTATCTTTCTCTGCGGACATTATGAGGGAATTGACGAACGTGTGCTGGAGGAAATTGTAACAGATTATGTGTCCATTGGAGATTATGTACTTACAGGCGGGGAACTGCCGGCTATGGTAATGATGGATTCCATATCCAGAATGGTACCGGGAGTACTAAATAACCAGGAGTCCGGAGAGACAGAATCCTTTGCCGGAAATCTTCTGGAATACCCTCAGTACAGCCGTCCGGAGGAGTGGCACGGAAAAAAGGTACCGGAGGTGCTAATGTCCGGACATCATGCAAATATAGAAAAATGGCGCAGAGAGCAGTCCATTCTCCGCACTGTCCAGAGACGGCCGGATCTGCTGAAAAAAGCAGACCTGACAAATAAAGAATGGAATTATGTACGCCAGTTAAGGAAACAGATGAAGGAAGAAGAGGAGCAGACAAAATGAGAACAGCAGATTTTTATTATGATCTTCCTCAGGAATTGATTGCCCAGGATCCTCTGGAGGATAGAAGTTCATCCAGACTGATGCATATTTCCCTGAAGGATGGAAGTATAGAGCACAGACATTTTACAGATATTCTGGATTATCTGAACAAGGGTGACTGTCTGGTTATCAATGATACCAAGGTAATTCCTGCCAGATTATACGGACATAAGGAGGAGACAGGGGCACTGATTGAGATCCTTCTCCTGAAGAGACGGGAAAATGATATCTGGGAGTGTCTGGTCAAGCCTGGTAAAAAGGCCCGCCCTGGAGCAAAGATCACTTTCGGAAACGGGATTTTGAAGGGCGAGATCCTGGATGTGGTAGATGAAGGTAACAGACTGATCCAGTTCCACTATGAGGGAATCTTTGAGGAGATCCTGGATCAGCTGGGCGAGATGCCTCTGCCTCCTTATATCACCCATAAACTGAAAGACAAGAACCGTTATCAGACCGTATATGCCAAACACGAAGGCTCTGCCGCAGCACCTACTGCAGGTCTGCATTTCACAGAGGAGCTTCTGGAAAAGGTAAAGGAAAAAGGGGTTAACATTGCCCACGTGACCCTTCATGTAGGTCTGGGAACCTTCCGTCCTGTAAAGGTAGATGATGTGGAAAAGCATCATATGCATTCAGAATTCTATATTGTGGAGGAGGATCAGGCAAAACTGATCAATGACACCAAGAAAGCCGGTGGCCGTGTGATTTCCGTGGGAACCACAAGCTGCAGAACTTTGGAATCCGCAACCGGTGAGGATGGAATTTTGAAAGCAGGCAGCGGATGGACAGAGATTTTTATTTATCCGGGATATCATTTCAAAATGATTGATGGACTGATCACTAATTTCCACCTTCCGGAATCTACTCTTCTTATGCTGGTATCCGCACTGGCAGGAAAAGAGACGATTATGCATGCCTATGAAGTGGCAGTGCAGGAAAAATACCGATTCTTTTCTTTTGGGGATGCCTGTATTTTGATCTGACAGAAATATCCAACATTTGTTGGGTGGAGAGATCATACAAAGAACAGAAAGAAACCAGGAGGAAAAACGCTTCCTGGTTATTTTTGAGCTCAAATAACTGTTAATTATCTGTGTTTTCTACGTCTTCGGCATCGTCCGGATCATCGATGGATTTCATATCGTCATCTGAAGTATCTGCATCCATGGCGTTCAGCTCGTCCTCTGTAAGGGGCTGCAGATCATCTTCGAAAATCTCCTTGTTTGTAATATCATCCTCTGCCTTCTTGCCACAGCCGGACAGACCGATTGTAGCCAGAAGCATTCCTGTGAGTAAAAAATATTTAAATTTCTTCATAAATTTCATCCTTTCCATTTGGGGGTTCATTATTTGCTTATGAAATTCTTTGACGTCTGTAATATTAATGTAACCTTTTGTCATAATATTATAACAAAAATGTGCCTTTATGAAAAGACTTATTTATTGACGATTGTGTGAATTCTTTATATACTTTTAATAGTTGCACCCATTTCAGGGTGGCTTCTGTTATACATAATTTCCGGAAAGCTTTCCGGACAGAAAGAGAGAAAGTATATGTCTATACAAAAGAAACCTATAAGGGGAAGATCAGCAGCTTCAAGAAAAAGAAAGCTTCTGAGAAAATCCAGATATTACCAGAAGTCCTGCCAGAAACTGTATCTGGCAGCAGGGGTTGGGATATTTGTTTTTGTCTTTATATTAATCCTGGCAGGAATCAAAGGATGTGGTAATTACCGTCATGCAAAAAAAGCAGCCTCAGATAATGTGATTTCCATGAAAGCAACCCAGGATTCAGCTTCTGACAGCGCAGATACAAAAGAAGCGGAGAATACAGTTACAATGTCTGCACCTGTGACTCTTACGCTGAGTGTGGTAGGCGACTGTACCCTGGGAACAGATGAGACCTTTGATTACAGCACCAGCTTAAATGCATACTACGAAAATAATGGAGCTGCCTATTTTCTGCAGAATGTAAAGAGCATTTTTGCAGCTGACGATCTGACCATTGCCAATTTTGAGGGCACTCTCACAGAATCAGATGCCAGGGAGGACAAAACCTTTGCCTTTAAAGGCCCGGCAGAGTTTACCTCAATTCTCACATCAGGTTCAGTGGAAGCAGTTACCACAGCCAATAACCACAGCCACGATTATGGTGATCAGGGCTATGAGGATACCATTGCAGCGCTGGATGCTGCAGGGATCGTAAATTTTGGCTATGATAAAACTGCTGTTATGGATGTAAAAGGTGTGAAAGTGGGACTGGTGGGAATATATGAACTGAAGGATCACCTGGAGAGAGAACAGCAGCTGAAAGATAATATTGCCAAGGTAAAGGCTGAGGGCGCCCAGCTGATCGTAGTGATCTTCCATTGGGGAAATGAGAAAGAAACCTGTCCTGACAGCAATCAGACAACTCTGGGCCGTCTGGCTATAGATGAGGGCGCAGATCTGGTATGCGGACATCATCCCCATGTTCTTCAGGGAATTGAGACCTACAAGGGGAAAAATATTGTGTACAGCCTGGGCAATTTCTGCTTCGGTGGAAACAGCGCCCCCAGTGATATGGACACCATGATCTACCAGCAGACCTTCACCATTGACCAGAATGGAGTAAAGACGGACAATGTGACCAATATCATTCCCTGCTCCATTTCCTCTGCAGCCTATGAGGGCTACAACAATTATCAGCCCACTCCGGAAGAGGGGGATGAGGCTGACAGGATCCTCTCAAAGATCAATGAGAGAACTGCTGAAATTTCTACTGCTGAGGGAACTACCTTTACAGCAGAAACCAGGAGTACAGATACTGTATCCGTTGATTCCTCTGAGGATGAAAATACAGCAGAATAAGAACAGAAATTCATAATAAAAAGCTCCGTAACAGATACAAGGAAGTATCTTTACGGAGCTTTTTTGTGGGATATTCAAAGAATGTTTATGACAGATCTTCCTGTCCGGTCTGGAACTTATGACAGTACTTCGTTTTTCAGTTCCTCGCCGTTCATGTAAGCTCTGGCATTTTCCATAGTAGTCTCTGCAATATTGGTCAGCGCCTCTCTGGTAAAGAAGCCCTGATGGGAAGTCATAACTACATTTGGGAAGGAGAGCAGTCTCTGGGTGATAGAGCTTGGCAGGATCATTTCGGACATATCCTCAAATACGAAATCTGTTTCCTCCTCGTATACGTCCAGACCTACCGCAAAGAATTTATGCTCGCGGATGCCTGCGATCAGGTCATCTGTGCGGATCAGACCACCTCTGGAGGTATTGACAAGGATCACACCATCCTTCATTTTTTCGATGGTCTCTGCATTGATCAGATGTCTGGTTTCCTTGGTAAGCGGGCAGTGAAGACTGATCAGGTCACTCTGAGCCAGCAGTTCGTCCAAAGATACATATTCCACGCAATCCAGGTTTGGATTTGGGAAAAGATCATAAGCGATAACCTTCATACCAAAGCCTCTGCAGATTCTTGCCATAGCCTGACCGATTTTTCCGGTACCGATGATGCCGGCGGTTTTGCCGTAGAAGTTTACACCCATCAGACCGCTTAATGCAAAATTATTCTCGCGGCATTTGATATATGCCTTGTGAGTGTGACGGTTGGCTGTGAGAGCCAGAGCCATGGCATGCTCAGCAACTGCCTCCGGAGAATATCCCGGGACACGGAGCACCTTTATACCATATTTATGGGCTGTTTCCAGATCTACGTTGTTGTAGCCTGCACAGCGCATAAGGATTAATTTAACACCCTGATTATGGAGTTCCTCAATGATTTCAGTACCCAGGTCTGCATTTACAAAAGCACAGATTGCTTCATAGCCCTTGGCAAGGGAAGCAGTTTCCTCATGGATATTTGCTTCTGTAAATTTGATTGTGATTCCCGGGAAAGAGGGAAGAAGTTTTTCGAAAAATTCTTCGTCGTAGTTTTTTGTGCCGTAAAACAAAATTTTCATAAAAATATTCGCTCCTCTCTGGAAAAATAGATAATGGTGTGATATACTCACCGTGAACATCAGGACAGTAATAAAAGTCTGCCCCTGACATGATAATTATATACTATTTCAGACAGTATGAAAAGAGGAAACAGGATAAAAATTATCAAGTATTAAAAAAGATACATCATACGTAATGTGGAGGTAATTATGCAGGAAGTATATGTGAATGGAAGCGAATTTGATAGTGCACAGGAGATTCTGGAATATCTGAGGGATGAGATTGGACTGGATGCAGAGAATATCAATACTCTTTATGATGCACTGACAGCCGTAAGTGATGATACAAAGATCACCATGGATATGTCCGGGGTAACAGATGATGAGCTGCTGGATGCTATGGAACGTATGTCTGAGGTCATGGGAGATGCGGCAGATGACAGTGATTATCTGGAGATCACCTGTATAGAATAAACAGGCACATAAAATAGATAAAAATACATAGACAAAGTCAAAAAGGATTGCCGGTCCATTGTGGATCAGCAATCCTTTTTTTGCAGCAGATCAGCATTCTCCAAGAGAATACAGATCCTTGTAAAATTCCGGATAAGAAATATTCACGCAGTCTCCCTTTACAATATCCATGGTTCCGTCACAGATAGTTCCTGCCACAGCAAAAGACATGGCAATTCTGTGATCCAGATAGGAATTGATCTTGGCACCCTGGAGCGGTTTGCCTCCGTGGATGATCATACCGTCCTCTGTTGGCTGGATATCTGCACCCATACGGCGGAGCCCTTCGGTGACGACTGCAATACGGTCAGACTCCTTTACCTTCAGCTCTGCAGCATCGCGGATCACAGTGGTACCCTCTGCAAAAGCAGCCATTACAGCAATCATAGGGATCTCATCGATGAGCGTGGGGATAATAGAGCCCTCCACTGTTGTACCGTGAAGCTGACTGGAGCGGATCAGCAGGTCTGCCACCGGCTCTCCCTCCTCATTAACATTCAGAAGGGTGATATCTGCACCCATGGCCCTGCACACCTTCAGGATTCCGTCTCTGGTAGGATTGATCCCTACATTCCGGAGAAGGATCTGACTGTCCGGGGTGAGAAGCCCTGCTGCAATAAAATAGGCAGCAGAGGAAATATCTCCAGGCACCTGGATTTCCCTGGCCTTTAACAAAGGTTCCGGCTCAATGGAGGCGGTAGTACCCTGTGAAGTAACTTTGGCCCCCAGATAATTCAACATGATCTCCGTGTGATTTCTGGAAAGTACGGGCTCTGTTACCCTGGTGATTCCATCTGCATACATACCTGCCAGAAGTACGCAGGACTTCACCTGGGCAGAAGCAACCGGTGACTGGTAGTGTACAGCCTGGAGAGACTTTCCTGTAATACGCAAAGGTGCACATCCATTTCCTTTTATACTGACAATATCTGCCCCCATAGACTGAAGGGGAGTCATGATCCTCTTCATAGGGCGGGACTGGATGGAGGCGTCACCGTTTAACTCACTGGTAAAAGACTGGCCTGCCAGAATGCCGGAGATCAGCCGGGTGGTGGTACCGCTGTTGCCTACATCCAGAATTTCTGAGGGCGCACTTAGACCGTGCAGACCCTTGCCGTGAACCAGAATCTCAGAAGCATTGCGCTCAATGTCTACGCCCATTTTGCGGAAACAGGAGATGGTGGAGAGACAGTCTGCACCCTCCAGAAAATGTGTGATCCTGGTAGTTCCCTGGGCAAGAGAGCCAAACATAACTGCCCGGTGGGAGATGGATTTGTCTCCCGGTACAGTCAGTTCCCCTCTCAGCCTTGTCTGTTTTTTGATTTCCATTTATGTTACCTACCGTTCGTATACAATATAGTTTCGCTTTTTCAGGAGAGCGGCTCCCTTTTCCATGGAGGATCCGTCATAGAATTCGATTTTTAAGACACCTTCCTCAAATTCCCGGTTATGGATAATGCCGATATTCTTGATACTGATCTTCTCCAGAGCCAGGATAGTGGCGATTGTGGCAATCCCTCCGGCCTCATCTGCAATATCCAGATAGAGCACATAGGCTTTCTTCAGGAGACCGCTGTCCACTACATCAATAGAATCTCTGTAATCCCTGGAGCTTGCAAACATCTGGTACAGGCTCTGGGAATCCTTGTTATCCACAAAGCAGCGGATCTGGATCAGAAGACGGATATAGTCATCCAGCACATTGGAAATATTCTTATTATTTTCCACGCAGATCTGCTCCCACATGATAGGGGAAGAGGAGGCAATACGGGTAATATCCCGGAAACCTCCGGCTGCGATGGTCTTCATATATTCCTGGTCACTGTCCAGCATGCTTACCAGATTTACAAGGGCAGAAGCAATGATATGAGGCAGGTGGCTTACACCTGCGGTGATAAAATCGTGTTCCTCACTGGTCAGTACCATGGGAATGGCACCCAGGGAAGAAATCAGCTCTGTAAAGTCTGTCAGACGGTCCAGAGGAATCTCTCCTCCCGGTGTGATGATATAATAAGCGTTTTCCAGAAGTCTGTCGCTGGAGGATTCAAAGCCGGTTTTTTCAGAGCCGGCCATGGGATGTCCGCCGATAAAGCAGGATTCCATACCCAGACGTTCTACCTCCTTATGGATGATGCCCTTTACACTGCCCACATCTGTGAGAATGGTATTGGGACCCAGGTGCTCCTTGAAATATTCCAGATACTGGACATTAAATTCCACAGGGGCACACAGGAAAATATAATCGCAGCCTGCAAAACGTTCATCATGTTCCTCGCATACAGCGTCGATCATATTGGAGCTTACTGCTGAGGCAAGTGTCTCCCGGTCCTGATCGTAAGCCAGGATCCTGTAATCGCTATGGTATTTTCGGATGGTTTTGACGATGGAACCGCCGATGAGACCAAGTCCGATAAAACCGATGGTTTTCATAAGTTTCTCTGTATCCTTTCAAATAGCAATTTATCAGTTGCGTACACAGGGTGTGCAGCAATTGTCATTCTGTATGACTTATACAGAAACAGTCTGCATATATTTTAAGATAGATAGGAAAAAAAGTCAATCAGCAGCAATACTTTTGCACATAAATAATTTAAAGCAATACAGTAAATAAAAGCCTCTCTGAATGGTGAAAAAACCAGATGATAAAAATGCCAGATAGTATTTTGGAACATAATAAAAAATATTGTTAAAATTACATAAAATGCTTGAAAATTACAAATAAATTTAGTAATATATAAACATATAGTTGCTGAGACAGAAATGAAAAAGATGAACAATCTGACTATTTCGGGGCTCAAACAGAGAAAAGCTCCCACAACAGCAGCGCATATCAGACAAACAGGGAGGTATTACAACATGGATGTATTTAGAACTGACCGAATCAGAAATGTAGTTCTTTTAGGGCATGGGGGTGCAGGCAAGACTACACTGGCTGAAGCAATGGCGTATCTGGCAGGAATGACCAGCAGGCTTGGCAGAGTTGAGGACGGCAATACTGTCAGCGATTTTGACAAAGAAGAGATAAAGAGACATTTTTCCATTTCCACAACATTGATCCCGGTACCATGGGATAAGGTGAAGGTCAATGTACTGGATACTCCCGGATACTTTGACTTTGTAGGAGAGGTAGAGGAAGCGGTAAGTGCGGCAGACGCAGCTGTGATCGTAGTCTCCGGCAAGACAGGCGTACAGGTGGGAACCCAGAAGGCATGGGAGTTATGTGAGAAATATAAACTTCCGCGTATGATCTTCGTTACAGATATGGACGTAGATGATGTCAGCTACCGTAAGGTAGTAGAGCAGCTGACAGAACTCTATGGAAAGAAGATCGCACCTATCCATTTCCCGATCCGTGAGGATGGTAAATTCGTAGGTTATGTTAATGTAGTAAAACAGGCAGGACGTAGATTCATTGATAAGGCAGGTAAGGAAGAATGCCCGATTCCTGAATATCTGAATGAATATCTGGAGAAATATCATGAGATTCTTATAGAATCTGTAGCTGAGACCAGCGAGGAATTTATGGATCGTTACTTTGAGGGAGATACCTTCTCTGTGACAGAGGTTTCCGCAGCACTGGCTACCAATGTACAGGAAGCTGCTATTGTACCTGTATGCATGGGATCACCTATTAATCTCCGCGGCGTATCCAATCTGCTGGATGATATCTGTGGATATTTCCCAAGTCCGGACAAGCGTTCCTGCAATGGTATTGCAGTGAAGACAAATGAGATCTTCGAGGCAAATTATGACTTTGCAAAAACAAAATCTGCATATGTATGGAAAACAATCGCAGATCCGTTCCTTGGAAAATATTCTCTGATCAAGGTATGCTCCGGTGTTATCAAATCAGATGATACCTTGTTAAATGTAGAGAAGGGCGAAGAAGAACGTCTGAACAAGCTGTATGTACTGGAAGGCTCCAAGCCTATTGAAGTACCTGAGCTTCATGCCGGTGATATCGGTGCCATTGCCAAATTAAACAGTGTACAGACCGGAGACAGCCTTGCAACCAAAGCTACACCGATCATGTATCCAAAGGCACAGATCTCCGTCCCATATACCTGCAAGAGATTTAAGGCAGTGAAGAAGGGAGACGAGGATAAGATTTCCCAGGCACTGGCTAAGATGATGAGTGAGGACAAGACTCTCCGTGTAGTAAATGACAGTGCAAACCGCCAGAGTCTGATCTATGGTATTGGCGATCAGCATCTGGATATTGCAATGAATAAACTGAAAGAGCGCTACAAAGTAGATGTAGAGCTGAGCAAACCGAAGGTTCCGTTCCGTGAGACCATCCGCAAGAATTCCGATGTGGAAGGCAAGCATAAGAAACAGTCCGGCGGACATGGACAGTATGGTCATGTAAAGATGCGCTTTGAGCCATCCGGTGATCTGGAGAATCCTTATGTATTTGAGCAGGTAGTTGTAGGCGGTGCAGTGCCGAAGAACTACTTCCCTGCAGTTGAGAAGGGTCTGCAGGAATGCGTATTAAAGGGACCTCTGGCTGCATATCCTGTAGTTGGTGTGAAGGCTACTCTTTATGACGGATCCTATCATCCGGTAGACTCCTCAGAGATGGCATTCAAGATGGCAACGATCCTGGCCTTCAAGAAGGGCTTTATGGATGCATCCCCTGTACTTCTGGAGCCAATCGTATCCATGAAGGTTACAGTTCCGGATAAATATACAGGTGATGTTATGGGTGACCTGAACAAACGCCGCGGCCGTGTACTGGGTATGAATCCTGATCATCAGGGTAATACTATTATTGAGGCAGATGTACCTCAGCTGGAGATCTACGGATACTCCACAGACCTGCGTTCCATGACAGGCGGAAGCGGAGAATTTTCCTATGAATTTGCACGCTATGAGCAGGCTCCTTCTGATATCCAGGCAAAGGAAATCGAGGCAAGAGCAAGCAAGGTTGACAAAGCAGACGAATAATAGAATTTATATACCTATGAATTAAGAAGAAAACAGACAGAACTATCTCAGATATAGAGGTAGTTCTGCCTTTTTTTGTAAAAATACCCTGTCCTGATTGACAATGGCGGGATAAACGATATACTGGACTCATATTAATCTCAGAAAGCAGGAAAATTAGTATGAAAAATAATAGAAAACTGGCTGCCCTGATACTGGCAGCTGCAATGACTGTCACCACACCCTACACAGCCTGGGGCGCAGATGTCTTTTCTGCAGGGGAATCCTTTGGGGATGGCACAGAGAGTATTCCCGGAATCCTGACTTCCATACTGGATTATGGACAGGTGGGAAAAGAATATAAGGTACAGCTGCAGGCGGATTCGGATGTGAGGTGGAGCCTGGCTTCCGACAGCCAGCTTCCCCCGGGCCTGACTTTGCTTCAGACAGGCCTGCTCTGCGGAGTTCCCCAAAAGGATGGTTATTTTCACTTTACAGTACAGGCAGATAACAACACAGGAAGAGCAGCCTGTGATCTGGACCTGACGATCATTGAGGCAGAACGGCCGGAAGAGAGATACAGACTGACCTCAGAGAATTCTCAGATTGACCTGGGAATCTATGCAGAGGGACAGCAGATTAATCGGGATTTTTCCCTTCAGAATACAGGCACAGAAGCACTCCATGTGGGTAAGCTTCCGGAGAGCCGATATTTTGATCTTTCCTATGCATATGGGGATGAGGATACGGAGATCCCCACAGGAGCCTATGTGACACTGGAGGCAGAACTGAAGAAAAACCTGACTGCAGGAAAATATGAGGAGAATCTTACCTTTACCACAAAGGAGGGCGCTTCCTGCCAGGTAACCCTGAAGGTGATCCTGGGAGCCTCCTCTGAGAAGGAATATGATCTGACAGTAGATCATCCGGAGATATGTTTTACAGAGGATGATTTCTATGATCCGGAATTCCGTGTGGAAAAATATGTTTCTGTGAGAAATTCCGGCAAAAAGGAAACCAGGATCAGCGTGGATGCTTCAGGTCTGGAGCATTTTACAGTTGACGGCCAGAGCGCAAGGAATTCAGAGGATTTTGAAGAACAGGATGTGCAGAGACTGTTGAAGCCAGGGGAAAGCCTCCAGTTCTATATATTGCCAGGGGAGGAATACGGAACCTTTGATGAAACCTTTGATTTCCTGGCAGATGACGGCAGCAGATATTCGGTACATGTTACCATGAACAGAGAGCTGAATCCTGTAGAGAAGAAAAATCTGGAAATTACAGAAAATGACACAGCTGCCTTTCCTGAACTACAGTGGGGCTACAAAACTTTGCCGGAGGCCAAAATCTATACTCTGAAAAATGTGTCAGACAAGGATCTGGATCTGACCTTCAACCGCAGCCAGGGATGCAGTGTAACCCTTTCCGGTAATACCCGTCTGGCTCCCGGAGAGAGCACAGAACTGCGGCTTTTGCCTCAAAAGGGACTGGCAGCGGGAGAGCATTCCTTCCAGGTCACAGTTACTGCCAGAACTGCAGCAGGAGAGAAGACAACAGAAAATCTTTACAGCTCTTTCCGGGTAGGTACCCGTACTTATCAGGGACTGACTGCTTCGGTGGAGCCTGTGACAGGAATTACCAACGGTGTGGCCAAAACAGCAGAGGCTCTTCACCTGCCTGCACAGACCGTAGTCTATGGAGCAGAGAAGAATGGTGAGAAAACAACCTTTCCGGCAGGAATCATCTGGGATGTGGACGGATGTGATTATGATCCCCAAAATAAAGAAGCTCAGAAGTTTACGGTAACCGGTCATCTGGATCTGGAAGACGGGGAAAATAACACGGAAATGGATACCACCCTGCAGATCCAGGTACAGGTAGATGCTTATCAGGCGCTGAACAGACCGGTCTTTGATCTTCATTGGGTTAAGGTGATCACCAACTATGTGCAGGTCAGCCTGAGGGATTTTTCCAATGAGGCAGAAGGATATGAACTTGTGACAGCTGCCACATCAGAGGATCTGGAAAAAGAGAATTATACAGCCCGGATGACAGTACCTGCAGCCCAAATGGCAGAGGGTACCGTAAATCTGAAATATCTGCCTGCAGGCAGCCATCTTCTGTACTGTAGGGCTTACAGAACTGTGGAAGGACAGCCGGAATACGGCCCATGGTCAGAAGGCACGGCCATTGAAGTAAAGGCAGTAACGCCTGAACCCCCTAAAATCGCAAAAACACAGGTGAAAAAATGTGATGTCAGACTAACACTGACAAATCCTCAGAAGGTGGATGGCTATGATGTGGTTGCAGCCAGAAGCGAAAAAGAAGGGGAACCGATAGATTATGTAAAGGTACAGACCAGATATTCCGGAGACAGCAGTCAGCTGGTCCTGAAGGGACTGCCTGCAGGCACCTGGTATATTGGTGTACACAGTTATACTTATCAGTCAGAATTTTCCACCACCAAGGTTCTGAGCAAATGGGCACCCTTACAGAAGGTTACCATAAAGACAGGGGCAGCAGCCCAGGCACCGACTGTAAAATCAGTAAAAACCTCCGGTCAGGGAAAAACAAGAAACACAACAGTAAGCTTTAAGCTGCCCAAGGGTGCCACAGGCACAGACTGGGTACTCTCTAAACAGGTATATAAAAATGACAAAGGAGCCTATACAGGAGTAGGCAGCTACAGCTACGTAGTAAAAAACCAGACAAAGAGCACCATCACCTTTGAAAAGGTACGCCCGGGAACCTATTACCTTACCGGCCACGCCTATACAAAGGGCTACGTCAAGAATTTCACCCGCTGGTCCCGGATCAGGAGAATTGTAATAAAATAGTAGGAATCGGGAAGGACTTACATTGACAAACGCTCTGTCATGAATTAAAATAAAATGAGTTTTTATAGGTAATGAATGGTTGCTGTGCTTCTATTGGGCAGTGATCATAGTATGTTGGAGGAAGTATAAAATGAAATACCTGTTTAAAAAGATCGAGCCCAAGTGGCAGGCAAAATGGGAAGAAGCCAAAGTCTTTGAAGCCAAGGACAACAGCGACAAACCTAAATTCTACGGTTTAGTAGAGTTTCCATATCCAAGTGGTGCAGGAATGCACGTAGGACATATTAAAGCATATTCCAGTCTGGAGGTTATTTCCAGAAAACGTCGTATGGAGGGATACAATGTACTTTTCCCCATCGGATTTGATGCATTCGGTCTTCCTACAGAGAACTACGCAGTAAAGACAGGCACACATCCACGTATCATCACAGATGAGAACATTAAGAGATTCTCCAACCAGTTAAAGAGAGTAGGATTCTCCTTTGACTGGAACCGCGTGATTGATACTACAGACGAGGATTATTACAAATGGACACAGTGGATCTTCCTGAAAATGTTCGAAAAAGGTCTGGTATTCCGTGACAGAACACTGGTAAACTACTGCCCACACTGTAAGGTAGTCCTTTCCAATGAGGACAGCCAGGGCGGCAAATGTGATATCTGCCACAGCGATGTAGTTCAGAAGTCCAAGGATGTATGGTATCTGAGAATTACCCAGTATGCAGATAAGCTTCTGGAAGGTCTGGATCACGTAGACTATCCGGAGAACGTAAAACAGCAGCAGGTTCACTGGATCGGCAAATCCAAAGGTGCTTTTGTCAACTTTGATGTAGACGGAATCGATGAGAAACTGGAAATCTACACAACCAGACCGGACACCCTGTTCGGTGTTACCTTCATGGTAATCGCACCGGAGCATCCGATCATTGATAAATATGCAGACAAAGTTGGAAACATGGATGAGATCACTGCATATCGTAATGAGTGTGCCAAGAAGACAGAGTTCGAGAGAACCCAGCTTGTAAAAGAAAAAACAGGAGTAAGGATCCAGGGACTTGAGGGTATCAACCCTGTAAACGGCAAGAAAATCCCAATCTACATTGCAGATTATGTAATGATGGGATATGGCACAGGCGCTATTATGGCAGTACCTGCCCATGACCAGCGTGACTATGATTTTGCCAAGAAATTCGGCATTGATATTATTGAAGTAATCAAAGGCGGAGACATCTCCAAAGAAGCCTACACAGGAGACGGCGAGATGGTAAACTCCGATTTCCTCAACGGATATACAAAGAAAAAAGACTCCATTGAGCGTATGCTGGAAGAACTGGAAAAGAAAGGCATCGGTAAAGCAGGTGTTCAGTACAAGATGAAAGACTGGGCATTCAACCGTCAGAGATACTGGGGTGAGCCGATTCCGCTGATCCATTGCCCGAACTGTGGTGTTGTAGCAGTTCCGGAAAAGGAACTGCCTCTGCGTCTGCCGGATGTTAAGGACTTTGAGCCAGGGGAAGACGGACAGTCTCCACTTGCAAAGATTGACTCTTTCGTAAACTGCACCTGTCCGAAATGCGGCGCTGCAGCAAAACGAGAAACAGACACCATGCCTCAGTGGGCAGGATCCTCCTGGTATTTCCTGAGATATACAGATCCCCACAATACAAATGCACTGGCAGATATGGACAAACTGAAATACTGGATGCCTGTAGACTGGTACAACGGTGGTATGGAGCATGTTACCAGACATATGATCTATTCCAGATTCTGGCATCATTTCCTGTATGATCTGGGTGTAGTGAACACACCGGAACCATATGCAAAACGTTCCATTCAGGGACTGATCCTGGGACCGGACGGTGACAAGATGAGTAAATCCAAGGGCAACGTAGTAGATCCGCTGGATATTGTAGAGGAATACGGTGCAGATACTCTCCGTACCTATGTACTGTTCATGGGTGATTACGGTGCAGCTACTCCGTGGAGCGAAAGCTCTGTAAAGGGATGCAAGAAATTCCTGGACCGTGTGGCAGGACTGACAGATATCCTCAGCGAAGAATCCGTATCCGATGAGCTTGAAATGAAGCTTCACCGCACCATCAAAAAGGTTTCCGGAGATATTGAGAACCTGAAATTCAACACAGCCATCGCCAGCCTTATGACCCTGATCAACGAGATCACAGCAGAGGGACACTTAAGTAAGGACGACCTGGCTATCTTCATCAAACTGCTCAGCCCATTTGCACCTCATATCTGTGAGGAAATCTGGGAGTTCATCGGTGGAGAAGGCCTGCTGGCAGTAGCACCATGGCCGGAATACGATGAAGGCAAAACTATTGCCAAGACCATTGAAATCGGTGTACAGGTCAACGGTAAGGTAAGAGGCACCATCGTAATCCCTAATGGCTGCGAAAAGGAAAAAGCCTTCGAGATTGCCAAAGCAGATGAAAGAATTGCCTCCTTCCTGGAAGGCAAGAACCTGATCAAAGAGATTTACGTGCCGAACAAGATCGTGAACTTTGTTGCGAAATAAGACAAAAACAGAATATCTGATGCTCTGGGAACCATATGATTCCCGGATATCTGAATCAAAAGGGAGCTGCCGTAAAAAGCAGCTCCCTTTTTGTCGAAAAAAATGTCATATAAAAAAAATTCGCAGAGTATGTTACTCTACGAAAGCTCTCTTTTCATTCAATCTTCATATATAGACAAATAATACCTCAATCTGACCTGATTTTCAAGTCCTACGAGGGAAATACTGTTATATTCTATCAAATTTTGGAGAAAATAGTATGATATAGGGCATGGAAGTGCCCCTTTTTTATACATATATTCACTTCTGCCAGACAGGAAAAGATGGGTAGAGGGGTGTATGGAATCTGGATTATCCTCTCTTTAAGCCGTCAGTATTCTGGTCAGATTCTCCGTCAAAAGCCTGGAAGCATTACGTTGTTAATAACATCCAGGGAAAAGCATATACATGAGACACCGATACAAGGAATAAAGCAGAATACCGTGTGAACTTCCAGTAATTTTTCCACCTAAAGAAAAAAGAACGAAATAAAATCATAAAAAATCCCGATTTTCTGCGGTTTTCCATTGCCCAGCTTGACTGTTCGTAATATTATGGTATATAAACCATAAATATACATGTGTTTTCTGAAATACTTTCTCAATATCTCCCCAATTACCCTCTTGCATTTCAACAAGAGTTAGAATACACTAACTATCAGAGTTAGGTATCATAAACTCTAGCGTGAATCAATCATTTGAACTCCATCCGAAGACCTGCTGAAACCTTCGGAACAATGGATCGCATCTGTGCTTGCTGAACTCACGGCTATGCTGAAGGCCGTACCTCAGATATGATCCCCCCCGGTACATCCCAGTTGCGGTGTACCAGGAGTCCAAATACAAAACCAGAAAGGGGATTTATCATGTACTTAGAAATTGAGAAAGTAATTGGAAGAGAAATTCTGGATTCCAGAGGAAACCCAACAGTGGAAGCAGAAGTATATCTGATGGACGGCACTGTTGCAAGAGGAACAGATCCAAGCGGTGCTTCCACAGGAGAATTCGAAGCTCTGGAACTGAGAGATGGAGATAAAGCTCGCTATCTTGGAAAAGGCGTACAGAAAGCAGTAGAGAACATCAACACAACAATCAACGAAGCAATCGAAGGTCTTGATGCAGGCGATATCTATGCAGTAGATGTAGCTATGATTGCAGCAGACGGAACAAAAGACAAATCCAAACTTGGAGCAAATGCAATCCTTGCAGTATCTATCGCATGCTGCAGAGCAGCGGCAGCTTCTCTTGAAATTCCGCTGTATCGTTTCCTTGGCGGAGTATCTGGAAACCGTCTCCCTGTACCAATGATGAACATCGTAAACGGCGGATGCCATGCATTATCATCCGGTCTGGATGTGCAGGAATTCATGATTATGCCAGTTGGGGCACCTTCCTTCAAGGAATGCTTAAGATGGTGTGCAGAAGTATTCCACGCACTTGCTTCTATTTTGAAAGAGCGCGGACTTGCCACATCAGTAGGTGACGAAGGTGGTTTCGCACCTGCACTGAAATCCGATGAAGAAGCAATCGAGACAATCCTCGAGGCAGTGAAGAAAGCCGGATATGAACCAGGCAAAGACTTCCGAATTGCCATGGATGCTGCTTCCTCCGAATGGAAGAGTGAAAAGGGAAAAGGATACTACAAACTTCCAAAAGCCGGCACAGAATATACATCTGAAGAACTCATCGAACACTGGGCTAAATTATGTGAGAAATATCCAATCATCTCCATCGAAGATGGTCTGGATGAAGAAGACTGGGAAGGATGGCAGAAACTTACAGACAGACTTGGTGACAAAGTACAGCTTGTCGGTGACGACCTGTTTGTTACAAATACAGAAAGTCTTGCAAAAGGTATCAGCCTTGGTGCAGGTAATGCGATCCTGATCAAATTAAACCAGATCGGTTCCGTATCCGAAACACTGGAAGCAATCAAGATGGCTCACAAAGCAGGCTACACCGCAATTTCTTCTCATCGTTCCGGCGAGACAGCAGATACAACAATTGCAGATTTTGCAGTAGCACTGAATACCTGCCAGATTAAGACCGGCGCCCCAAGCAGATCTGAACGTGTTGCAAAATACAATCAGCTTCTCCGCATCGAAGAAGAACTCGGTGCAAGCGCAGTATATCCGGGAATGAAAGCCTTCAATGTAAAACAGGACTAAACAAAACTATAGCAATCTTCGTAAATAACGCATACCATAAATAAAATAAACCTTTAAAATGCAAAATGCATTTCTCATCTTAATCGTTTAGTGAGAAATGCATAGCAGGAAGAAGAGAAGGAATAATAAAAATCTTCGCAGTATGGTACATTTTATATGTTATATGCTGCGAAGACTTTTTTGTTATGCTTGTTTGGTTTCTTCTTCCGGTAACTGGGAAGTGCAGTGTGGACAGCGTGTAGCTTTGATGTCGATTTCGCTCATGCAGAAAGGACATTTCTTAGTAGTCGGAGCGGCTGGTTCTTCTTTTTTGGCACCGAAGGATGTTACTTTGTTCACTGCCTTCAGCAGGCAGAACAGGATGAATGCCATAATGATGAAGTTAACTACTGAAGAAATGAAAGAGGATGCGAATCCGGATACATCCTGGAGTGAATATGTAGCTCCGCCAGTAAGTACGTTGAGAACCGGATTGATGAAGTTGTCGGTCAAAGAGGTTACGATTCCGGAAAAAGCACCTCCGATAATAACACCGATTGCCATGTCCATGACATTGCCGCGCAGGGCAAATGTTTTGAATTCTTCCATGAATTTTTTCATTGGAATTTCCCCCTGAAAGTATTTTTTTTGCTGTATCTTGCAGACAAGAGACAGATATCATGATTTTATGATAGCGCCGGAAGGTAAGAACGTCAATAGTTTTTACAAAATATAGAATGGAAAAGTATAATGTACTTGCAGCTGAGTGCCTGGTTTGATCAGAATGTTTTCTGCAACAATTGTTCAAATGATTCCTGACTCATAGGCTTATAGTAGTAATATCCCTGGAGCTCATCACAACCCTCTTCTACAAGGAAATCTACCATTTCTTTTGTTTCCACACCTTCGCAGACAATAAATTTCTTAGTCCTTTTTAACAGGTGAAAAATTTCCTGAAGGACAATCTTTCCGTTTTCAGACAGATCGTCCGAGAGAAAGAGTTTGTCTATTTTTACTTCATCAAAAAGAATATCTTTTAAAGTATTCAGAGAGGAATAGCCTGAACCAAAATCATCCATAGATATCCGTATGTTTTTATCATGAAAGAAACGGATCATGGCAATATCCTGAGTATATTCGCATGTAATAGCCATGGATTTCAGAAAGGAGTTCGACTTCACTTCCACATATAAATCCCAGGGATTCCAGATAATGGCGCTGCTTTTCCTGCCCGCAGACTTTGCTTATCCGGTATTTCTTATTAAAATCTGCTAAGTTTAATGGCATAATTGTTCCTTTCATTTCTTATTATACATCGCTGTTATACTTGACTAACATAGTATACCATAATTTATAACGAAAAGAAGTTTTTTTTGATTGTTGAGAAATTTTATCTCGACCATGAAATTTATGTGCGACAGCCTTTTATCTATTTAAACGCAGAAAACCCCACCCGATTGACGTCGGATGGGGTAGTTCAAGCTTTGGAAAGCAGTCTCTCAGTGTATGATCACACTCTTTCTGTGATCAAAAGAATATAATTTGCTGCCCAGACCTTTTAAAATATTTATATTTTCCTGGATAGCAGCATTGCTGTTTCGTAATGAAGCCTGTGCATCAATAAAGGTAACTTTTGGATGGATATATGTAAAGAAAGATTTCCGCCCTTTATTGTTTCCGTGATGGGGAGCCTGCAGGTAAGTTGCTTTTAATTCTGATCCGTATTCTTTTATTAACCTTTTTCCGATTGGGGAAATTATATCTCCAGTAAAAAGCATACTTGTCTTTTTGCCATATATCTTGAATACCAGGGAGGAGCCATTGCAAATGTCTTTTGTGGTATCATTGATATCATTACTGTAGCTGTTGAAAAATTTCATGTTAAGTCCATATAATTTCATGGTTTTTCCTGGCTTGATCCATTTGAGTTTGGGATAGTTAGATACCAAGCTCATGAATTTAGTGAAAACGGGATATTCATCCCAATAGTATTTGTATGTATTATATCGTTCTGCATTGATCTTTGGGGCCAGAACATATTCGATTTTGATCCCTTGTGGGTTTGATTTTATTTTGTTAAATGCTCCAACATGATCCGGATGAGGATGGGTGATGATCCATCCGTCAACTTTGTTGCCATTTTTTTTGATTACGTTTCTGACGCGTCCTTCATTTGCTGCCCAGCCTCCGTCTACGATAAATAATCTGCCGTTGCTGCCTTTAATGGTATAAAACATAGATTGGGCAGAATCATTGTCGCTACCATACTGTGTAACGGTCCAGGAAATATCTTTTGCCTGGCAGTCTATAGGTTTTCCGTTGAGTAGAATCATTACTAAAAGAAATAATGTTGTGATAAAAGAAATTCTTTTCATAAGCGGGCCTGTACTTTCTTAAAATATATATTTTTAAAATGAAAAATAGGACTTTTTGAAAGATATTTTGTAATTTTATTATATCATACTTTTCAGTAAACAGTCAGAAGTTTTTGCTGATTGAGAATACCCTCCGCGGAGGATGTTTTGCTATACTTTTGTAAATGATTTTGTATTATATCCGTGGAAGATGTTTTCTCTGCACCATGACATTGAGGTACGGCTATATGCCGGACTGCAAACATGGAAAGGATCATTCCAAATGCCAATAAAAAAGGACTCCTGAAACAAGAGTCCCTTTGTGCATAAATAAAGTGACCGTATCTTACTGCAGCAGTGGGATGCTACTTCTTATACCAGAATTTCTTACATTGCACTTTCGTTTTTCCATCTGGGGCATCCGCCATCCTTCCGATTTTGAATCTGTAATTTTTGGTCTTTCCGGCTGGAATGTTTACATTGTAGGTTTGGGTGGGCGTTGCAGTTTCATCCAGCGGTATCTCAAAATACATTGTTACCTTTGTAATGGTATAACTTGAAGTGTTTTGCATACGGGCAGTTATATACAGCTCTCCGGTGTTGGGATTATAATCATATCCCTTGTAGCTGACCTTGAGCTGGCTTAGCTTAGGGGTAGCAGACCGGTACCAGAACGACAAGCACTTTACCTTAGGTGATTTATACGGTTGCTGAGCCATTTTTCCAACATAAACAGTCTTGTTTACTGTTTTTCCGGGATTGATTGTCACACTGAAGGTCTGGGTTATGGTTCCATCCTCCATGATTGGGATTTCATATTCCATCCTCACTTTTGTAATTGTGTAACTGGAAGTATTTTTCAGTTTCAGCTTCAGATATAACTTTGCGGTATCATTGTCATATTGGAATCCGCTGCAGCTTACTTTAAGCTGCTTGGCAGTTGGCTTGGAAGCAGCCAGTGTCAGCCTTGGAAAAAATGAAAGTACGGCAAATGCTGTCAGAAAGAAAAATACCAGATAGCTTCTGCGTTTTTTTATAAAGCGTTCCTTCATACTCATAAAATCTCCTCCTTACACGATAGGCTATAATAGTTTCAGGCAAATATTATGACTTTTGGTACACGTAATGCTTTGCCCAAGTTTATTCTATAGTTACCATATAATAGGAGAGAGAAAATTTCTATTAACTATTGGTTAGTTTTTTCATTCCAGTAATCTGTTTTTTGCTTCAGGTCAATATTCTTACTGAAAAATACAGGATTCTTTTTCTGCTGAATCTGTATTTCATAATCTTTTAATGCTTTTACTACAGTATTGGACAGTACCAGGATCACCGGAATGTTGATCAACGCCATTACCCCCATCAATACATCGGAGATATGCCACAGTAATGTCATTTCCATACCTGCACCCCAAAATACTGCCAGTGCTGATACAATGCGAAATCCTGTCATGAATTTTCTGCCCGGTTGTTTTTTATGAATATACGTCAGCAGATTGTCACAGTAGAAACAATTTCCCAATAATGTGGTGAAAGCAAATAATACCATGGCGATCATGATAAAATATGGGCCAAAAGAACCAAGTGTCTTGTGAAGTGCTGCCTGCACCCATGGTGCACCCTGAAGTTCTTTCGCAGGTATCACACCAGATACCAGACACATCATGGCAGTTGCAGTACACAATAATAATGTGTCAATAAACACAGACAGCATCTGTACAAGTCCCTGCTTGACAGGATGGCTGACTACTGCAGACGCTGCCGCATTTGGTGCAGAACCAATACCTGCTTCATTGGAATACAGACCTCTTCGGATTCCCTGCATCATGGCTGATCCGGCAAAACCGGCAAAAATGGCTTTAAAGTCAAATGCTTCTTTGAAAATCTGTGCCATGACTGACGGAAGCTGTCCGATGTTCAATACTACGATTAACAGGGATACCAGAATATATGCAATTCCCATAAATGGCACCAGGGTAGAGGTTACTTTCACAATTCTGTTACCGCCACCCAGCAGACACCATCCCATTACCAGTGCCAGAATTCCGCCAATGATCCAAGGCGTGATATCTGCATTGTAAAATGGCTGGCCGGCAAAGGTAGACTGAAGATTGTAAGAAGCCAGCATATTAAATCCAAATGCATAAGTCAGGATCATGGCTACACAGAAAACCACTGCCAATCCTCTGCTGTGCAGTGCTGCTTCTATATAATAAGCCGGACCACCATAACACTTGCCATCTTCCCCTTTTTTCTTATATATCTGTGCCAGTGTGCTTTCTGCCAAAGCTGATGCACTGCCAAGAATGGCAATGATCCACATCCAGAATACGGAGCCTACACCACCGATGCAGATAGCGGAAGATACTCCCACAATGTTGCCCGTTCCTACACGAGATGCTGTAGAGACCATCAGTGCCTGAAAGGATGACACACTTTCTTTTCCCTCTGGCTTCTCCATTACAGCATTACAGGCTTTCCGGAATAAACGTACCTGCGGAAATCTGGTCCGAATAGCAAAATAGATGCCGGAACCAATTAATATCACAATCAGCAATTTGCTGTAAAGAAATGTGTTGATTGCGTCAATGATCGTTTGGAACATAAATTATCCTCTCAATAGAATTTTTATCATAAGTTACCGTTCTCTGTACATGACAGATACATCGGGCAAAAAAGCCTGAATTATTATTATGATACAATATTTTTGCTTCTTTGAAAAGGGAATCTTTCATTGGAGGCACAGATTTCCAATTGCAAGAATTATAGGAAGAGAAGCGTTCATGGGATGTATCAATTTGAAAAATATTACGTTATCTTACAGGCTTTCAGATATTCAGGAAAGAGCGTTTATAAATTGTGCTGCTACTTCAATTAAATTACAGTATTTATACGGAAGCATTTCCATAGGAAAAAACGCGTTTGGATATAAATATGAAGACAATGGAACTATAAACAAAATTAATGGATTTAAAATCTATGGAAATGTTGGTACAAATGTCGAAAAATATGCAAAAGGAAATGGTTTTGATTTTATAAACTGTAAACCGGCAGCAGGACGTTTTTCTTTAAGTTTGAAGTCCAAAACGATGAATTATACTGGTAAAATGGTTAAACCAGGAATTACGGTAACTTATAAAGGGAAAAAAGTATCCAGTAAAAATTATACGGTAAAGTATTTCAATAATAAAGAAGTTGGAACAGCTACGGTTCTGGTTACCGGAAAGGGAAGCTATAAGAACTGTTCTGGTTTCACAACTTTCGAAATCCTTCCAAGTCCTGTGCAGAATTGGAAATGTGTAAGTAATAAAAAGGGAACGATTCAAGTTACATGGAAGTATAATAAAAATGCAGATTTATACAGGATTGAATTCAGTACAAAGGCTGACTTTTCAGATATGATATCGGAAATGATATATGATCCAAATAAAACTACTTGCACAAAAGAAAATTTGAAGTCAGGAAAGAAATATTATGTCAGAATATGTGTAAGTGATGTAAACGGAAAAACGTCTAATTGGAGTAAAGTAGCAACAGTAGTTGTGAAGTGATTTTTACTAAATGCATTGTAGGAAAACATGCATATGGAAAGTATCTGTGTATTCCTAACTGGGGGAACGGCGGTGTTGCAATATTGGATGCCTACTTTTTGATAATAATAAAAAAATATAGTGTATGAAAATAAAATAATTGTTATAATCTAAGTAAGAATATAACAGAAAGGTTGGTAGTGATTATGTGTGAGAAAAAAGAATTGAGTTTTTCAATTTTCATGATATATAGTCTTGCAGATAAATGGAAAATGTCCCCAGCCAAAGTGTATAAAATATTAAACTCAACTGGGATTTTGGATAATTATATTATTAAATGCTACGATGTTCTTCATACACAGGGAAAGGAATATTTGGTAGAGGATATTACTGATTATGTGAGGGAAAAAGAGGTTAATGTATGATTGTATATCATGGATCAAACAATGGTAGATAAGAAACAATTGGCAGAAGATTTGATTGAGAATGAACCGAAGCTTTTTGGATAAACCTAAACCGGTCAGAAGAATGGAAAAGAAAAAGATCTCAATGCCAGTGATGGCAGAGAGATCTTTTTTGTGTGGAATAAAATGTCTGGAAATGTTTTTTCTACTTGACATTCTGAGCAGTTCATCATACTCTTTTGTAGATGCGTTATTGTGAATGGAGCAGTAACTAAGATTTATGAACATAAAATGTAGAGGAAAGGGAAAAGCACAGATGAAAAACTGGGATAATGTAGTTTTGGTGCCGGAGTTCGATGAGCAGGGTGTTGCATGCTATCGTCTCGAAAGTGGAGATTATGAAAATGAGTATTATGTTATTTCTGAGGCAGAATCAAGAAAACTTTTGAATACACCGGAAATAGTAGGATATGAGGTTTATAACTGTCTTGTTTCTTCCACTTCTCAGATGCTTTATTATCTGAAGGAGCAGAAGAAGGTTACAACAGCAAATATTCTTTCTATCCTGAGAGGTGCGCTGAATTATCCTCTCGAAGAGGCTTGTTATAGAGAACATATCCGTGTTCATGATATCAGCTTTCTTTCAAGTGAGCGTGTCTTTGAAGAAGAGGAGATCGCAGGCCTTGAAATCAAATACAGTAAGCTTACCATGGTACCGGACAGTACACTGATGATCGGTGACATCATTGCAAGCGGAGAGACACTGATTCACTGTCTTCGTTATGTAACTGATTTCTACAGAGATCACGGCGCAAGACTTCGCAATATTATTATCTTTACTATCGGAGGAACAAAAGGAATTGATATTCTTGAGAAGCTTACTGCAGAAATCCGCCAGTTCTGGCCGGAGTTTGAAGGCTTTATCACCGTTTATTATGAAGGAATCTTCAGTACATATCAGGATAAGGGTGTTTCCGGAATTAACCTTCCGGACGTGGATTTCTACTGGAAAGGTGGTATTGTTGCGCCTGAGTTCAGAAGAGAGACGCTTTCCATGTGCAGCCCTCTTTTTGAAAAATGTATTATTTATGATGGTGGTGCGAGACGTTACGAGATTCATGAGCATGTAGAAGAAGTTCTGGAATTCTGGAAAGGAATCAGTGAAAGAGCGGATAAGATCGATTTTAAGGAACTTCTGGATGAAAAACTGGGTTATCCGACTCCGATCAGCTATGAAGACTGGGTTAAGGCAAACCACTATCAGGATATCCGCCCGGCAGATGCAAAATGGCTGTATCGTCAGGAACTTGGATATATTGAAAGTATGAAAGATATTACATTAAAAGAGCTTGCAGAGCAGCGTATCGGAGAATTTACGGACGCACTGCGAAAATATATTTTAGATTAAGGAAAAACGGGGAGAACAGATGAGTGAAAAAATGACAACAGCAAATAGCGCAGAGCAGGGAAGTATAGACATTGACTTTGCAGAGTGCGCAGTTCCGAAATGGAGCAGACGCAGATTTCTGACAATGTTTATGATCATGCTTGGATTTACTTTCTTTTCTGCGAGTATGTGGGTAGGACAGGAAATGTCAGCAGGACTGGACTTCTGGGGATTTATCAAGGCCCTTCTTCTGGGTGGAGCGATCCTTGGTGTTTATACAGGTCTGCTTGGTTATGTAGGCGCAGAGACAGGTTTAAGCCTTGACCTGCTTTCCAAGAGAGCGTTTGGAGAAAAAGGTTCTTATATTTCTTCAGCACTGACAAGCTTTACACAGATTGGATGGTTTGGTGTAGGTATTGCGATGTTTGCGATTCCTGTTGCACGCGAACTTTTTGGCGGAAGCACAGCAGTTGAATGGGTATTGATTCTGATCGCAGGAGCATGTATGACTGCATCTGCATATTTTGGAATCAAGTCTCTTACAATCATCAGTTATATTGCCGTACCGCTTGTTGCAGTTCTTGGAACAGTGGCAATGGTCATGGCAGTAAGACAGGGGGATGGCACGATCATTGATCAGTTTGCTGTATCCAGTGGCTCTCTGAGTGTTATCGGCGGTGCAGGACTTGCAATTGGTTCTTTTGTATCAGGAGGAACTGCAACACCGAACTTTACACGATTTGCAAAAAATGGTAAACAGGGAATGATCGCAACAGTAGTTGCCTTCTTTATCGGAAACTCCCTGATGTTCTTCTTTGGAGCAATCTCTTATATTTTTGTTGGTGGAAATGATATTTTTGAAGTTATGATTCGTCTGAATCTGTTCTATCTTGCAATCCTGGTTCTGGGATTAAATATCTGGACAACCAATGACAATGCTCTGTATACAGCAGGACTTGGTCTTGCAAATATTTTCAATAAGAGAAAGAAACCCATGGTTCTGATCTCCGGTATTATCGGAACACTGCTTTCTGTATGGCTGTACTACAACTTCTGCGGATGGCTGAACATCCTGAACTGTACACTGCCGCCGGTTGGTATCATCCTGGTCCTCTCTTATTTTATGAATAAAAAAGCTTACGATACAGATACCTTTGAGATCGTAACAGTCAACTGGTTTGCAGTTGCCGGAGTTATTCTTGGTGCGATCGTGGCAAACGTAGTGACATGGGGAATTGCATCCATCAATGGTATGATTGTTGCAGCACTGTGCTATGTGATCGGAGAAATGTGCAAAAGAGAAAAATAAATAAAAAATTGTAATTATAAGAGAAATGAAAAAACCGGTCTTTTGTGACCGGCTTTTTTCATATTATTTCCGTAGTTTTGCTTCATCCAGCAAATTCAATTTTTTTGCAGAAAGTACAAGTTCTGTTTGCAGAAATGCAAGATTGCAGGCTGGTGACATGCATCCATAAGTAACTCGATACTGATCACTAATGCAATTCCTGCAGAGGGGATTCCTAATTGTGCAAATAAAATGGATTTACAACTTTTCCTTCAGCAGATAAAAGAATATAGGTTCTGCCGAATTTAGAGCCACTGGTAAAGGTACAATTTTTTCTGTCATCTTTTGCATTGAATACTCCTTTTTGGTCTTATTCTTTATTAATTTCTGCGAATCCGGCAGCATCAATCTTTAAGTCTGTTTTTTCGCCTTTTTTCAGCTTTTTCCATTCAGAGAAATCCATCTCATAGCGTTCTGTTTCGGTTTTGCCTTCCTTTTTCTCATAGGTAGCAGTCACGAAATAGTGCTCATCCTTTGTTCCTGTTCTCTGGTTGTCTTTCAGCTTTGGTTCTGGCCAGGCTGGATTCTGGTCCCTTCCGGAATTTTTCGCAGTGTCTACCACAGTCCACCGGTCTATTTCGTAGTAATATTTTGTAGCATACACCGGTTCTTGTCGATACACTGGTTTATCCGTGGTTTCTGTATAGGTTTCATCTTTGTATATAGGAACACTCTTGGTTTTCTCCTCAAAATACCCGTTTCCCAGGTCAACATGGGAGACTTCATCTTCATAATGGTCGATAACGCGGCGTGTTTTGGTTTCCGTAACTTTCTCATAGTGGTCTATGACTTGTTCGTATGACTTAATCTCATTTTTCGTGTATTGTAGCCGTGCGTCATCTGGCAGCTGCCAATCACTTTCGCTGTGTGTAACGATTTCTTCGATGTCGATGGTTCGTTCCCAGTCAAAGTCATCAATGGTTACATTTTTTACTTTCGGTGCCAGACAGGACATCATTCCGAAAATGATGACAGCAAAGATTCCCAGAAAGAGAAGAGCTCTTTTCATCAGTGATTTCTTCTTTTTTTCTTTTTTCTTTGGTGCACTTTTTGCAGTATTTTTCTGGTGCGCTTCTTTTTTCTCTTCTTTTTTGCGTTTCTTTTCTTCTTCCTGCTGCCGTATTTCGAAATAGTTTCTCTCAGAGTCTTCTTTTGTGGCTCCGCAGTTTTTGCAGATGTTCAGATCGTCACTGTTAAGGCTGCCGCAAAAACTGCACTGCCAGTCTGGATTTCGGCTGATTTTGGCAGCCTTCTCCTCTGAAACATATTCAATTGCGTCCGGCATGTAGAATTTTGTGTTTTCATCCTGTGGATGTCCGCAAAGTGGACAGGTTTTCTGCCCGGCTTTGATTCTCTTATTGTCACAAAACGGACAATCCCAGAGTCCTTCGATTAATTTTCCCATACTTAATTCTCCTTTCCTGTCTATTATACATTTAATTTGACGAAAAGAATAGACTGATAATTCGTTACTGTTCACACACCACTACGTTACTGTGAACGAAGTGAACAGTAACGATAATTCAGGAATTGCATCGCATTTGCCGGATTCTGTGTTATAATAAAAATAATTGATATGATAAAAAATACTACAGAAGAGGAGCAAAAAGATGCTGTATATAGGAAATCACACAAGTTCATCCCGGGGATATGTTGCAATGGGAAGGCAGATGCTGGCAAATGGCGGTAACACATTTGCATTTTTTACCAGAAATCCAAGAGGAGGAAAAGCCAAAGAAATAGATCCCCAGGATGTGCAGGCATTTCTGCAGCTGGTAAAGGACAATCATTTTGGAAAGCTGGTAGCTCATGCACCCTACACTATGAACTGTTGTGCTGCCAAAGAAAACCTCAGAGATTTCGCCAGAGAAATCATGACAGATGATCTGAAACGTCTGGAAATGACACCGGGAAATTATTACAATTTTCATCCGGGCAGCCACGTAGGACAGGGCGCAGAAGTAGGAATCCGTAAAATTGCAGAAATTCTTAATGAAGTGCTGACAAAAGACCAGAGTACAATTGTACTTCTGGAAACTATGGCAGGAAAGGGGACGGAAGTAGGAAGAAATTTTGAAGAACTCCGTCAGATCATTGACCAGGTGGAATTAAAAGATAAATTAGGGGTTTGTCTGGATACCTGTCATGTCTGGGATGGTGGATATGATATTGTAAATGATCCTGACAGTGTATTTGCAGAATTTGACCGGGTCATAGGTCTGGACAGACTAAAGGCCATCCACCTGAATGACAGCATGAATCCACTTGGCAGCCATAAGGACCGTCATGCCAGAATCGGAGAGGGTCAAATAGGAATGGAAGCACTTGTTCGCGTGATCAATCATCCTGCCACAAAAGGAATTCCCTTTATTCTGGAAACACCCAATGATGATGAAGGATGGACTCATGAAATCGCCTTGCTCAGAGCAGAGTATAAAGGAAAATAAATAAGATAAAGAAAAGTAAAGATAAAAAATTTCTTGAAGGAAAAGGAGATGTTTATGAAAAAACGGAAACGGATTCTGTCAGTGATACTTACCATTGTAACATTGCTTCTGCTTGTGTTGGATATTTCTGTGGCAGCAGCCAAAACCAAAAAGGTAGACGTTTTGTTTACCCATGATACCCATTCCCATCTGGATAGCTTTTCAACTATTGTAGAAGGCCAGCAAAAAGAAGTTGGCGGATTTGCCAGACTGAAAACCCTGATGGATGAAAAGCGAAAAGAAAATCCGGATACTCTGGTGCTGGATGGAGGAGATTTTTCCATGGGTACACTGATCCAGACTGTATATGATACAGAGGCAGCGGAGCTTCGGATGCTGGGGTATTTGGGGTATGATGTAACTACCTTTGGAAATCATGAATTCGACTACCGGTCAAAGGGGCTGGCAAATATGCTGAAGGCAGCTGTAAATTCCGGTGAGACACTGCCGGAGCTTGTAGTGTGTAATGTGGATTGGGACGCTATGGAGAAAGAGGGCTTAAGTGATGGCCAGAAGCAGATCAAAGAAGCATTTGAAGCCTACGGTGTAAAGGATTATGTGGTGGTTCAAAAGGGGGATACGAAGATTGCAGTAGTTGGTGTCTTTGGAAAAGATGCCCTGGAATGTGCCCCTACCTGTGAACTGCTGTTTAAGGATCCGACAGAGTCAGTAAGGCAGACAGTAGCAGAGATTAAGAAAAATGAAAAAGTAGATATGATCGCATGTGTGTCTCATGGCGGAACCTGGGAAGATGAGGATAAGTCTGAGGACGAAATCCTTGCAAAAAAGGTTCCTGAGCTGGATCTGATCATCAGTGGACATTCCCACACAGAGCTGAAGGAAGCCATCAAACATGGGAATACCTATATTGTATCCTGCGGTGAGTATGGGAGAAATCTGGGATCGCTTTCCATGACACAGAAGCAGGACGGACGCTGGGAGATGACCTCCTACGAGCTGATTCCTGTGTCCGAAGAGATCAGGCCGGATCAGGCAACACAGAAACGGATTGATGAATTAATGGATACCGTAGACACCAATTATCTGGAAGATTTTGGTTACACCAGGGATGAAGTCCTGGCTGAGAATGACGTTGAATTTAACAGCCTGGAAGAAATGAGCACAAAGCATGAAGAACTGAATCTTGGCGATATTATGTCTGATGCCTATGTATATGCTGTGGAACATTCAGAATATTTTGATGGAGATCCTGTAGATGTAGCAGTGGTTCCAAGCGGGACTGTCCGCGATACCTATACAAAGGGAAATATTACAGTAGAAGATGTCTACAATTCATTCTCTCTGGGAATCGGAAAAGACGGAGTAGCAGGATATCCTCTGATCAATGCCTATCTGACAGGAAAAGAATTGAAGCTGGCAGCAGAAGTGGATGCTTCTGTTTCAGACTTTATGACAACTGCAAGATTATATTGCAGCGGACTGAATTTTACATACAATCCTCATCGAATGATTCTGAACAAGGTGACGGACTGCTATCTGACCAGAGAGGACGGAGAACGGATCGAAATCCAGGATGATAAACTGTATCATGTTGTGACAGACCTGTACACCGGACAAATGCTTGGCTCTGTAATGAAAATGTCATATGGCCTGCTGTCTCTGGAACCAAAGGACAAGAATGGAAATCCTATTGAAAATCTGGAGGACCAGGCAATCATGGAGAATGGCAGGGAGCTGAAGGCATGGGATGCCATTGCAAGATATATGCAGTCCTTTGAAGATACAGACGGGGATGGAATTGCCAATGTACCGGAATATTATGCAGCCACACATAACCGTAAGGTTGTAGATGACAGTAAAAACATCCTGGATCTGGTGAAACATCCCAATAAATTCTCAGTAATCATAGTGCTGATTTGTTTGATCTTTATTGTAATAATTGTCGTTATTATCATTCTGATCCGGAAGCTTGTCCGCAGGAGAAAAAAGAAAAGAATATCATAAAACGTTATTGAGATGACTTATTCCAGGTATGCCATATATGGCATACCTCAGGTCTAAAAAGGAATATGTCAATATCCCCCCGCAGGGCTTACTGATGTCAGAATTGTCTGATATCATAAAAGCCAGTTACCAATAAAGAAAAAGCGAGGGAACATGAAATGAAAAAGGGTTTATTGACAATGGCCGGAGTGCTTCTGACTGTATCACTGGTCAGTGCCGGAACAACAGTGCCTGTACTGGCAGAGGAAGAAACAACACTGGTATACGGAAGCGGAGATTATACCAGGATCAATCCTGCTATGGATGAACATGGAGAGATCAATATTCTGATCTTCAACGGTTTAACTGCACATGACGGAGAGAATCAGGTAGTTCCGGGACTGGCAGAGAGCTGGGATTTTGATGATGAAACCAATACTTATACATTCCATATGGTAGAAGATGCGAAATGGCAGGATGGCGAACCTGTGACAGCAGAGGATGTTAAGTTTACTATCGAAGCAATCATGGATCCGGAAAACGGTTCTGAGAATGCACCCAACTACGAGGACGTAGAGGAAATCAATGTTATTGATGATCATACGGTTGCGTTCAAGCTTGAGGACAAAAACGTTGCATTCCTTGACTATATGACAATGGCAGTTCTTCCTAAGCATCTTCTTGAGGGCGAAGATATGCAGACCTCTGATTTCTTCCGTAATCCGGTAGGAACAGGTCCATACAAGATTGAATCCTGGGATGAGGGACAGGCAATCACACTGGTTAAGAATGAAGATTATTTCAAGGGCGAGCCTTCCATCGATAAAATTGTATTCAAGATCGTACCGGATGACAATGCGAAAGCACTTCAGTTAAAATCCGGAGAACTTGATCTGGCATTATTAACACCAAAGGATGCAGCTGCTTTTGCAGATGATGAGGCATATACATGCTACGATATGAAGACTTCTGACTATCGTGGAATCATGTTTAATTTTGGAAATGAATACTGGCAGAAAAACCGTGATCTGATCCCGGCAGTATGCTATGGGCTTGACCGTCAGGCGATCATCGACGCAGTTATCCTTGGACAGGGAATGCCGGCTTATGGACCTCTTCAGAGAAATATCTACAATTATGAAGATGTAGAGCATTATGATTACAATCCTGAAAAAGCAAAAGAAATTCTGGAAGCTGCAGGATGCGAGATGGGTGATGACGGATTTTATTATCGTGATGGCGAAAAAGTTGGATTTGTAATCAGCGTAAGTGCAGGAGATCAGGTACGTATTGATATGGCTCAGATCGCAGCACAGGAACTGAAAGAGATCGGCATGGATGTATCAGTAGAGATCCCTGCACAGACAGACTGGGCAGGACAGATGGCATTCCTCATCGGATGGGGAAGCCCATTTGACGCTGACGACCATACATACAAAGTATTCGGAACAGATAAGGGAGCAAACTACTCCGGCTACTCTAATGCAGACGTTGACAAGTATCTGAAAGAAGCAAGACAGTCAGCTGATCCAAAAGTACGTGCAGAAGCCTATGCTAATTTCCAGAAAGCTCTGGCAGAGGATCCGGCTTATGCAATGATCTGCTATATTGATGCCAACTATGTTGCTGACAGCAATATTAAGGGAATTGATCCTGATACAATTATGGGACATCACGGAGTTGGTATTTTCTGGAATGTATCAGACTGGACTATCGAATAAATAAGATAAAGGTTGTGACGGGGGCACGAGGAGTGCCCCCTTTTCACACGAGCGGAAAAAGGAATAAAGATGGAACATTTATTAGAGGTTAAAAATCTTTCAGTCAGCATAGACGGTCCTGCCGGAGAAGTCCAGGCAGTAAGAGATGTGTCTTTTTCATTAAAAAAGGGAGAGGTGCTGGCCATAGTTGGAGAATCCGGATGCGGGAAGAGTGTGCTTTGCAAAAGTATCATGAAGCTTTTGCCACCAAGCGCAAAAATAAAAGAGGGAAGCATCTGTGTGAACGGACAGGATATCACCTCTTACAGGGAAAAGGAGATGCAGAAACTGCGTGGAAGAGTTTTTTCCATGATCTTTCAGGATCCTATGACTTCCCTGAATCCAACTATTAAAATCGGAAAACAAATTGGGGAAGCAGTGGTGATCCACAATAAGAATTATACGAAAAAACAGGTAGATCAAAAAGTTCTGGAACTTATGGAACTGGTAGGTATCTCCCATCCAAAGGAACGATATCATCAGTATCCATGGCAATTTTCCGGGGGAATGCGTCAGAGATGTGTCATGGCCATCGCTCTGGCAGCAGATCCGGATATTTTATTTGCAGATGAACCAACTACTGCACTGGATGTGACTATACAGGCACAGATTCTGGATCTTCTCCGGGAAATACAGAGGAAGCTGGGAACAGCTACCATACTGGTATCCCATGATCTGGGAGTGGTTGCACGTGTGGCAGACAGGGTGGCAGTCATGTATGCAGGCAAGATCGTAGAGATCGGTACAGCAGAGGAAGTGTATTATGATCCCAGACATCCATACACATGGGGGCTGATGAGATCACTGCCTGCATTTGCAAATGGAAAAGAAAGCCTGTACACTATCCCCGGCATGCCTCCTACTTTGATAGATCCGCTGAAAGGTGATGCTTTTGCATGTAGAAACGAATATGCCCTGAATATTGATTATGAAGAAATGCCGCCTATGTTTAAGATAACAGATACTCATTATGCGGCAACCTGGCTGCTGGATCCAAGAGCACCGCAGATCAAATCACCTATGGGAGGAACAGCGCATGAGTAAAGAAGTTTTATTAGATGTCAGGCATCTGACTCAGCAGTTTCATCTGACAAAAAAGATCAAGGTAAAGGCTGTAGATGATGTCTCATTTCAGATCCATAAAGGTGAGATCTTTGGTCTGGTAGGGGAATCCGGTTCAGGAAAGTCCACAGTTGCCAGATGTCTGATGAATATATATCAGCCGGCTCAGGGAGAAATCTGGTATAAAGATGTAAATATCTGCGACAAAAAGGAATTCAAAAAGCATAAAAAAATGCTGCAGACCTGCCGCCAGATGATCTTTCAGGATTCCGCATCCAGTCTGAACCAGAAAATGAAGGTGTCAGATATTATTACGGAACCAATGAGAATCCAGCATATTACACCTCCGAGAGGAAGCTTTGTGAAGGAAGCTGCTTTTCAGATGGAATATGTAGGACTTGAGAACAGTTTCCTGAATCGATATCCATCTGAATTATCAGGGGGACAGAGGCAGCGAGTGGCCATAGCCAGATCTCTGTGTATGGAACCGGAATTTCTGGTGGCCGATGAACCGATAGCTTCCCTGGATGTGTCCATACAGGCCCAGATCGTCAATCTGTTCCGTCATCTGCAGGAGGAGCATGGATTTACATTTCTGTTTATAGCTCATGACCTGGCTATGGTTGAGTATCTCTGTGACCGTGTGGGAGTTATGTATCATGGAAAACTGGTAGAACTGGCGCCATCAGAAGAATTGTATTCCCATCCGGTGCATCCTTATACAAAAACATTGTTGTCTGCAATTCCTGTTCCTGACCCCATCAGGGAGAGAAAAAGAGTTCTGCAGTACTATGATGGCGAAGGAATGGAAAACAGTGTGTGGACAGAAGTGTCACCCGGACATTTTGCAATGCTTCCGGCTGAAGGAAAGGGGTGCAGTATATCATGAGACAAAAAAAGTTAGTTTACTATGGTAAAAAATGCCTGATATTCCTGATCTCAGTATTTATATTGTCTGTAGCTGTATTTTATGTAGCCCGTCTTGCACCGGGAGATCCTCTGATTTCCTACTATGGTGACCGTACAGAGAAGATGAGTCCGGAAGAACGTGAATGGGCTATGGGAAAACTGGGATTGAACGAACCAATTTCTGTGCAGTATGTAAAGTGGGTAAAAAATGCCTTTCATGGAGAATTTGGAATTTCATTTAAATATAAACAGGATGTAGTAGAAGTGATCGGCGGACGTATTGGCAATACACTTGTGCTTGGAGGAATCGGATTTATCATTATGTTTGCCGGAGCCTTGCTCCTGGGAATTCTGTGTGCCTGGTACGAAAACCGGCTGGCAGACCGGATTCTGTGTAAGCTGGGAACCATATCCAGCTGTATTCCTGAGTTCTGGATGGCCCTGGTCCTGATCCTTGTTTTTTCCGTAAATCTTAAGATCCTGCCAAGCAGTGGTGCTTACAGTACAGGAAATGCAGGAGATATAGGTGACAGAGTGCTGCATCTGATTATGCCTCTGACCATCGTGGTCATGGAGCATTTATGGTATTACGCTTACATGATCCGAAATAAGATTCTGGAAGAGGTCCGCGCAGATTATGTACTTCTGGCAAAGGCAAAAGGCCTGGATAAGAAAAAGCTTATGTTCAGACATTGTGTCCGAAATGTAATGCCTGCTTATCTGAGTATTATGGCCATTGCAGTCCCCCATGTACTTGGAGGAACCTATGTGGTAGAAAGTGTATTCTCTTATCCCGGAATCGGAGCTCTGTCCTATGAGAGCGCCAGATATCATGATTACAATTTGCTGATGCTGCTTTGTATGATGTCAGGAATCCTGGTTATTTTCTGCAATATTGTCAGTCAGACGATTAATGAACAGATAGATCCCCGTATGAAGGACGAAGTAATAACCGAGAAATCGGAGGTAGTAGAAGGATGACCAATCATTTATTTGAACTGGCAGGAAACAGAAAGACAGAAACAGTAATTCCCAAATCAAAGAAAAAGCGGTATCAGGGAAAACCTGTTGTTTCAGCAGCAATCCTGATTTTTATCGTACTGGGCTGCCTGTGCGCGGAACTGATCATGACAAAGGATCCTGCTTATATGGATCTGTTAAACTATAATAAAGCTCCTGACAGGGAGTTCCTTTTTGGAACGGATACTATGGGAAGGGATATTTTTTCCATGATCTGGTATGGAGGAAGGATTTCAATTCTGATTGGTGGATTAGCCACTGTTATTTCTACTTTTATTGCAGTAGTAGTCGGTGCCTTCAGTGGGGTGGCACCTGCCTGGCTGGATGAACTGATCATGAGATTTACAGAAATATTCTTAAGTATACCAACTCTGCTTCTGATCATTTTGCTGCAGGCTATTATGGGAAATGCTAATATTCTGAGTCTGTCCTTTGTAATCGGTGTGACCAGCTGGACCAGTATTGCGAAAGTGGTACGCACAGAGGTACGGCAGATACGAAACAGTGAGTATATCATTGCTGCAAGATGTATGGGAGCCGGATTCTTCCGTATTTTGTGGAAGCATCTGGTGCCGAACTTTTTCTCATCCATTATGTTTATGGTAGTTATGAATGTAACAACTGCAATGATCTCGGAGGCGACTTTGAGCTTTATGGGTATTGGACTTCCCATAGAGGTTATCACATGGGGAAGTATGCTGTCTCTGTCAGATAAGGCATTAATGACAGGATCCTGGTGGATCATTCTGATCCCCGGACTTTTCCTGATCGCCACAGTGCTCTGCCTGACCAATATAGGAAACGCCTGCAGAGAACAGACAAACAGAAAAGAAAGTAATTTCTGATACTGGGCTGTGCTGTTACCCCATAATTTGTCACGGAAAATGTCAAATTGTCCTTTTTTCCTTGTTGAATGGGTGAAAATTGTGTATGCTGTATTAAAGGAGGAAGTAGTTATGTATAGGAAAAAAAGTTTTATAAGTCTTAGCTTAAGTCTGATGCTGGCAATGGGAAGTCTGGCAGCACCGGTAGGAGCAGCAGAGTTTTCAGATGGAGAGGTGCAGGCTGTACAGCAGCAGGATGCAGAGGCAGCACAGGTAGAAGAATTTTCAGATGTGGAGCAGGCACCGTCTGTAGAACAGGAAGAAGAAACAGAGGTCTTTGGGGCAGAAGCACAGCAGGAATTTGACTTTTCAGACATGGAAACAGAGGAAAGTAATTTTACAGTTACAGACCGCAGTGTGGAGGAGCTTCCTGACGGTACTGTCCATGTGACAGAGAAAATCAGCATAAAGATAGAGGATCAGCCGGATGGGGATAAATTGTTCGGAGAATATGCCAGCCGCTTTTTCTATGATCAGGTATCTACCGCACCGGGTACCTCTATCGGTGAAACCGTTCTTTCCGGAGTACAGCAGGCACTTTATGAAGAAATGAAAACAAAGGTTACATCCATAGCAGCCAGAGGCGGATCTACCAAATTGGGAATTACTTCAGATCTTGGACTGCGCTGGCAGACTTCTGCCACAGGTGCAAAGCTGGAACAGGAAGTATCCAGGAAGTTTGACAGCCTGAATAAAGAAAAGATCACGACCTGTCTGCTGGCAGACTGTCCCTATGAGTTATACTGGTATGAAAAGACTGCAATGACACAGTGGGATTATAGTTATTCCGTATCTGTCAGGGGCGGAAAAAGAATCGCAGAGATTTCAGATATAACAGTTTCCATGCCTGTGATCAGCGAATATGCAGCTAAGGAGTACCGGGTAGATTCCCGGATGGTGAAGACTGCAAAGAAAGCAGCTTCCAATGCAAAAATGATTGTTAATGAATTTAAAAATATGTCTGAGCCGGAGAAGCTGGCTGCATATAAAGAAATGATCTGTTATCTGACAGATTATAATGATGAGGCAATCTCTGATTCCTATGGAGATAAATACGGAGATCCGTGGCAGCTGATCTGGGTATTTGACTGGGATGAATCTACCAATGTAGTTTGTGAAGGATATTCCAAAGCTTTCCAGTATCTGTGTGACCTTAGCGATATTACCTGTTATACAGTAACCGGTGATATGGATGGCGGAACCGGTGCAGGTGCCCATATGTGGAATATCGTGGAACAGGACGGCAGATATTATATTGCGGATATTACAAACAGTGACACGGATTCAGCAGGAGAGAATGGTGAGCTTTTCCTGAACACACCTGCCAGAGGAAGTGTTTCAAAAGGTTATACTTATGAGACTGAGGGCGGAGATATCTATTTCAAATATGATTCAGATACAAGAAGGGCCTATGGAACAGGAGCTTCCTCCATTCTGCAGATGACAAATGTAGAATATAATGTGGAAAGCACCACAGTAAAGCCTTCCAGACCGACGATCAGCAGTATTTCCAACAAAAATGCAAGAAGACTTACACTTACCTGGAAGAAATCCAGAAATGCAAAAGGATATGAAATCTACCGCAGGATCGGGACAACAGGTTCTTATAAGAGAGCTGCAGTGATCAAATCCGGTTCTACGGTACGATACACAAATACAGGTCTGAAAAAAGGAACGAAATATTATTACAGAATCCGTGCATATGCTTATAATGCCCAGGGGAAAAAGGTATACAGCAGATGGTCGGATATGAAATATAAAGCTTCCAGATAAATAAAATAATAAAAAATAATTTAAGCCATCTGGCAGGACAAGAACCGGTATCTGAGAGCAGAATAAGAAATGATTTTTCTGCTCTGATATAAAGACAAATGAAACAGCTTCATGTAAATGGATGGATAGTTCTTTGCATGGAGCTGCTTTTTATGGAAAGATAAGGAAGGCAGAAATGAAAACATTAATTTTTAACGGATCGCCCAGAAAAAAAGGTGAGACAGCGTATATGATCAAGACATTGCAGGAAAAACTTGGCGGGGAATTTAAGGTAGTGGATGCATACAGAGCCAGAATAAGTCCATGTATAGACTGCAGGTGGTGTTTTGAACATGCAGGATGTGCGGTACAGGATGAGTGGCAGGAAATTCTTTCTTTTATTGAAGAGTGCGATCATATTGTGATAGCTTCACCTGTATATTTTGAAGAGGTGACGGGAATGCTTCTTGCTGTGCTGAGCAGGCTTCAGACATATTTCAGTGCCAGGTATCTCCGCAAGGAAGAACCTGTCCCCAAAAAGAAAACAGGAGCAGTCCTTCTGGCAGCAGGGAGCATTGGACCGAGAGAAAAAGCGGAAAGTACAGCAGAAATGCTGCTCCGCCAGATGAGCTGTGACAGTCTGGGAACTGTCTATGTGAATCGCACAGATAAAGTACCGGTAAGAGACCGTGAGGATATTATACAGGAAATAGAAGAGCTGGCAGAGAAATTGAGATAAATGTGGACCTGAGGATAACGGACGGAGAATGATATGAACACAAATTTTGAATATTATAAGGTGTTTTATTATGTATCGAAATATGAAAATCTGACTAAGGCGGCTGCTGTATTAAAGACAAGCCAGCCAGCAGTGACCAGAACCATACATAATCTGGAAAATATGCTTGGCTGTAGATTGTTTACCAGAAGTAAAAGCGGAATGAAACTTACCCCTGAGGGAAAGGTTTTTTATCAGTATGTAGCTGCAGGATGTGCACAGTTCTTTAAGGCGGAAGACAATCTGAATAACCTGATCAGCCTTGAGAATGGGACTATTTATATCAGTGCTACAGAAACTGCTCTTCACTGTTATCTGTTTGAGGCAGTGAGAGATTTCAATATACAGTATCCAAATGTGCATTTTAAGATATTAAATAACAGCACGACAGATTCGGTAAATGCACTGAAGGAAGGAAAAGTAGATCTTGCTGTTGTATCGGCTTCTTTGCAGGTGTCAGAACCTTTGAGGATGAAGGTAGTGAGGAAGTATAAGGAAATCCTAATCGGCGGGAATCGTTTCGCTGAGCTGAAGGGAAGAAAAACCTCTCTGGAAGAATTATCTTCTTATCCATGGATCAGCCTGACTTCTGAAGCAATCACCAGACAGTTTCTGAATGCATATTTTGAAAAGAATGGTTTGCAGTTTTCGCCGGATGTGGAGCTGGCAACTACAGATATGATCCTTCCTGCCGTGCGTTATAATATGGGAATCGGATTTCTTCCGGAAGAATTTGCCAGGGAAGATCTGGCATCTGAAAAGGTTTTTGAGATTGATGTAAATGAGACCTTTCCGGAGAGAAGTATTATTTTGATCCATGATACGGAATATCCTCAGAGCATTGCATCCAAGGCATTTCAGAAGTTTTTAACAGACAGAAAATAAGTGCTCAGGCTCAAATATGGGAGAATAGAGACTTAAAATATAGTAAAAGTAAACAGCCGTCAGGAATTGACCAAATGTGGATTTCCTGACGGCTGTCTGTAAGATTAGGAATTTATCATTTTGTCTTGTAAGAGATTATTTATGCCACTCCCAGTTTCTGACCTCTTCCAGATCCTGGCCATATTCAGCAATGTACTGTTTGTGCTCAACAAGCTTGTCGTTCATCTTCTGAATTAAGAAGGAACCTTTGTTTCCAAGCTGTGGAAGATGCATGATGGCATCCTTTACAAGGTTGAAACGGTCGATCTGGTTCTGTACACGCATATCGAATGGAGTAGTGATAGTACCTTCCTCCTGATATCCGTGAACAGAAATGTTGCGGTTGTGACGTTCATAAGTAAGCTCATGGATCAGTGTTGGATATCCGTGGAATGCGAAGATGACAGGTTTATCTTTTGTAAAGATTGCATCATATTCTGCGTCACTTAAACCGTGTGGATGTTTGTGGTCGGATTCCAGTTTGAACAGGTCCACAACATTAACAACACGAATCTTAAGTTCCGGCATTTCATCACGAAGGATAGTAACTGCAGCCATGATCTCAAGTGTAGGTGTATCACCGCAGCAAGCCATAACAACGTCTGGCTCTTCCCCACAGTCATTACTTGCCCACTCCCAGATACCGATACCCTGTGTGCAGTGCTTAACAGCCTGCTCCATGGTCAGCCACTGGCAGCTTGGATGTTTGGAAGCTACGATTGCGTTTACATAGTTCTTACTCTTGATGCAGTGATCGAAGCAGGAGAGTAAGCAGTTAGCGTCCGGTGGTAAGTACATACGAACCACGTCTGCTTTCTTATTTGCAATGTGATCTAAGAATCCAGGATCCTGATGAGTAAATCCGTTGTGATCCTGCTGCCATACATTGGATGTCAGGATGAAGTTCAGGGATGCAATGGGCTGTCTCCAGGAAAGCTGGTTGCAAACTTTCAGCCATTTTGCATGCTGGGCTGCCATGGAGTCAACGATACGGATGAAAGCTTCATAGCTTGCGAAGAAGCCATGACGACCTGTTAACAGGTAACCTTCCAGCCATCCTTCACACATATGCTCACTGAGCATACTGTCCATAATACGTCCGTCTCTTGCAAGGCAGTCATCAGTATCAAGCATTTCTGCGTTCCAGTCACGTTTCTGATATTCAAATACTTTGTACAGACGGTTGGACATGCTTTCATCTGGTCCAAAGATACGGAAGTTCTTGTTTTCTTCATTCAGTTTGAAGATGTCGCGGATGTATCCGCCAAGTTCGATCATATCCTGAGCTTTTGTTTTGCCAGGCTGTACTTCAATACCGTAATCGCGGAAGTCCGGAAGACGAAGATCTTTCAGAAGAAGTCCGCCATTTGCATGTGGGTTGGCACCGAGACGTGCATTTCCCTTAGGAGCCAGTTCAGCCAGTTCAGGGAGCAGGCGTCCGTTTTTATCAAACAGCTCCTGAGGACGATAGCTTTCCAGCCACTCCTTCAGAAGTTCAAGATGTTCCGGTTTTTCCATAGTGATCGGAACCTGATGAGCACGGAAGGAACCTTCAATCTGAAGTCCGTCAACAACCTTAGGACCTGTCCATCCTTTAGGAGTACGGAGGACGATCATTGGCCATACCGGACGTTCCGGATCATTGTTCTCACGGGCGTTCTTCTGGATTGCTTTGATTTCCTCGATTACTGTGTCCATTGTCTCAGCCATCTTCTTGTGCATTGTCATTGGATCGTCGCCTTCAACGAAGTATGGCTTCCATCCACAGCCCTTGAAGAAGCATTCAAGCTCTTCGTGGGAAAGACGGGAGAAGATAGTCGGATTGCTGATCTTATATCCATTTAAGTGAAGAATAGGAAGTACAGCACCGTCAGTAATCGGGTTCAGGAATTTGTTGGACTGCCAGGATGTCGCCAGAGGACCAGTCTCAGCTTCGCCATCGCCTACAACAGTAGTTGCAATCAGATCAGGGTTGTCAAATACAGCTCCGAAAGCATGAGCGATGGAGTAACCAAGCTCGCCACCTTCATTAATGGAACCAGGTGTTTCCGGTGCGCAGTGGCTTGGAACTCCGCATGGGAAGGAGAACTGTTTGAACATTTTCTTCATACCTTCCTCATCCTGGCTGATGTTAGGATAAACTTCGCTGTAGGAACCTTCCAGATAGGTGTTGGCGATCATGAAGTTTCCGCCATGTCCAGGACCGGAAAGCAGGATCATATCAAGGTCATAACGTTTGATGACACGGTTGCAGTGTGCATAAATGAAGTTCTGTCCTGGTACAGTTCCCCAGTGACCAACAATTTTTTTCTTGATCTGATCCATAGTTAATGGCTCTCTCAGAAGCGGATTGTCAAGAAGATAGAGCTGTCCGGCAGACAGATAGTTAGCTGCACGCCAGTAAGCATCGATTTTGTCAAGCATTTCCTGGTTTAAAGGCTGCTTTTCCAGACATAATTTGTTGTCTTCCATTTTCTTACCTCTTTCTTTGTCTTTGATGTGTATAGTTAAAGATGTCGAAGATATCTGTATAAGAAACTTTCTGATGACAATTAATAGGAAACGCTTCTTAACAGATAAGTTGGAGTGTTGCTTTGTTATTTTTTTAACCGAACACATCCTATCATATCAGAAACAGAACGTAAAATAGCAATATTGCATTATAATTATAAGTTTTTGATATGGATATTAATTGGAAAATATATTGAAATAAGAAATTAATACTTGTAATATGGATTACAGGGTGTTATAATTTATTTTAAGCAAAGGTGCTGAAGAGAAATCTTCGGCACCTTTTTTGTTTAAAGTCCGTTATCCGGGGCTTTAAACATTAAAAAAATTTGAATTTTACTTGCGTAAAGTGATAAAGCATGGTATAATTCAAAAAATGTATGAGGTATGAGGACAGATGTTCTCCGAGAAAAAACAACCAAATTATCTTAAAGGAGGAAATTATTATGAAGAAAAGAGTTTTAGCCGTATTACTTAGCGCAGCAGTAGCAGTATCTATGGTGGCAGCCACAGCAGCAACTGCATTTGCAGCTGACACAGTAAAGATTGGTGTATATGAACCGGCATCCGGCGACAATGGTGCAGGCGGTAAACAGGAGACGCTGGGTATCCAGTATGCCAACAGTGTACAGCCTACCGTAGAGATTGATGGCAAGGAATATAATGTAGAGCTGGATATTGTTGATAATGAATCCTCCAATGATAAAGGACCATCTGCTGCATCCAAGCTGGTAAGTGATGGAGTTTCTGTTGTACTTGGATCTTACGGTTCCAGTGTTGCCATCGCAGCATCTGATATTTTCAAACAGGGCGGGGTTCCTGCAATCGGTGTTACATGTACCAATCCACAGGTAACTCAGGGAAATACCCATTATTTCCGTATCTGTTTCCTGGATCCTTTCCAGGGTACTGTACTTGCAAACTTTGCAAGTGACAAATTTAAAGCAAAAAAAGCCTATGTGCTGACAAAACAGGGTGATGATTATTCTGCCGGTCTTGGACATTACTTTACAAAAGCATTTGAGGATGCAGGCGGTGAAGTTGTATCTGATACATTCCCGGAAGGAAACAGTGATTTCGCTTCCTATGTAACAACAGCTAAGAATGAAGGGGCAGATGTATTCTTTGCACCGGTTTCCACAGAGGCAGCAGCCCTGATCATTGACCAGGCAGCTTCCCAGGGACTGGAGGCTCCTCTTCTTGCAGGCGATACCTGGGATTCCAATGTTATCCTGAATGCTGTTAAAGGCAAAGATCTTCAGCTTTATGTAACAACCTTCTACCAGGAGGGTGGTAACAAAGAATTTGATGAAGGTATGAAAGAATTTGTAAATTCTGATTCCACAAACAAAGCCAACAATGGTGGAAATGATACCATCGCTGCTGTATCTGCCATGGGCTACGATGCATACTTTACAGCTCTGGAGGCACTGAAGGGAGCTGGCTCCACAGATCCGGCAAAGGTAAATGAAGCACTCTGGGATGTTAAGTATGACGGCGTATGCGGACACATCGAATTTGACAAGGAAAACGGGGATGCAGTAAGAGATACAGCATATGTAAAACAGGCAAATACAGAGACCGGTGCATGGGAATTTGTAGGAGAACAGGGAATTAAATAATCTTTTTACTTATAAAACTGCAGTCGTGATATTAAAATGAATATCAGTAAGTAGCAGGGTATTTCCCGAGAAAGATACCTGACTGCTCCGGTGTTAGGGATGATGCATCTCTTAGCCGGAGCAGTTTTGGTTGATTATTATAAATCGTAAGCATAAGGAGAAATTATATGGAATGGTTCAGCAGAAATCTGCCCTATTTGCTGGCAGGTATTTCAGTAGGCGGACAGTACGCACTGATTGCCATAGGATATACCATGGTATATGGTATTCTGCGACTGATCAATTTCGCCCATGGTGATATTTTTATGGTCGCAGGTCTGATTATGATATATGCATCCACGGTTATGCCCATGTATATATCTATCCCTTTAGTATTAGTTGCAACTGTTGTGATTGGTTTTCTGGTAGAACGTGTGGCTTACAAGCCTCTGCGGTCTGCACCCAGAATGTCCATCATGATCTCAGCGATCGGTGTTTCCTATCTGCTGCAGAATCTTGCTTTGTACATAACTGGAGGTCTGGCACAGCAGTATCCGGCAATCCCATGGATCAGTGATACTATTACAGTATTTGGTGCTACCACAAAACGTGTAACAGTGATCACGCCCTTTCTGACAATTATTCTTGTAATCGCCCTGGTTGCCCTGATCAAATATACAAAGATCGGTATGGCCATGCGCGCAGCATCCAAGGATTTTGAGACTTCACAGCTTATGGGAATCAAGATCAATTCGGTCATTAGTATGACCTTTATTATCGGTTCTTTCCTGGCAGCAGTGGGAAGCCTTCTGTTTTTTACAAACTATACAGGTGTTACTCCTACTGTAGGTGCTATGCCTGGCCTGAAAGCTTTTGTAGCAGCTGTTTTCGGAGGTATCGGTTCTATCCCCGGTGCGGTGATCGGAGCGTTTATCATCGGTATCTGTGAGAATATTATTAAGGGTATGGGCTGGACGACCTTCTCAGATGCATTTACCTTTGCATTGCTGATCGTCATCCTTATTGCCAAACCAACCGGACTTTTCGGTGAGAAATCTACAGATAAGGTTTAAGGAGGCAGATATTATGACAAAGAAGAAAGAAACGATCATAAGCGTTGCCTTAATCGCTGCCTTACTGATCGTATTATATGTGCTGGAGCAGATTCTTCCGTCTACCTCCATGCTTTTTACAGTTTTGAAAAAAGGCGCTATTTATGCGTTGGTTGCAGTTTCCATGAATCTGTTAAACGGATTCACAGGACTGTTCTCTCTGGGACAGGCAGGATTTATGCTTCTGGGTGCCTATACCTATGGAATCCTTACCATTCCGGTGGAACAGAGAGAAAATGTATATATGTATTTTGACGGCGGTATTGTACAGTTTACTGTGCCGGTTTTTATTGCACTGATCGCAGCCGGTGTGGTTGCAGCGATTTTTGCATATCTTATCGGTTTGCCTGTGCTTCGCCTGAAAAGCGATTATCTGGCTATTGCCACACTGGGCTTTGCGGAAATTATCCGTGCAGTGTTCCAGTGGGATAAATTAGGACCTCTGACAAATGGTTCCAACCTGCTGAGATCCTATCCTACCTTTAGCAGTGTGCTGTTTCCTTTCATTGTATCCGGAATCTGTATTGCCATTATCGTGATGATGATTAATTCCACTTACGGCCGTGCTTTCAAGGCAATTCGCGATGACGAGGTGGCTGCAGAGGCTATGGGAATCAACCTGGCTCATCACAAGAGAATTGCCTTTGTAGTAAGCTCCTTTTTTGCAGGAGTTTCCGGTGCATTACTTGCCATGTATCAGACTACGATCCAGGCATCTACCTTCAAATCAGCCATGACCTATGAAATCCTTCTGATCGTGGTAATCGGAGGTATCGGTTCTGTTACAGGAAGCTGTATCAGCTCTTTCCTGTTTATCATTTTCTCTGAATGGATTCTTCGATTCCTTGACAATGATACTTATATAGGAAGCTTCCATGTGCCTCTTCTGCGTGCCGGTTTCCGTAAGGTTGTATTCTCAGTGGTCATCATGATCATCGTACTTTTCTTCCGACAGGGTATTATGGGAACCAGAGAATTTTCCATCAGGGGAATCTATAATTTCCTGACCGGAAAATCCAGAAAGAAAAAAACTGCCAAAGGAGGTAACGCCTGATGAGTGAGAACAACGTACTGAAGGTTGAGAATGTTACCATGCAGTTTGGTGGTGTGATTGCTGTAGATAACATGAATATTGAGGTAAACAAAGGGGAGATCGTTTCACTGATCGGTCCTAACGGTGCAGGCAAGACTACTGCGTTCAATGTAGTCACAGGAGTGTATGCGCCTACCAACGGAGCTGTTTATTTCCAGGGGGAAAAGATCATTGAAAATCATCCTCAGGGTAAAATGAAAAAGCTTTATCAGGGAGAAAATAATGGAAAATATACTCATTCCATTGTTCCCACGCCGGATAAGATCACAAAGCTGGGGATTGCCAGAACCTTCCAGAATATTCGTCTGTTCAAAAGCCAGACTGTATTCGAGAATATTCTCATTGCCAAGCATCTGAGAAGAACCAGTAATCTTTTTACCGCCACCTTCCATCTGAATGGAAAAGAAGAAGCGAAAATGCGTAAGGAGGCAGAAGAGCTCCTTCGCATCGTAGGTCTGGAAGATCTGAGAGATGAGATGGCAACTTCTCTTCCTTATGGTAAACAGAGAAGACTGGAGATTGCCAGAGCCCTGGCTACAGAGCCCAAGCTGCTTCTCCTGGATGAGCCTGCTGCAGGTATGAATCCACAGGAGACTGATGATCTGACTGCTTTTATTGCGAAAATCCGTGATGAATTTGGTCTGACTATATTTATGATCGAACATCATATGGATCTGGTTATGGAGATTTCTGACAGAATCTATGTTCTTGATTTTGGTAAACCTATTGCAGAGGGTGTGCCTGAAGAAATTCAGAATAATCAGAGAGTTATTGATGCATATCTTGGAGGTGCCGCAGATGAGTAATATTTTGGAAGTAAAGGATTTAAGCGTAAGCTATGGCGGCATTAAGGCTGTAAAAAAAATCAGCTTTCAGGTCCCGAAGGGGGAGATCGTAACCCTGATCGGAGCCAACGGTGCCGGCAAAAGCTCCACCCTGCGTTCTATTGTAGGTCTGGTAAAGCCAAAGACTGGCAGCATCAAATTAAATGGAAATGAGATCGCAGGAAAAACTCCGGAACAGATCGTAAGTCAGGGAATTACCCTGGTTCCGGAAGGACGTCGCGTTTTTGCAGATCTTACAGTGCTGGAGAATTTAAAGATCGGTGCATATATGCGCAAGGACAGCCTGGAAGAGGACATCAACTGGTGTTATGATCTGTTCCCCAGATTAAAGGAAAGAAACTGGCAGCTGGCAGGAACTCTATCCGGTGGTGAACAGCAGATGCTGGCCATTGCCCGGGCCCTTATGTCCAGACCGGATATTATCATGATGGATGAGCCCTCGCTGGGACTGGCACCTATTGTTGTTAAGGGCGTGTTTGATATTATCCGCGAGATCAATAAGCAGGGAAAAACTATCCTGCTGGTAGAACAGAATGCCAATATGGCTCTCCGTGCAGCTCACCATGGCTACGTAATGGAAACTGGAACCATCACCCTGTCCGGAACAGGAGAGGAGCTTGCATCCGATGAGTCAGTAAAGGCTGCATATCTGGGTAAAAATAAGAAGAATAATGCAGTAAGATAAAAAAATACCATTCTGTACTGAAAAATAGTACAGGATGGTATTTTTTTGCCGGAAACAGAAAAATCAGTGAAATATCAGATTTCCCTGACTCCCGCCAGGGAGGGCTCTGCCATCAGAGAATAATTGGTATAATAAACCACAAAGCCAGGCTTGGCACCTGCCGGTTTTTTTACCTGTTTTTTCTGGATATAATCAATTTCCACCTTTGGTGCAGTACGTCCTTTGGAATAATATGCTGCAAGCTGTCCTGCAATCTCAAAAATATGATCCGGCAGCTCTCCGTCCCTGGATTTTACCACAACATGGGAACCGGCCATCTTCTTCGCATGAAACCACCAGTCATTTCCTGTGGCAAACTTAAAGGTAAGTTCATCATTCTGGAAATTATTTTTCCCTACATAAATATCATAGCCATCCTCTGTGACATAGTGGAAGGGCTTGGATTTGGTCTGCATTTTCTGGCCTTTTTTTCGATCATAATGCTTCTTGATATAGCCGCATTCTGCCAGCTCCTCCTTGATCTGGGACAGATCGCTTTCAGCCAGCGCAATATCCAGGGCATTGGAGATAGACTCTAGATGATCGATCTCACTTCTTGTCTCTTCAAGCTGTTCCTTAAGAGCCTCCTCCGTACGTTTCAATTTGCCGTATTTGTCAAAATATTTCTTGGAATTTTCGGCAGGAGTCATGGTAGGATCCAGAGGAATGGTAACTTCTTCATTATTATAATAGTTCACAGCCTTAAATGACTTACAGCCATCCTCCAGGCCATAACCATAAGTATTAATCAGCTCTCCATAGATTTTATACTTGTCCTTTTTGGCAGTATCCTTCATCTGCTTCTCCTGCAGTATCAGCTTCTTGCGGTTGCGCTCAAGGGCAGTCTGTACAATCCGACGCAGATCTGCAGACTTCTGATGAATACGTGAAAGAGTATTCTTTTTCGCATAATAAGTTTCCAGCATGGCAGACACACTGTCAAAGGTCTCAGCATGATACTCAGCCCCATACTGCTGAAAAAGAAACACCCCATACTCCACAGGCTCCTCACCCCGGAACACAATGTTGGGGGTAAAATCACATTCCTTAACCTGCTCCATCAGTCTGCTGAAGGTATGGTACAGATGCACCTGGGCTGCTTCATCCAGTGACTGCGCCGCATCACTGCCGTCAATGGAAGCCCTGTAGCAGATTTCCTCTGCAACAACAGGACTAAGTCCGGTGAGAGAAGAGTAGATCGCCTTGGAAATATTACAAGGCTTACTGCAGATAACCCTTATAAAATCCTCCTCACTTACAGACAGCGGATCCAGCTTATCCTGAGTTTTCGGAATAAAATATTCCCTTCCCGGAAGAACCTCCCTTACAGAACTCATATGAGAAGAAACATGCTTAATACTGTCCAGAATCATCCTCTGATCATCACAGAAAATAATATTACTGTGTTTCCCCATCAGCTCCATGATCAGAACCTTCTTACAGGGATCCCCCAGCTCATTCAGATGCTCCAGCTCAAACTCCACCACACGCTCCAGCCCCGGCTGCCTGATCCCGGAAATACGCGCACTGCCAATATGCTTACGCAGCAGCATACAGAAATTGGGCGCAGTCAGAGGACTTACCTTATTCTTAGACGTAAAATAAATAAGCGGAAGCGAAGCACTGGCCGACAAAAGCAGCCTGCACTGCCCATTCGCCCCCTTCCCCGTAATCAACAACTCATCCGCCTCCGGCTGAGCAATCTTATTAAACCTGCCCCCATCCAAATTCAAATGCAGCTCCGCCACCATCGCCGCAATGGTAATTCCATCAAATGCCATATATACACACTCCTAATTAAAATTTATACATATAAGAAAGACAAACAAATCCCCGCAATCTTATTCCTGTCCCCATAGCACAGCCAGCAGGAGAAACGTCACGTCCGGGGCGCATTTGCAGGAGTTGTGTAGTTCTTAGTGCGTGGAAGACTGCGTTATGAGCCCAAAGCCTCACTGTCTGAGCGTCAGCGAGTTTGAGCTTTGGGCGAATGCACTTAGCAGTCTTTCACACACTTAGAACTACTAAACTCCGAAACCGCGCCCCAGACATGACGTTTCTCCTGCGTCCCTATAGTATACCATACCCCACGTCTCACAATCAAGGATTCAAGCATACCCCCAAAACCACAAAAAATATTTGACTAAGATTTCATAATGAACTATAATAAATCTGTATGTAAATTTTACACCCCAATACTTTTAAAACAGACCCACAAAGAGAGAAAAAAACATGATAAAAAGTATGACTGGTTTCGGCCGCTCAGAAGTCGTAACTGATGAACGAAAAATAACCATCGAACTCAAATCCGTTAACCACAGATATCTGGATCTGAGTATCAAAATGCCAAAGAAACTCAGCTTTCTGGAAGGATCCATCCGAAATCTGATGAAAACTTATATCCAGAGAGGTAAGGTAGACGTTTATATCACATACGAAGACTATACCATAAACAACGGCACTCTGAAATACAACAAAGAGCTGGCAGCCGAATATATAGCCTGCCTGAAGCAGATCCAGCAGGACTTTGACCTGGACTATGACATAAAAGTCAGCACCCTCTCCCGATACCCGGATATCCTTACTATGGAAGAACAGTCCGTAGATGAAGAAGAACTGTGGAGCATACTGGAGCCGCCGGTGCGGGAAGCCTGTGAGAAATTCGTTCAGACCCGTACCCAGGAGGGACACAACCTGGAGAAAGATCTTCTGGAAAAACTGGATGGCCTGGACAAGAAGGTTACCCGTATAGAAGAACGTTCTCCTGAGGTGGTAAATGCCTACAGGACAAAGCTGGAAGCCAAAGTTTCCGAGCTTCTTGAGGACACTCAGATTGATGACAACAGGATCGCAGCAGAGGTTATTCTTTTCTCTGATAAAATCTGTAATGATGAGGAAACAGTACGTCTGCACAGTCATGTGAAAAACATGAAGAAAATGCTTACCACAGAGACAGAGGGGATTGGACGAAAGCTGGACTTCATGGCACAGGAGATGAACAGAGAAGCAAATACCATCCTGTCCAAATCCAGTGATATGGAGATTTCTGATATAGCCATAGACCTGAAGACAGAAATCGAGAAAATAAGGGAACAGATCCAGAATATAGAATAAAAAGGATGGATGATGGTGGCCAGACTGATCAATATAGGATTTGGAAATGTAGTGAATTCACAGAAAATCGTGGCTGTGGTCAGCCCTGATGCTGCACCGGTGAAGCGTATGGTGCAGAGCGTCAGAGGAACCAGGTCATTGATCGATGCAACCCAGGGCAGGAAAACCAAAGCAGTGATCGTTACCAGTGATGATTATCTGGTGCTCAGCGCACTGCAGCCTGAAACCATCGCCCGCAGGTTTGCAGAAATATATGAATATGAAGATAAGGGAGAAGTTCATGAGTAAAGGAATTTTAGTTGTAGTTTCCGGCTTTTCAGGTGCAGGTAAAGGCACAGTGATGAAGCGTCTTCTTGAGAAATATGATGACTATGCACTGTCTGTTTCCGTGACTACCAGAGCACCCCGCCCAGGTGAGGAAGACGGTATTGCCTACTTTTTCCGCAGCAGGGAAGAGTTTGAGCAGCTGATCAGGGAGGACGCGCTGATCGAATATGCCCAGTATGTGGAGAATTATTACGGTACTCCCCGTTCTTATGTAGAAGAGCAGCTTTCAGCAGGCAGGAATGTGATCCTGGAGATTGAAATCCAGGGGGCAATGAAGGTAAAAGAAAAAATACCGGAGGCTTTACTGGTATTTGTAACTCCGCCTACAGTGGCAGAGCTGGAAAAGCGTCTCAAAGGCAGAGGAACAGAAACTGATCAGGTAATTGCAGACCGGCTGGCCAGAGCTGGAGAGGAAGCAAAAGGCATGGATCAGTATGATTATATTCTAGTTAACGATGATGTGGAGGAATGTGTGGATCATCTTCATGATATTATTGTAAGTGAGCATTCCAGAGCATCCAGAAATATTGATTTTATTGAGGACATCCAGAGACAGACAAAAGCTTTTCAGAAATAAAAGATAACTATATGGCAAAGCCATTAAAAGTGAAAGGAGAATATAAATGATACATCCATCTTATACAGAATTAATTGAGGCAATCAACACAAACAATGAGGACGATGATACCACAATGTCCATCAACAGCCGCTATTCCCTGGTACTTGCTGCCAGCAAGCGTGCACGTCAGCTGATCGCAGGAGCAAAACCTATGGTAGCTGGTGCAGCAGGTAAAAAGCCACTTTCTGTTGCTATTGATGAATTATATCAGGGACAGATAAAGATCCTGGCACCTGAAGAGGAGACAGAAGAAACAGCAGAAGCTGTACAGACAGAGGCAGCTGTGGAAGAGACAGAGGCTGTGGCAGAAGCTGAGACAGAAGAAAACTGATTGGGAGATTATATGAAGCTATTATTTGTATCATTAGGCTGCGATAAGAATCTGGTGGATTCTGAGGAAATGCTTGGACTTCTGACCAGAAAAGGATTTGAGATCGTAGATGATGAAACACTGGCAGAGGTGATCATTATCAATACCTGCTGCTTTATTAATGATGCTAAGGAAGAGAGCGTAAATACAATCCTGGAGATGGCAGAGTATAAAAAGGCAGGAAGCTGTAAGGCTCTGATCGTCACCGGATGTATGGCTCAGCGTTACAAAAATGAAATCACTGAAGAGGTTCCGGAGGTAGATGCAGTACTGGGAACCACTTCCTATGAGGATATTTACAGAGCAATCCAGGAAGCAGTGGATGGGAAACAGTTTCAGGAATTCAAGAGTATTGATTATCTGCCGGAAAGCCTGGGCAGGCGTGTCCTGACTACAGGCGGCCATTTTGGATACCTGAAGATAGCAGAAGGCTGTGACAAGCACTGCACTTATTGTATTATTCCAAAGCTTAGAGGTAAATTCCGAAGCGTTCCTATGGAGCGCCTGCTTACCCAGGCCAGAGAAATGGCTGAGGAAGGTGTGAAAGAACTGATACTGGTAGCACAGGAGACTACAGTATACGGTACAGATATTTACGGAAAAAAATCTCTTCATGTTCTTTTGAAGGAATTATGTAAGATCAGCGGAATCCGTTGGATCCGGGTGTTATACTGCTACCCGGAAGAGATTTATGATGAACTGATTCAGACCATGAAAGAAGAGAAAAAGATATGTCATTATCTGGATCTTCCCATTCAGCATGCCAGCGACAGGATCCTGAAGCGTATGGGAAGACGTACCACCAGGGCAGAACTGGTGGATATTGTAAATAAACTCCGGGGAGAAATTCCGGACATTGTTCTGAGAACGACTCTGATCACAGGATTTCCCGGTGAAACTGAGGAAGACCATGAGGAACTGATGGAATTTGTAGACGAAATGGAGTTTGACAGACTGGGAGTATTTACTTACTCACCTGAGGAGGATACTCCTGCTGCAGGAATGCCGGACCAGATTCCTGAGGAGATCAAGGAAGAACGAAGGGATGAGATCATGGAGCTCCAACAGGAGATTTCTTATGATAAGGGGACGGACCGTATTGGCCAGGAGCTGCTTGTCATGATTGAGGGCAAGGTAGCAGATGAAAGCGCCTATATCGGCAGAACCTATGGAGACGCACCGAAGGTGGACGGTTATATCTTTGTGCAGACCGGGGAACTTCTGATGACTGGTGATTTTGCAAAGGTACGTGTGACCGGTGCGTTGGAATATGATTTGATAGGAGTGTTGGCAGATGAATACACCGAATAAATTGACAGTTGCCAGAATGATCTTTGTACCATTTCTGGTGTTGTTTATGCTTACAGGATGGGGCGGAGAAGGAAACCGCTATATATCCCTGGCTATTTTCGTGGTAGCCAGTGTTACAGACTGGTTTGACGGTAAGATTGCCAGAAAAAATAATCTGGTAACAAATTTCGGAAAATTTATGGATCCTCTGGCAGACAAGCTTCTGGTCTGCTCTGCTATGATTTGTTTTATTGAGCTGGATAAGCTTCCAGCATGGATTGTGATCATCATTATCGCAAGAGAATTTATTATCAGTGGTTTCCGCCTGATTGCAGCAGAGAATGGAATTGTAATTGCGGCGAATTACTGGGGCAAGTTCAAAACCGTTTCTCAGATGATCATGATTATTCTTCTTCTGGCAGATCTGGGAGGTGTGTTTGACGTGCTGGCACAGATTTTCATCTGGCTGTCAGTAGCTTTGACTATTATTTCTCTGATCACTTATATCTGGCAGAACAAGAAAGTATTATCCATGCAGGACTGATAAAATGCAGGACTGACAAAGAAATTCAGCGTATCATCTTCATTAGCTGAACTACCTTGTCAAGCTTTTGAATCTCCTGAGGAGATTTCCCTGCTTTTAACACATCAATGATTGTTGAGATTTCACTGGCGCTGAAGTTCATACCGCTTTTCTTCCCCTGGGAGGCTGCTCCCAACAGGAAAGGCAGGAGTTCACCGGCGCCTTTTGTATTTCCCTGAGAAGCCAGGCTGCGGAGCATTTCCAGCTTGGTTTTGTCTATATCTGCAAGCTTTGGATTGTTGATCCAGTTATCATTCAGGTTATTATTTAAGGGATCCTTCATTGGAATCCTCCTTTCTGTATTCCGGCTGGTTTATGATATTTACTATTTGAACCATTGCCATCATATTCACAAGCTGATCCAGCTTCGACCTGGCAGGACCGTAGCAAAAGCTGCGGATATCGTTAAGCATATCCATGGGATCTGTGTCTGCAGTACTTGCAGCAGTCAGGTCGGATTCGTAATTCTTTTTTCCAAAAATAGAAACTGTATTTCGAAATTCCATTGCTTTTTCATAAATAGAGAGAATCTGGCGGCTTCTGGCAGGCAGGTAAGGAATAGCAGCCTTCAGCATCTGTCCGTAATCAGTACCTGTGATCTGATCCAGAGGAGTCTGGGAAATAAAATCCTGATTCATGATGATGCTCCTTTTTGTTTATGATTGATGACGGGCCTGAGATTTTTTGCCCCTAACAGTTTATGAGCTTTGCTATCAAGATATGAAGGAATTATGACGGAAACCGGGCAATAGTTATGGCGAAGCAGACAGCTGTGACATATAATAAATTATAAACAGAAGGAAAGAGGAAGGAAAAATGAAGGATCAGAAGGAAAAACAGATAATGGAGGGGAATTCTTTTTATGAAATAGATCTGGAATGCGTGCGAAGAAAGGAAGAAGCTGAAAAAGGTACGGGATCTGGTTGTGACAAATCGGATAGCCGTCCCCAAAGGCAGAGGGGTTAACCTCTGCCCGGGAAGGGAATAACGGCAGCCGGTCAGCAGCAGCTGTTATTGCATCCGCTGCCATTGCCACACAGGCAGAGGAGAACGATAATGATCCAGCAGTTGTCATTGCATCCGCAGCTATTACCTCCGCCAAATCCATTGTTACCGCACAGACAAAGAAGAATGATGATCCAAAGGATATTGCTGCAGGAATTGTTTCCGCAGGAGAGTCCACAGCCATTTCCGCATCCGCATCCACAGCCCATATTGCATCCACAGTTAGTGTCACAACCGGAATTGCATCCGCATCCTCCTCTGTCGTCGCAGCAGTTTGTAGCAGCTAAATCACTCATGTTGATTCCTCCAGAATTTCTTTACACTCTATCATATGTACCAGGATCAAATGTGTTACTGTGAACGGAGTGAACAGTAATTCAAATGTGTTGTTTGAGTAAACCGAATAGAAGTTGACATTAATATGAGATTCAGATATAATATATGTAACAATTTTGTAAAGAATGCAAAGATTGTGAAAAACAAATGCAATAAAAAGTCGAAAAATAACTATGAAAAGAATGGAGAGTATTCATGAAGAAACATAGAAACATATGGAAAAGCTGCCTGCTTCTTTCTGTGATCGCCGTTTTTGTACTGGGGTGTTTTTCTGTGTCGGCTGCGACCAAAACAGGCTTTGTCACTGAGAATGGCAAAACCTATTACATAAACAAGGATGGTTCCAGACAGAAAGGATGGCTTGAGCTAAATGGCAGAAAATATTATTTTAACAGAACTACAGGAGTTCAGCTGAAAGGCTGGGCCAAGGATTCCAGCGGTAAAGTGATCCGGTATTTTACCAAGGGTGCAGGCTATATGGTTACCGGCAATCTGAAGGATTCCAAGGGAAATATCCGTTATTTTGATGAGAAGACAGGCCTGCTTACCAGAGGATGGCGTACAGATGCCAAGGGATATAAATATTATTATTACAGTGGTTCCGGAGTGATGGCTACCGGTTGGGTACAGGATAAAAAATTACAGAGACGTTATTTCAGTAAAGCAAACGGCAGGATGCTTACGGGATGGGTTGAGAATTCTGCAGGTAATTACAGATATTTTCATCCGACGTCGGGAATTCTGTATGTAGGACTTCAGAAGGTGGGAGAAGATTACTACTATTTCTCCAAGACTACAGGTATCCGTTATGAGAAGGGCTTTGGCACGGTCGGAAGTAAGAAATATTATTTTGACAAAAAAACAGGCAAAATGAAAACCGGATGGCTGGAGGAGGATGGCAAAAAATATTATTTTGAATCCTCAGGTGCCATGGTTGTAAATGATGTGCGGGCTATTGACGGCGCTACTTACAAGTTTGATGAAAACGGTGTGGCGTCTAAAGTAGATTCCAACTATGTGATAGATGGAAAGTATGTCAAGGTATTTGATGCTAAAAATAATAAATGGTATTATATGGAGAAAGAGTTTCTGGAGCATCCGGGAATTGCTGACGGCACAGTTTCTGACCTGGATCTGCTGGCTGCAGTATGTGATGCGGAGGCAGGAGACCAGGGGCTTGTGGGTATGGAAGCAGTGGCTCTCTGTGTGCTGAACTGTACAGTGGACAAGTATAAGGAATTTCCGTCACAGATCCGTTATGTGGTATATCAGGGAAAACCGAACCAGTATGCAGTTGTGATTGACGGTGCTCTGATCAAACGACTGAAGGGACAGTTTGAAGACAGAACCAATGCCTATGCAGCTGCAAAAGCGGCAATGGCAATGTTTAATGATTATATTAATAAAGGAACTGCCAGAACTCTGCCCGGATTTAAGAAAAAGGATTTTGATTATAAATTCTTTATGACTCCTCAGGCCTTCTGGGCGCAGAACCTGAATTTCAGCAAACTGGATTATGAACAGTACAAGGGTCATATGTTCTTTGTAGACTGGATATCAGGCTGACACATTAACACTTTAAGTTGACAGAGAAAAACGAAATTATCTGTAAAATTTCTTGACAAACAAAATCTGTATTTGTATACTTGCAGATAGATAAGACAGTCAGGAAAAGAGCAATTCCCTATTCTAATCCTGACGGCTATATGAAAGTAAAGGCACAGATGGGAAATAGTAGCACGTGGAAAGCAGACAGAGAGCAGCCGGCTGGTGAGAGGCGCCTGAGGGAACCGTGTGAATACCTCCCGGAGCTCTGCACCGAAACTTTCGGATCGAATGTTTCTGAGAACAGTAGGCTGCAGCGGTTTGGCATCCGTTAATTTGCTTAAGTGAAAGGTCTGGCCGGGAAGATACTCTGGCAGTGACTTTATATCATTCACTTATGGAGGCAGAAAATGCGAGTTTTCTGTAAATTTAGGTGGTAACGCGAGACCCGGTTCTCGTCCTAAACGGACAGAGGAACCGGGTTATTTTAGTTATATTACGAGGAGGAAACAAACAATGACAGTTTGGGACGAGCTGAAAGCCCGTGGTCTGATTGCCCAGGTAACAGACGAAGAAGAGATCAAAGAAATGGTAAATAATGGAAAAGCCACATTTTACATTGGCTTTGACCCTACCGCAGACAGCCTTCATGTGGGACATTTTATGGCGCTCTGCCTGATGAAACGTCTGCAGATGGCAGGAAATAAACCAATCGCATTATTAGGCGGCGGAACCGGTATGATCGGTGACCCGTCCGGAAGATCTGATATGCGTCAGATGATGACAGTGGAGACAATCCAGCACAACATTGACTGCTTCAAGAAACAGATGGAGCGTTTTATCGACTTCTCAGACGGCAAGGCATTAATGGTAAACAATGCAGACTGGCTGATGAACTTAAATTACGTAGAGGTACTCCGTGATGTTGGACCACATTTCTCTGTAAACCGTATGCTTTCTCATGAATGCTACAAACAGCGTATGGAACGTGGACTTACATTCCTTGAATTTAACTATATGATCATGCAGAGCTATGACTTCTACATGTTATATCAGAAATACGGCTGTACCATGCAGTTCGGTGGCGATGACCAGTGGGCAAATATGCTTGGCGGTACAGAGCTGATCCGCCGTAAGCTTGGCAAAGATGCCTATGCCATGACGATCACACTTCTTCTGAACTCCGAAGGCAAGAAGATGGGTAAAACACAGTCCGGTGCTGTATGGCTTGATCCGGAGAAAACTTCTCCTTTCGATTTCTATCAGTACTGGAGAAACGTGGATGATGCAGATGTTATCAAATGTATGCGTCTCCTCACATTCCTTCCATTAGAAGAAATTGACGAGATGGCGAAATGGGAAGGAAGCCAGTTAAATAAAGCAAAAGAAATCCTTGCATACGAGCTGACAAATCTGGTTCACGGCGAAGAGGAAGCAAAGAAAGCGCAGGAAGGCGCAAGAGCACTTTTTGCAGGCGGCGCTGACACAGCACATATGCCGACAACTGAGCTTGCAGACGAAGACTTCTCAGAGGAAGGAACAATCGATCTGATCTCCATGCTTGTAAAAGCAGGAATGGTTCCAACACGTTCCGAGGGACGCCGTGCCATTGAGCAGGGCGGTGTTTCCATTGACGGTGAGAAGATCACAGATGTGAAATACACAGTTGCCAAAGATGCACTTACAGGTGAAGGTGTAGTGCTGAAAAAAGGCAAAAAGAAATTTAATAAAGTTCTGGCAAAATAAAAAATTCATTATAGAAATATCGGCGGATACTGATGGTTCCGCCGACTTCAGGAGGAAAAGATTATGAAGAAATACGGAGTAAACGAACTTCGTCAGATGTTCCTGGACTTCATGGAAAGCAAAGGACATCTGGTAATGAAAAGCTTTTCCCTGGTACCACAGGGAGATAAGAGTCTTCTGCTGATCAATGCAGGTATGGCTCCGCTGAAACCATATTTTACAGGTGCTGAAATCCCGCCGAGAACAAGAGTAAGTACCTGCCAGAAATGTATCCGTACAGGTGATATCGAGAATGTAGGTAAAACTGCACGCCACGGTACATTCTTTGAGATGCTTGGTAACTTCTCCTTTGGTGACTATTTCAAGAAAGAAGCCATCCACTGGTCCTGGGAATTCCTTACAGAGGTAGTAGGACTGGATGCAGACCGTCTTTATCCTTCCGTATATCTGGAAGATGATGAAGCATTTGACATCTGGAACAAAGAAATCGGAATCCCTGCTGACAGAATTTTCCGTTTTGGAAAAGAAGATAACTTCTGGGAGCATGGCGCAGGTCCCTGTGGTCCATGTTCAGAAATCTACTATGACCGTGGAGAGAAATACGGTTGCGGGAAACCTGGCTGTACAGTAGGCTGTGACTGCGACCGTTACATGGAAGTATGGAACAACGTATTTACCCAGTTTGAGAACGATGGTAACGGAAATTATACAACACTGAAACAGAAGAACATTGATACAGGTATGGGTCTGGAACGTCTGGCAGTTGTTGTGCAGGACGTAGATTCCATTTTCGATGTAGATACCATCTGTGCACTGCGTAACCTGGTATGTGAAATCTCCGGAAAAGAATACGAGAAGAACTATAACGATGACGTATCCATCCGTCTGATCACAGACCATATCCGTTCTGCAACATTTATGATCTCCGACGGTATCATGCCTACAAACGAAGGCCGCGGCTATGTACTTCGCCGTCTGATCCGTCGTGCAGCACGTCACGGACGTCTTCTTGGCATCGAAGGCACCTTCCTTGCAAAATTAAGTGAAGAAGTGATCAATGGTTCCAAAGCAGGATATCCGGAGCTGGAAGAGAAGAAAGAATTTATCTTTAAAGTTCTCACAAACGAAGAAAACCAGTTCAACAAGACCATTGACCAGGGTCTCCGTATCCTTGGAGAGATGGAAGATGAGATGAAAGCAGCAGGAGAGAAAACACTTTCCGGCGAAAATGCATTCAAATTATATGATACTTACGGATTCCCGATGGATCTTACAAAAGAGATTCTTGAGGAAAAAGGATATGATATTGACGAGGCAGGCTTCCAGAAATGTATGGAAGAGCAGAGAAACAAAGCACGTTCTGCCCGTGAAGTGACCAACTATATGGGTGCTGATGCAACTGTATATGATGATATCGATGTAAATGTTACAACAGAATTCGTAGGATACGATCATCTTACCTTTGATTCCAAAGTAACAGTGCTCACAACAGAGACAGAGATCGTCAATTCTCTGATGGAAGGCCAGAAAGGAACTGTCTTTACAGAGCAGACTCCATTCTATGCAACTATGGGTGGACAGATTGGTGACACAGGTGTGATCGAAACTGCAAACGGTAAGTTCGTAGTAGAAGACACCATCAAGCTTCGCGGCGGCAAATTTGGTCATGTTGGCCATATGGAATCCGGTATGATCTCCACAGGAGAAACTGTTTCCCTGAAAGTGGATGAAGCTGCAAGAAGAGACACTGAGAAGAACCACAGTGCAACACATCTTCTTCAGAAAGCATTAAAGACAGTACTTGGAAGCCATGTAGAACAGAAAGGTTCTCTGGTAACACCGGACAGACTTCGTTTCGACTTTGCTCATTTCCAGGCTATGACAGCTGATGAGATCGCACAGGTAGAAGCGCTTGTTAATAAAGAAATCCAGGCTGGTCTTGAAGTCCGTACAGATGTTATGGATGTGGAAGAGGCTAAGAAATCCGGAGCAATGGCTCTGTTCGGAGAAAAATATGACCAGAAGGTACGTGTGGTATCCATGGGCGACTTCTCCAAGGAACTCTGCGGTGGTACTCATGTGGCAAACACAAGCTCCATCATGCTGTTCAAGATCGTTTCCGAATCCGGTATCGCAGCAGGCGTGCGCCGTATCGAAGCTCTGACAGGCAACGGAGTTCTGGAATACTATAAGAAACAGGAAGAACTGCTTCACGAAGCAGCCAAAGCACTGAAAGCAAATCCTGCAGAGATCGTAGAGAAGATCGGACATCTTCAGGGAGAAGTAAAGGCACTCTCCAGCGAGAACGAATCCTTAAAGAGCAAACTGGCTCAGGGCGCTCTGGGAGATGTTATGGATAAAGTAGTAGAAGTCAAAGGTGTGAAACTCCTTGCTGCAAAAGTAGACGGAGTGGACATGAACGGACTTCGTGACCTTGGCGATCAGCTGAAAGGCAAACTTGGCGAGGGTGTTGTCCTTCTGGCAGCAGTAAACGGTGAAAAAGTAAACCTTCTTGCAATGGCTACTGACGCAGCACAGAAAGCAGGTGCCCACGCAGGTAACCTGATCAAAGCAGTGGCAGCTATCGTAGGCGGTGGTGGCGGCGGACGTCCGAACATGGCTCAGGCCGGCGGAAAGAACCCTGCCAAGGCTCAGGAAGCCGTAGATGCAGCAGCAGGAATCCTGGAAGGTCAGTTAAAATAATTTCAAAAATTAACCAAAAAGATGTTGACGAACCAAGAGCCAATGATATATAATATCACTTGTGCAAGAAAAATACCCAGACAGTTGTATTTTAGCACAATCTACAACTGGAGGGAGGTTAGGTGTGAGTCTATGTCAAACGTTATCGTAAAAGAGAACGAGACTTTAGATAGCGCTCTTCGCAGATTCAAGAGAAGCTGTGCAAAAGCAGGAATTCAGCAGGAAATCCGCAAAAGAGAGCATTACGAGAAACCAAGCGTTCGTCGTAAAAAGAAATCTGAAGCCGCAAGAAAACGTAAATATAATTAATTGTGCGCAAAAATCCCTGGCAGTATGTCAGGGATTTTTAACATTATAAAGTATTACTGTGCTGCGAAATCTGCTGCAGGGCATGAAGCAGACAGGAAAATTTTAAGGGGAAAGGAAGCAGGCTTGAAGGCAGAGAAAAATGAAAATTTAAAACAAAAGAAAAACTTTATATTACTGTTGCTCAGAAAATTGCTGAAGCTGCTGTTTAACAGGATTTTTTATGTGGTATTCGCTATGCTTATTCAGTTGGGCTGGATTTTTGTCATGGTTTTGAAGATTGCAGCCTTTTCCCGTTATGTGGATATATTTATCGGGATCGTGGGAGTACTGATCGTTCTCTGGATTGTTAACAAAGAGATCAATCCTTCTTATAAACTGGCCTGGACCATGTTGATCTTAAGTCTTCCCATTCTGGGAGTAACTCTGTATTTTCTCTTTGGAAAGTCCAGAATTGCATCTATTATGGACCGTCAGTTCGTGAAAAGAATAGAGGAGAGCAGTGAATTAATGCAGGATGATCCGGAGACTGTCAGCGGCCTCTGGGAGAGAGATCCTTCTGCTGCCATGCAGTCCCATTATATTTCCAGTGCTTCTCATTTTCCGGTACATCAGAATACTTCAGCTGAATATTTTCAGGTTGGGGATGATATGTTTCCTGTATTGGTAAAAGAACTGAAGCAGGCAAAAAAATATATTTTTATCGAATATTTTATTATTAATGACGGAGTGATGTGGCAGACAATTCTGGATATTCTGGAACAGAAGGCTGCAGAGGGAGTGGATGTAAGGCTGATCTATGATGGTTTTGGATGTCTGACCACCTTACCTCACAAATATTATGAAGAGCTTCGGAAAAAGGGAATTACCTGCCAGGTATTTAATCCTTTCCGTCCGATCCTTAATATTATCCAGAATAACCGTGACCACAGGAAACTGTGTATCATTGACGGATGGGTAGGATTTACCGGCGGGATCAATCTTTCAGATGAGTATATTAACCAGAAAGAACGATTCGGGCACTGGAAAGATACGGCTATTATGCTGAAGGGAGAAGCGGTCTGGAATATGACGGTGATGTTTCTCCATATGTGGGCAGTGATTGGACGCACAGAGGAGAAAATCGACTATGAAGTATATCTGCCCCACAGAAATCACCAGGAACAGTTTATGGGAAATGGATTTGTACAGCCCTTCTGTGATACTCCGCTGGATGAGGAGATTGTAGGGGAGAATGTATATCTGAATATTATTAATAAGGCCAGACGATATGTATATATCTGTACACCATATCTGATCATAGATAATGAAATGATGACAGCATTATGTCTGGCTGCCAAAAACGGGGTGGATGTAAGGATCATGACACCTGGTACCCCGGATAAGAAGCTGGTATTTTTACTGACCCAGTCTTATTACAGACAGCTGCTGGAAAACGGAGTAAAAATTTATGAATATCAGCCCGGATTTCTCCATGCAAAAACCTTTGTGTGTGATGACGAGATCGCAGTGGTGGGAACCATCAATCTGGACTACCGCAGTCTGTACCTGCACTTTGAGGATGGTGTGTGGATCTATGGCAATGATGTGATCTGGTCTATGAAGGAGGACTTTGTGCAGACTCTGGAGGATTGTCATACAGTGCCTCTGGAATTCTGCAAAAACCGCAAAATCCCGGTACGTATTATGCAGAATGTACTTCGGGCTTTTGCACCCATGCTGTGATGTGCGGGCGGTAATGCAGTCGTATCGTTACTGTTCACTGATAATATTCCGCGAGGTGTTTTTTGTGAGCGAAGGTCACAGAAAACCCGAGACATACTGCGCGAATTTATGCGATTAGCATAAATTCTGTGCATCGCGAAGCGCGTTGCTGGGAACGGAGTGAACAGTAACGCTGTATCTGATTAACAGTTTTGAAAATTGGGAGATTTATGAAGAAATTTAGAACTGTATACCATACAATAAATACACACAGGATTATTCCTGGAAAAACTGTCAGATTTGCAGTGCTGGCAGATCTACATGGACTGGAATTTGGTCCGGGAAATGAACGGCTGATACAAAAAATACAGGAATGCTCTCCGGATGCGGTGCTGGTATCCGGAGATGTGATCGTGCGGAATTGTACAGACACCTTCGATACAGCAGCTGAGCTTTTGACCAGACTGGCAGAAAGTTATCCGGTGTTTTATGCACTGGGAAATCATGAATATAAATTATATACTGCAGATCCCGGAGAGAATGGGCTGGCAGAAGAATATCTGAAATATGAAGAAAGGCTGAAAAAGGCCGGAGTAAGAATCCTGCATAACCAGTGTGAGCTTCTGGAGGCAGAGGGCTGTCCTTTTACTGTGTATGGTCTGGAAATTCCCTTGATTTACTATAAAAAGCCAAAATCCCCCATGCTACAGACAGAAGAAATCGAGCAGTTGATTGGAAAGCCGGATCAGGACAGGGTTAATCTGTTGCTGGCTCATAATCCCAAATATGGAAATGCTTATTTTGAATGGGGGGCAGACCTGATTTTATGCGGCCATTATCATGGAGGAATTGTGAGATTTGGACGGAACAAAGGAATACTTTCTCCTCAGTTTCAGTTATTTCCCCCTTATTGCTGTGGGGCTTTTCACAGGAAAAATCAGCATATGTATGTAAGTGCCGGTCTTGGAGAACATACAATTCCGGTGAGAATCCACAATCCCAGAGAGCTGTTGATAGTGGATTATAGAGGAAGAGAGGAAAAATAATGGGAATCCCCATAAAGCTTGAGGTATTTGAAGGTCCGCTGGATCTGCTGATGCATCTTATTGAGAAAAATAAAATAGATATTTATGATATTCCTATTGTTGAGATTACAGATCAGTATATGGAGTATATCCATGCCATGGAGCGTGAAGATCTGGGGATTATGAGTGAGTTTATGGTTATGGCTGCCACTCTTCTGGATATTAAATGTCGGATGCTTCTGCCTAAGGAAGTAAACGAGGACGGAGAGGAAGAGGACCCCAGGGCAGAGCTGGTGGAAAAGCTTTTGGAATATAAGATGTATAAATTTATGTCTTATGAACTGAAGGATAAAATGGATGAAGCGGCCAATTCTTTTTTTAAGGGTCCTACCATTCCAAAGGAGGTTGCTGTATACAGGGAACCGGTAGACACTTCCCAGCTTCTGGCAGGGCTGACTCTGGAGAAATTAAATGCCATTTACAAATCCATCATCCGCCGCCAGGAGAATAAGCTGGATCCCATCCGCAGTAAGTTTGGAACCATTGAGAAAGAGGAGGTCAGCCTTTCGGAGAAAATGCTGGAGATGAAAGAGTTTGCCAGAACCCATAAAAAGTTCAGCTTCCGGAACCTTCTGGAGAGCCAGTGCTCTAGAGTTCAGGTGATCGTAACCTTTCTCTCTGTGCTGGAGCTGATGAAGATGGGACACATCCAGGTGGAACAGAAGGAACTTTTTGATGATATTTCCATTGAAGTAAAGACAGATCCGGATACATGGAAAAATCTGACAGAATTTGCGGAAGAAGCAGAAGAAGGATAAGGAGTATTCAGTGAAAATGAAAGAACTAGAGGGAGCCATCGAGGCGATCCTTTTTGCAATGGGAGAATCGGTGGAGCTGTCCCGTATAGCCAAAGCGATTAATATGGACACCAAAACAACGGAGAAGCTCATTCACAATATGATGGACCGGTATGAGCAGGAGGAAAGAGGAATCCAGATCATAGAACTGGGGGATTCCTATCAGATGTGTACCAGAAAGAAATATTATGAATATCTGATCAATATTGCCCTTCATCCCCAGAAGCCGGTACTTACAGAGGTAATGCTTGAGACCCTTTCTATTATTGCATATAAACAGCCTGTGACAAAGGCAGAACTAGAGAAAATCCGAGGTGTAAAATGTGATCATGCAGTAAATAAGCTGGTAGAATATAATCTGGTAAGGGAACTGGGAAGACTGGATGCACCGGGAAAGCCGATTCTCTTTGGAACCACAGAGGAGTTTCTGCGAAGCTTCGGAGTACAGGATCTGGATGAACTGCCTATGCCGGATCCGGTCAAGGTAGAGGATTTTAAGGCAGAGGCAGAAGAAGAGGTCCAGCTGAAACTGGATATATGATCAGAGATCAGGAGGGAACAGTTATGCCAACCACATATGCACATGATTTGTTTGGAAGAGAAGTGTACAGGAGATTGCCGTCGGATATGAAGGGACTAATCCGCAGACATGGAGATCTGTACAGGATCGGACTTCATGGACCGGATATTCTGTTTTATTATATGGTTTCCAAAAATCCGGTCACTCAGTTTGGAATTGACATGCACAGAGAGAAGGCAAAGGTTTTTTTTGAAGAGGGAATGAGTCAGGTGCGCCGAAATAAGGATGAAGCGCTTCTGGCATATCTTCTGGGTTTTGGATGCCATTATATGCTTGATTCTGCATGCCATCCTTATGTGAACCGGATGGCAGAAGAGGGAGTGATTCCCCACATTGTTTTAGAAAAAGAATTTGACCGTGTGCTTATGGAGAAAACCGGCAGAGATCCGGATCATTATTATCCAGCCTGTGGTATTGTGCCAAGGATGGAATATGCCAGAGTGATCCACAGGGCGATGCCTCTGGTGAAAACAGTAAATATTTATATTTCTGTCAAAATGATGAAGCTTCTGACCAATTTTATGGTATGCGATGATCATGGCAGAAAGCGCCGGATCATAGGGAAACTTCTGAGCTTTGGCGGAAAATCTGCAGGCTCGGTTATTGAGCATTTTATGACTGCAGAAGCAGTAAAACAGGCAAAGGCTCCTATGCCTGAGCTGGAGAGGCTTTACAGAGAGGCCATTCCTGAGACAGTGGAATATCTGAAGGAGCTTTATACCTTAAGGGAAGGGGCTTATCATCTGAGCGCCAGATGGAACCGGACTTATAATGGATGATTTGACAGTACCCTGAACATATTTTTTCTGAACGGATATAGTCATATTCCGGACATGCAGGCATAAATTATCTTATAGATAAGATTTCTGAGCATGTGAGGTGGAATATGAGAATGAAGCATATTGCCGCTGTCATTATTGTGACGGCGGTATTGTTGTTTACGCAGACTTATGCTTTTGTGCGGGGAGAGGAGAATGAAATACCTCAGCTGGTAGATATGACGCCGGTTGCAGAGGAGCCGAAGCAACTGTATGCTTTATCTGCTGTTCTTATGGACGGGGATTCTGGCAGAGTACTGTATGAAAAGAATGGGGAAACACCTCTGGCAAATGCCAGCACCACGAAAGTACTTACCTGTATTGTGGCGTTGGAAAGTGCACCGGGAGATGATTATGTTCAGGTTTCTCAAAATGCAGTCTCCCAGTCAGAAGTGAAGCTTGGACTTCAGAAAGGGGAACAGTATTATCTGGAGGATCTGTTGTATTCCCTGATGCTTAAGAGTCATAATGATACTGCAGTTGCAATTGCAGAGCACTGCGGCGGTACAGTGGAAGGCTTTGCCAGAATGCTGAACCGGAAAGCGAAGCAGATAGGATGTGAGGACACTTATTTTATCACACCTAATGGGCTGGATGCAGAGGATGAGAATGGAAAGCACCATACAACTGCAAAAGATCTGGCTCTGATCATGAGATATGCCATCAGAAACCGGACATTTCTCCACATTGCACAGACCAGAGACTATACATTTTCGGAGATTACCGGAAAGAGAACTTTTTCTGTACATAATACAAATGCACTTCTGGACAGGATGGAGGGCGTTCTTGCCGGAAAAACAGGTTATACTTCTCAGGCGGGTTATTGCTATGTATGTGCCTGGGAAAAGGAAGGCAGGACATTTATCGTCAGTCTTCTGGGGTGCGGATGGCCTAACCATAAAAACTATAAATGGAGTGATACAGAAAAACTGCTGAGCTTTGGAGATTATAATTTTGATTATAAAACTTACTGGCAGGAGCCGCAGACAAAAAGAATCCTGGTGACAGATGGGGCTGCAGATAACTGGGATATGGGAGCGGAAGTTTATCTGAGGGGAAAGTGCAGTGTGACGGCAGAGGACAGGAAAAAAGAAATTCTTCTGAGAAAAGGAGAGACCGTAACCTGCAGGACGGAAATTCCCTCCAAAGTCACTGCACCTGTTCTTGCAGGGGCGAAGCTGGGCCGCATTGCCTATTATCTGGATGGGAAATTAATAGATGCTTATCCGGTTTATGCAGAGAAATCCGTGGAGAAGATCAGCTTTAAATGGTATGCGGAAAAGGTATTTCATGACTTTTTCCATTAACGGAAAATAATCAGGGATAATTTAATGGTTTAAAGGGTTGAAATGCTGAGACGGTATTGATATAATAAATTCTAACAGAAAAATTACAGGAAAGACAGAGGAAAGAGATATGGATCAGTTAGAAATACTCAGAGAGAGTCTTGGACAGTGTGATGAGATCATCCTGGATGCCCTTATCATGCGAAACAGAATCGTAGAGGACATTATGGCATATAAAGAAGCCAATGGGCTTCAGATCCTGCAGCCGGAGCAGGAAGCAAAGCAGAAAGAATGGCTGGAAGGCAGAATGGAAGGCAGACGCCATAAAGATGAGGTGGCCGATGTATTTGACTGCATCCGCACCAACAGTAAACGCATCCAGGCAAGAAAGCTTTTTAACTATAATATTGTATTGATCGGTTTTATGGGCGCGGGAAAATCCACAATTTCTGATTTCCTTAAGAATGTATTTGCAATGGATGTGGTAGAGATGGATCAGATTATTGCCCAGAGACAGGGAATGAGTATTTCTGATATCTTCGAAACATACGGTGAGCAGTATTTCCGTGACCTTGAGACAAATCTGCTTATTGAAATGCAGTCCCGCAGCAATGTGGTGATCTCCTGTGGCGGTGGTACTCCTATGAGAGAGTGCAATGTAGTGGAGATGAAGAAGAACGGACGGGTTGTTCTCCTTACTGCGAAACCGGAGACAATCCTGGACCGTGTTAAAGACAATCACGACCGTCCGCTGATTGAGAACAACAAGACAGTTCCGTTCATTGCAGACCTGATGGAGAAACGCCGCGCTAAATACGAGGCGGCAGCTGACATCATCATCGAAACAGACGGCAAGAACGCGTTGGAAATCTGCGAAGAACTGGTACAAAGACTCCGCTCTATATGAATTATCTGCTGCTGGATAGAAGTGATATCAGACGACAATAGGCAAGAATAACATCTGATATCACATCATTCATCAACAGATCACAGGCTGCTGTGAATAATATCCAGCACCTGCTTTAGCTCATTCACACCGACCTGTCCCGGAGCGGAAGCTTTGGAAACAGCGCCGAAGGTGAGAGCGGAGCCAAATGTCTCACCTGTCAGGCGGCTGACAACACCTGTTCCAGCCATGGACATAGTAATGATCGGGCGATCTGCATATTTCTCAGACATTTCCAGAGTAGCAGACAGCAGTGTGATAACATCCTGTTTACAGGTAGGCATTACTGCAATCTTAGGGATATCAGCACCAAATTCCTGCATCATGCAGAGGCGTCGGATAATCTCCTCCTTCTCCGGAGTCTTAAAGAAATCATGGTTGGAAGCAATTACCTTTACACCTGCCTCGTGAGCAGCATTGATGATTGTCTTGACAACTTCATCACCTGTAAATGCTTCTACATCAATTAAATCTACATAACCGCTCTGAGCAGCTGCAATATTTAAAGCAGCATAATCACTTACAGACATTTCCTTCTCGCCGCCTTCTTTGGAAGTACGGAATGTAAGGAGAACAGGGATATCTTTTAAGGCTTCCTGAAGCTCTTTGGCGGTTTCTAATACTTTCTCAGTAGTAAAGACATCATCAAACCAGTCTACACGCCACTCAACCACATCAACAGGAAGAGTGGTGATCTTTTTGGCTTCTTCCAGAATGTCTGTTTTTGTTTTTCCTACGATGGGAACGCAGATCTTAGGTCTGCCTTCACCGATCACAGTGTTTTTTACCTGAACTGTGTTCATCTTTTTATCCTCATATTTTTATTGCTTTCTAAGATTCTTTCAGCATTTATAATACTCCTTTTTATGTTTTGTTGTAAAGTTTTTATTTGCATAAGGATTGTCATATTAATTTGTATTACCTATTTTAAATAGGAAGAAACACAATTTCTGCCATTTTTTTAACAAAAATGCTAAAAAAATATTGAAATATTGTGTTAAAAAAGGTAGAATTAAAATTGGCTAAATTTTTGGGTTAACTTTAAAATATTCTCATAAAGATGGAGGGCAAACAAGAATGAGTAATGCAACACAAAGCTTAGCAGGCACAAGAATTACTTCTTTGCTTGACGCAAACAGTTTTGTCGAAATCGGTCAGAGCGTAACAGCCAGATCTACAGATTTCAACATGACTGCAAACAAAGAACCATCTGACGGTGTAATCACCGGATATGGTGTCATTGATGACAAACTGGTTTATGTATACAGCCAGGATGCATCCGTATTAAATGGTACTGTTGGCGAAATGCATGCCAAGAAGATCACAAGACTTTATGATCTTGCCATGAAAACAGGTGCTCCTGTTATCGGTCTGGTTGACTGTGCAGGTATCCGTCTGCAGGAGGCAACAGATGCACTGGAAGCTTTCGGAGAAATCTATCTGAAACAGACAATGGCCTCCGGCGTGATTCCGCAGATCACAGCAATCTTCGGAACATGTGGCGGTGGTATGGCAGTTATCCCGTCCCTGACAGATTTCACATTTATGGAATCTAAAAAAGGAAAAATGTTCGTTAACACACCAAATGCATTAGAAGGAAATAACACAGACAAATGTGATACAGCAGCTGCTGATTTCCAGAGCAAAGAGACAGGTGTGATCGATGGTGTTGGTACAGAAGAAGAGGTTCTTGGCCAGATCCGCTCTTTAGTATCACTTCTCCCATCCAATAATGAAGATACAGATAACTATACAGAGTGTACAGATGATCTGAACCGTGTATGCGCAGACCTTGCAAACTGTGCAGGAGACACTGCAATCGCACTTTCTCAGATTTCTGATAATGGTGAATTCTTTGAGACAAAAGCAGACTATGCAAAAGACATGGTTACAGGCTTCATCCGTTTAAACGGTGCTACAGTAGGTGCTGTTGCAAACAGAAGCGAAGTATATGATGCAGAAGGCAAGAAAGTAGAAACCTTTGATGGAAGCATCTCTGCAAGAGGCGCAAGAAAAGCAGCAGATTTCGTGAAATTCTGTGATGCTTTTGATATCCCGGTACTTACACTTACCAATGCTACAGGCTTCATGGCAACCTTATGCAGCGAGAAAATGATGGCAAAATCTGTAGGTGAACTGGTTGCTGCATTTGCAGATGCAACTGTTCCCAAGGTAAATGTGATCATCGGCAAAGCTTATGGTACCGCTTATGTGGCAATGAACAGCAAATCTATCGGTGCAGACCTTGTATATGCATGGGATAACGCAGAGATCGGTATGATGGATGCTTCCCTGGCAGCCAAGATCATGTATGCAGATGCAGATGCTGCTGAATTAAATGAGAAAGCTGCTCAGTACAGAGAGCTTCAGAATGGCGTTGCTTCTGCAGCAGCAAGAGGCTATGTTGACACTGTGATCAGCCCGGCTGACACAAGAAAATATGTAATCGGTGCATTTGAGATGTTGTTCACAAAAAGGGAAGATCGTCCGTCTAAGAAACACGGAACGATTTAAGCGGGGTGACGCATATGAAAATGATCAAAAAAATAACTTCTGTATTCATGACATTTCTTGTAATGGCTGCACTGGTGATCGGAAGTACTTCCATGGTATTTGCAGCTGATAAGATCGATGAATCTGTAAAAACCTCACTGGTAACAACTGCAGAGGGTCTGACAGATGCCATTGTCGCACTGAAGGATGCAGACATCGAGAATTACATGAACACAGGGGATGACTTTACTACAAGCGCAATGCAGTCCTGGCAGACCTCCAAGGATGAACTTGGTGCGAAGAAGGAAAGCAACGGCGAGACAACTGTAACTTTAAAAGATGATCAGTATACAGTAACTGTCCCTGTAAAATTTGAGAAAACAAATGCAAACTTTGTATATGTTTTTGAGTCAACAGGAACACCGGTTTCCATGTCTGTAGATGTACAGTATGGTCTGGGCAAAACTCTCCAGAGAGCCGGACTTAACACTCTGATGGGTGTTGGAACTGTATTCGTAATGCTGGTTTTATTAAGTCTTCTGATCTCTCTGTTCCGTTTCATCCCGAATCCGGAAGCAAAGAAAGCAGCAGAAGCAAAAGCAGCGAAAGAAGCACAGGCAGCAGTAATTGCAGCAGCTCCTGTACAGGCAGAAGAGAATCTTGCAGATGACGGAGAGCTGGTAGCTGTTATTGCAGCAGCTATCGCAGCAGCAGAAGGAACTACAACAGACGGCTTCGTAGTTCGTTCCATCCGTAAAGTAAAAAGAAATAGAAGATAATTGTCATTTATTTAGGAGGATTTTAAAATGAAAAGCTATACAATTACAGTAAATGGTACAGCATATGAAGTAACTGTTGAAGAAACAGGAAGTGTATCTGCTCCTGCAGCAGCTCCAAAAGCAGCACCTAAGGCTGCACCTGCAGCAGCTCCGAAAGCAGCAGCACCTGCAGCAGGCGCCGGCGCAGTAAAAGTAACTGCTTCCGTACCTGGTAAGGTTGTCAAAGTAGCAGCAAGTGTTGGACAGGCAGTAAAAGCCGGAGACAGCGTAGTTATTCTTGAATCCATGAAAATGGAAATCCCTGTAGTAGCTCCTCAGGACGGTACCATTGCAAGCATTGATGTTGCAGAAGGTGCCTCTGTAGAAAACGGAGATACTTTAGCAACAATGAACTAAGACGGGAGGTAGTCAAATGTCTTATGTAACAGAAACATTGTCCAACCTGATTCACCAGACAGCATTCTTCAGTTTGACATGGGGCAATTACCTGATGATCGCAGTAGCCTGCGTATTCCTTTATCTTGCTATCAAGAAAGGATTTGAGCCACTTCTGCTGGTTCCTATCGCATTCGGTATGTTGCTTGTAAATATCTATCCGGACATTATGGCAAACCCGGAAGACATGTCTAATGGTGTAGGTGGACTTCTTCATTATTTCTACATCCTTGATGAGTGGAGTATTTTACCATCCCTGATCTTCATGGGTGTAGGTGCCATGACAGACTTCGGTCCGCTGATCGCAAACCCGATCAGCTTCCTGATGGGTGCTGCAGCGCAGCTTGGTATCTATGCAGCCTACTTCCTGGCAATCTTCCTTGGATTCAACGGAAAAGCAGCAGCTGCAATCTCCATCATTGGTGGTGCTGACGGCCCGACCTCCATTTTCCTTGCAGGTAAACTTGGTCAGACAGCTCTGATGGGACCAATCGCAGTGGCAGCATATTCCTATATGTCACTGGTTCCGATCATCCAGCCGCCTATTATGAAGCTCTGCACAACAGAGAAAGAACGTAAGATCAAAATGGATCAGCTTCGCCCGGTTTCCAAACTGGAGAAGATCCTGTTCCCGATCATTATCACAATCGTTGTCTGCCTGATCCTGCCTACAACAGCTCCGCTGGTTGGTATGCTCATGCTTGGTAACCTGTTCAGAGAGTGCGGCGTTGTAAAACAGCTGACAGAAACAGCTTCCAATGCCCTGATGTATATCGTAGTTATCCTTCTGGGTACATCCGTAGGTGCTTCCACAAGTGCAGAAGCATTCTTAAACGTAGATACTCTGAAGATCGTAGTTTTAGGTCTTGTTGCATTCGCAATCGGTACATTCGGTGGATGTATGCTTGGTAAACTGCTTTGCAAACTGACTCATGGAAAGATCAACCCACTGATCGGTTCTGCAGGTGTGTCCGCAGTACCTATGGCAGCCCGTGTATCCCAGAAAGTGGGCGCAGAGGCAGATCCTACAAACTTCCTTCTGATGCACGCAATGGGTCCGAATGTTGCCGGTGTTATCGGTACAGCCGTAGCAGCCGGAACATTCATGGCTATTTTCGGCATTTAATTGAATCAACAGAATTATATAAGGAGATATAATAATGGCAGAATTAGAGAAAAAACCTGTTAAAATTGTGGAAACCATTCTCCGTGATGCTCATCAGTCCCAGATCGCAACACGTATGACCACAGAACAGATGCTTCCGATCGTAGATAAACTTGACAAAGTCGGCTATCACGCAGTAGAGTGCTGGGGTGGTGCAACCTTCGATGCATCCCTTCGTTTCCTTCATGAAGATCCATGGGAAAGACTTCGTAAATTACGTGACGGCTTTAAGAACACAAAACTTCAGATGCTTTTCCGTGGACAGAACATCCTTGGATACCGTCCATATGCAGATGACGTTGTAGAATACTTCGTACAGAAATCAGCTGCAAACGGAATTGATATTATCCGTATTTTTGACTGCCTCAATGACCTTCGTAACCTGCAGACAGCAGTAAGCGCTGCAAACAAAGAGAAGGCTCATGCACAGGTAGCTCTTTCCTACACATTAGGAGATGCTTACACACTGGAATACTGGACAGACATTGCAAAACGTATTGAAGATATGGGTGCTGATTCCATCTGTATCAAAGATATGGCAGGTCTTCTCCTTCCAAACAAAGCTACAGAGCTTGTAACAGCATTAAAAGAAACCGTTAAGATCCCGATCGACCTTCATACACATTACACCTCAGGTGTAGCTTCCATGACTTACTTAAAAGCAGTAGAAGCAGGTGTGGATATCATCGATACAGCAATGTCTCCATTTGCACTGGGAACATCCCAGCCTGCAACAGAGGTTATGGTTGAGACATTCAAGGATACACCATACGACACAGGATTTGACCAGAAGCTTCTTTCTGAAATCGCTGACTACTTCCGTCCGATTCGTGACGAGGCTCTTGACAGCGGACTGCTCAATCCGAAGAACCTTGGTGTTAACATTAAGACTTTACTGTACCAGGTACCGGGCGGTATGCTTTCCAACCTGACTTCTCAGTTAAAAGAACAGCACGCAGAAGACAAATTCTACGATGTTCTCGAGGAAGTTCCCCGTGTACGTAAAGACCTTGGTGAACCGCCGCTTGTTACTCCGTCTTCCCAGATCGTTGGTACACAGGCTGTATTCAACGTGCTTATGGGCGAGAGATACAAAATGGTTACAAAAGAAACAAAGGATATTCTGTTAGGAAAATACGGTGCAACTGTAAAACCGTTTAATCCGGAAGTACAGAAGAAGTGCATCGGCGATGAGAAACCGATCACCTGCCGTCCTGCAGATCTTCTTGACAACGAGCTTGAGAAACTTGAGAGCGAAATGGCTCAGTACAAGGAACAGGATGAGGACGTATTAACATACGCACTGTTCCCACAGGTAGCTATGGACTTCTTCAAATACCGTCAGGCTCAGAAAACAAAAGTTGACGAAAAAGCAGCTGACAAAAAGAACGGAGCATATCCTGTATAATTGATCAGTAATTAAATATGTCCAAACGAAAAAAGGAGCTTGCGTAAGCAGGCTCCTTTGCGTTATTATGAAAGAATATGATACCCGGGAATATAATGTGCCAATGGGTATATGATGTCAGAGGTACATATCTATATTGATCGTAGCGAAGCGGAGACGTGGAACCATGATGAAATAGACAATCTGCAGGGTAAAATAAATACAGGAGAATATTCCATGAGCAAAGTTATAATAATCGGCGGCGGAGCCGCCGGAATGATGGCAGGGGTTTTTGCAGCCCGTAACCATCATGAAGTTCATATATTAGAGAAGAACGAGAAACTGGGAAAGAAAGTATTCATCACAGGAAAAGGCAGATGCAATGTGACAAATGCCTGTGACACAGAAGAACTCTTTCCTGCAATGATGAGCAATCCCAAGTTCCTCTACAGCAGTTTCTATTCATTTACCCCTCAGGATGTAATGGAGTTCTTTGCGGAAGCAGGTGTCCCTCTGAAGGTAGAGCGTGGAAACCGCGTATTTCCACAGTCTGACCATTCCTCAGACATCATCCGCGCTCTGGAGCGTGAGCTGAAGAAAGCAGGAGCAAAGATTCATCTTCATACTGCTGTGCAGGAAATCGTAAAGAAACCTGTAACAGATTCCGTAAATACCCTTGAATCAGAAGCCGCATTAACAGAATCAGGATCTGATGCAGGAAAAAGCAGAAAAGGAAAAAAATTATCTGACATACCGCAGGAGAAGATCACAGGAGTTATACTTACAGATGGTACCTTCATGGAAGGCGATGCAGTCATCGTAGCCACAGGTGGATTCTCTTATCAGAGTACCGGTTCCACAGGTGACGGATACCGCTTCGCAAGAGAACTGGGACTGAAAGTCACGGACATTGCTCCCTCCCTTGTGCCATTAAAGACAAAAGAAGACTATGTCCCTAAGCTTCAGGGACTTTCCCTTAAGAATACAGGACTTACCATAAAGAATGGAAAGAAAGTACTCTATGAGGATTTCGGAGAGATGATGTTCACCCATTTCGGAGTCACAGGTCCCATGATCCTGTCCGCCAGTGCCCACATTGGTGCAAAACTGGCGAAAGCACCAAATGGCGAACTGTCCGCATATCTGGATCTGAAGCCGGCACTCACCAGAGAACAACTGGATGCCAGGATCCTGCGTGAATTTGAAGCAGGACCAAACAAACAGTTCAAGAACGTGATAGGAGTACTTTTTCCCTCATCCCTGACACCGGTAATGCTGGAGCTGGGCGGTATCCCTGCAGAGAAGAAAATCCACGATATCTCCCGAGAAGAACGCCAGCACTTTATTGACCTTATAAAAGCCTTTCCCTTCACAATCACAGGAATGGGCGAATTCAAGGAAGCCATTATCACCAGAGGCGGTGTCTCTGTAAAAGAGATCAACCCCGGAACAATGGGATCAAAGAAAATATCAGGTCTTTACTTCGCAGGCGAAGTGCTGGATCTGGATGCAGTGACAGGCGGATACAATCTGCAGATTGCATGGTCAACTGCATATCTGGCAGCACAGGCCATACAGTAAGCTGTTTGTTACTGTTCACACACCACTATTCCGCGAGGTGTTTTGGCATGAATATGCCAAAATCCCGAGACATACAAGCCAAAATTCCATTGCCGCAGGCAATCTGGAATGAATTTTGGCTACGTTACTGTGAACGGAGTGAACAGTAACAGCTGTTTGTTTATAGAAATAGGCAGAGGATGAGTACCTTGTAAGCAAATTATATTTATGATATGATTCGGTTATGCGTTATTTAGCGATTCATAAATATTGATCAATAATAGAAACAGGAGGAACCGTGAAAATGGGATGTAATATTGCCATCGACGGACCTGCAGGAGCAGGAAAGAGCACCATCGCCAAAAAAGTAGCAAAAGAATTATCATTTATCTATGTGGATACAGGAGCCATGTACAGGGCAATGGCCTTATATCTTCTGAATCACGGGGTAAATGGAGACAGCCAGGAGGAAGTTGAAGCTGCATGCCCCGGAGCTGATATCTCTATTGAATATAAGAACGGAGAACAGATCGTAATTCTGAACGGTGAAAATGTAAATTCCATGCTTCGCACAGAGCAGGTGGGGAACATGGCATCTAAAAGTTCTGCCAATGCAAAGGTAAGAGCACATCTTCTCAAGCTCCAGAGAACACTGGCAGAGAAAAACGATGTAGTCATGGATGGCAGAGACATCGGCACAACCATCCTTCCAAATGCAGAAGTAAAGATCTACCTTACCGCCAGCGCCGATACCAGAGCAAAAAGAAGAGCACTGGAATATGAACAGAAAGGCGAACCATTTGATCTTGACCAGATCCGCAAAGATATCATCCAGCGCGATGAACGCGATATGAACCGGGAAGTTTCTCCTCTGAAACAGGCAGAAGACGCAGTGCTTGTTGATTCATCAGAAATGGGAATTGATCAGGTTGTAGATGCTATTCTTGATGTGTATAATAAGAAAGTACAGAAATAACTGCCTGTAGTTCATCAGAAGGGCGGTTATTCGGTTGAATTTCAGAAGAATGGTAATGAATATAAATTAAGAGGACTAGTCATGAAAGTTAAAGTAGCAGAGACAGCAGGCTTCTGCTTCGGTGTCAAACGTGCAGTAGACAAAGTCTACGAACTTATAGACACAGAACAGAAACCCATCTTCACTCTGGGGCCGATTATCCACAATGAAGGCGTAGTAGCAGATCTGGAAGCCCGAGGCGTCCATGTTATCACAGAAGCAGATCTGGATTCCCCGGATGACATCCTGCAAAGCGGAACAGTAGTCATCCGTTCCCACGGTGTGGGCAAACCCATCTACGATAAACTAAAAGAAAAAAACATCTCTTACGTAGATGTGACCTGCCCCTTCGTTCTGAAGATCCACCGCGTCGTAGAGAAAGAAAGTCTGGCCGGAAATCACGTAGTGATCATCGGTGACAAAGATCACCCGGAGGTTCAGGGAATCTGCGGATGGTGTCAGGGCCCTTACACAGTAATCAAAAACCAGGACGAAGCAGAGGCATTTGTACCTCCAAAAGGGAAAAAAATAAGTATTGTGTCCCAGACGACATTTAATTACAACAAATTTAAAGATTTAGTTGAAATTCTTTGCAAAAAGAGGTATGATAATAATGTTTTAAATATTCTCAATATTTTAAACACTATTTGTAATGCTACCGAAGAACGGCAGAGAGAAGCAAAAAACATAGCCGGAGAGGTAGACACTATGCTGGTCGTAGGCGGCCGGCACAGTTCCAATACTCAAAAGCTGTTTGAAATATGTAAAAAGGAATGTGGAAATACTTACTATATACAAACACCTGTAGACTTGGATTCTGAAATGTTCCAATGCAGTAGTTATGTAGGTATTACAGCAGGGGCTTCCACCCCAAACAAAATTATTGAGGAGGTTCAAGAACATGTCAGAATTAAGTTTTGAACAGATGCTGGAAGATTCCGTAAAAACTATCAGAAATGGAGAGATTGTACAGGGTACTGTCATCGATGTAAAAGAAGATGAGATTATTCTGAATATCGGTTATAAAGCAGACGGTATTATCACAAAGAACGAATACTCTAACGATGCAAGCCTTGTACTCACAGATGCTGTTCATGTTGGAGACACAATGGAAGCAAAAGTTCTCAAAGTAAATGATGGAGAAGGTCAGGTAACTCTTACTTACAAGAGACTGGCAGCAGAGAAAGGCAACAAACGTCTTGAAGAAGCATTTGAGAATCAGGAAGTATTAAAGGCTCCTGTAACTCAGGTACTTGACGGCGGACTTTGTGTAAACGTAGACGAAGCAAGAGTATTCATTCCTGCAAGTCTTGTTTCCGACACATACGAGAAAGACCTTTCCAAATATGCAGATCAGGAGATAGAATTCGTTATTACAGAATTCAATCCGAGAAGACGCCGCATCATCGGTAACCGTAAGCAGCTTCTTCTTGCTGAAAAAGCAGAAAAACAGAAAGAATTAATGGAAAAGATCCATGTTGGTGACACAGTAGAAGGTGTTGTTAAGAATGTTACAGATTTCGGTGCATTCGTTGACCTTGGCGGTGCAGACGGACTTCTTCACATTTCCGAAATGTCCTGGGGCAGAGTAGAGAATCCGAAGAAGGTATTCACTGTTGGCGAGAAGCTGAAAGTCCTGATTAAGGATATCAATGGAGATAAGATTGCACTTTCCCTGAAATTCCCTGAGGAGAATCCATGGCTTACAGCAGCTGAGAAATTTGCTGTAGGAAACGTAGTAAAAGGTAAAGTTGCACGTATGACAGACTTCGGTGCATTCGTAGAACTTGCACCTGGAGTAGACGCACTCCTTCACGTATCCCAGATTTCCAGAGAGCACGTTGCAAAACCTGCAGATGTACTTTCTATCGGACAGGAAATCGAAGCTAAGGTTGTTGACTTCAACGGCGAAGACAAGAAGATCAGCCTGAGCATGAAAGCTCTTGAGGCACCGGCTGAGGAAGCTGCAGAAGAATAATATCTGTATGACTTATTAATTATATAAGGTCAGATTAAATTGAGAAGTACCGTCTGTATAAGAGTGATCTTATACAGACGGTTTTTTCTTTACGAAAAAATATTTTTATGATACTATTATTTTAGCCGAATGCGGATGCATATATCCGCCTGACAGTAATCTATACCTTGCTAAGAAGAAAAGGAATACACAATGAATCTTGTAAAAGATTATAAACAGTATTTTACTCCGGATAAACTGGCTGAATATATGGTTAACATGATACCGGATGACAGGATAAAAACAGTAATAGACCTCTCTATGGGGGAATGTGGTCTGCTTGAAAAAGCAAAAGATCGTTGGCCGGATGCCCGACTGTATGGAGCTGATATTGATGAAGAATTGATTTTGAAAATTAATAAAGACAGTCCATATATAAAAACTTTCCATGGAAATAGTTTGTCATCTGATCTTGAAAATTGGAAAAGCTATAATAAAATAGTAAAAAAACGAGGATTTGACCTGGCTATAGCAAATCCTCCTTTTGATTTTTATAAACAATCAGAAATTGATATTAATAAAAATGAAAAGAAAATTATGCCAATAGAAATTCGATTTCTATATAAATATATTGATATAGTAAAAGAAAATGGTTATATCTGTATCATTCTTCCATATGGATTTCTGTCATTGGATTTATATAAAGAGATCCGCAGACAGCTGCCAGAGAAAGTTACGATTATTAAAATAATGAAGATTTTTAATACCTGTTTTAAAAAAATTGATGCAGATACCTGTCTGATGTTAATGAAGAAAAAAAAGAAGCAGAAAATCAGCCAGTCATATATAAATGTACAGTATTTGAATAGTGATTATGAATTGTCTGTGTGTCAGAATGTTCAGATAAGTGAAACGGACAGATGGGATTTGGAATATCAGTCGTTATTGAAACATTCAGATATATTTACCCAAAATGTAAAAATGAAAAAGGATATTCTGGGGAATTATATACAGGAATGCAGAAGAGGAAAATCCATTACAAATAATAAAGAATTATTGGCAGACAAAGGAATAAGATACATTCATACTACAGATTTACAGAAATTATATATTACCAATAAAAATAAACGGTATGTATCTAACGATAAAGAATTTTTTGGAAAAGCTGTTTTAAGCGAAAATATGGTGCTGATAGGAAGAGTTGGAAAGGGATGCCTCGGAAAAACAGGAATTGTATTAAAAAGTTATTCCGGATTGTTTTTCAGCGACTGCATTTATGCGGTAAGATTGCAGAATATTAATCCTTATTATGTAACACTCTTTCTGGCATCTGAATTCGGACAGATGCAGCTAAAAGGGATTGCAAAAGGATCCTGCAGTAAATACATCACACAGGAAGGGCTATTTAATATTTGTATACTGATTCCTGACAGAGAACTTCAGGACTATTATGGAAACGAATATAAAAAGCTAATATCCCGCCCAGGTCCCAAAAATGAAATAATATTTGCAGATTTAGTAGAGAAATTGAATCAGACGATAAGAAAGGAGCGATAAAAACAATGTCATGGTCATCATATGCGCATTTACCTAACAGCAAAGATGAATATCGGGAGATTTTATCTCAATTGAAAAACGGAATGAGCGTAGATGAAGTTGACAATATAATTGCAACAGTAAAGGGTAAAGAAAAAGTTACGCATCATTATCGGAACAATCTTGCCAGAATCGGAATATTTAATATAAATCAGAAAAAAATATTTCTGAATTACGAAGCAGACCGGCTAAAAGAAGATCGGGAAGACAACTATCTGAAAATGATATTATCAGAATCTGTCAGACGAAATAGAAGTTGGGAATTGAATACAGTAGAATCTGTCATTCACAGAGAAAAAACATATGATATAGCAGTTATTGCAGAATATCTGACAAATGAATATCTGAATATACAAAAGAAAAATTTTATAAGATGGGTCAGACCCATTGTTAATATATTTAAGATTATTGATATTCTGCCGGTTACGGGTCATGAGAGAATTCTTCAGGAAATATATTTAAAATTAACGAATCAATATGGAAAGCTTGTTGCATTGGAAGAGCTTGACAATGAACTGAAGAAAATAGATAAGAGCTATGAAATTGTTGTATTTATTAATGATTTACTGAATGATATAAATATGAAATTTAAAATTGAGCTACTTATGTTACCGGACTGGGCGACTCAAAATAAAATATATATGATAAACACGGAATATTATACGCACATGAAAATAAAAAACAGCTTGTTGGAGGGAGTAAGCGAATGAAGAAAAAGATATCTGCAGATGATTGCAAAAAAATGTTTAATGACAGGTTTGATAGCCTGACTATGAAAGAACTCGGCATTGAACTGAAACACTTTTCCATGGGAACAGCTCCTGAGACACCCTCTTTTTTGGTGAATCAAGAGGAACTAAAGCAGAAAATTATAGAAAGATTTTCTGTTTTTTTTGATAAAAATAAAGCACAGGGGCTGGAAATAATTTTTCTGAAAAGCAACTATGGAAATGGAAAATCTCATTTTATAAGAATGATCTATAGTTTTTTTGAAGAGTATGAAAATATTATTGCCAGAAAAGTTTCATTAAAACAGGAAAAAACGGATTTAAAGAGAAAAGTTTTAGAGAGCGTTAGTCAGAGAATGCTCAAGGACTGTGCGGATCTTTTTGTTGGCATAGCAGAAAAAGATGCATTGTCTGATAATAAAGCATCCATTATATTTGCTTTACAAGAGAAATATTCCATAGGATCGGCCCTTGCTCTGATATTATACGAAGCGGCAAGAGGTGAGGATGTTGTTTCACAGATTCAGGCGGTTTCCATTCTCAAAGGAAACTATCTGCCTGAACATCTTAAAAAATTTAACTTCAGGAAATCAGATCTGGATGGTCAATTTTATTATGACGTCATTGAGATGGTTGCAGAATACCTGAAATGGATAAACAATTATCTGATAATTGTTTTTGATGAATATGAGCATGTTTTCTCCTGGAAGAACAAAACAGATAGAAAAAATCTGTTTGAAGATATTAAACTTTTTACTGATAATATTGAAACATTTGGAAATATGTTTTTTGTATTTGCGGAAAGTATTTCTGCGGATAAAAAATCAGAAAGTTCAGATGACCCCGCTTTTAAATCAAGAAAGGCGAATCTGACATATCAGATTGCGGATATATCTTCCAGAGAAGAAGTATACAGTTTGTTTGAAATGATCTTAAAAAGATATGAAAAATATTATGAAATTTCTTTTGGAGAGAACAAAAAAGCTATGTTTTATGCAATTTGCAGTGCTCCGGAAATAAAAGAAAAAACCAATTACAGAGCATATACACAGGTAATTATGCAGGTGCTGGAACAATATAGAAAAAAAATGTCTGATAAAAAAGAGGAGAAAGAGCGCAGGGTGACACGGCTGACATCCAACAGCATAAAAAAACATATGGCGTGGAAAAATGCAACTTCGATATCCAGAAAAACTATGTTATGTGAAATGAGCGAAAAGGTAATGGAAATTTCGAAAGAAAATATAATTTCACGAAGCAAAAAAAGGGGAGAATACGTAACAAATAAAGATAACATAATGAAAAGATATCATATTGTTGCGACAGATAATCCGTCGAAGGAAGATCTGGAAAAAAGGCTGAGATTATTAGAGGAAAATTTAAAAGAAGAAAAGGGATATCTTATTTATCCGGCTCCATCAATAGGACAGATTGGGAAACTGACAGAAGAAAAGGAAAAAATTAAAATCATTATTTATCAGGATGCTACAGTGTGTAACGCAATAAGCCTGATATATGGGAATGAAGATATAAAGTGTGATATGGATGGTTATCTGGAGATGTTGAATTCAAGGAGAGCAAATGCGGACAATTAAAGTGGTAAAGAATACAGGTGATGATCTGTTATTTTCGATAGGTGATATTGGATTTAAGTACGACGATATAAATGAAACACAGATTATAAAATATCAGTTGGAAATAGATTTAACTGAGCAGCAGCCTATTGATATCCGTTTCTGGCTGCAGGAAATAGATCCGGACTTTAAGTTTCTCCTTTCAGCGCCTGAAGAATTAACAGAATATATTAAGAAATATGAAGAGAATAATAATCCAAATGACGAGTGCCTGTTTCATGATTTCAGGACAAAATATATTGATTTTATCAGAAATCATGTACGCGGAAGAAAAAACATTCAGGACGAAATGATAATGGTAGGGTATAGTTTACTGCCTGAGAAAGTGTATCTGGTAATAAAGACTTTTTCCCTTAAAGGTTTATCTGATTTTTTGCAGAAGATATTAAAGTATTGCGTACAAAAAGAAATATCCGTAAAAACAGAGAAAGATATTCGATGGGTCGAATTACAGCAGTATATGCTGGAGGATGACTCTTCAAAAGAAAAAAAGATTTATAAAGACTTCCTGGAATGCACGCTTGTTGAAGATTATTTTGAAAGATTTCGCAAGATTTTTCAATCTATAGATATGGAAGGATATTTTGGAAAAAATATCTACGAAGAAGTTACGAAGCAGAAAATTACTGTGAATGGCGAAGAAAGAGATGTTCCCATCACGCAGATACGGAAATATGCTACCCCATACTGGAAACATAGTATCCATATGAATAGTAAAGAGAAAACAATTTTGTGCCTTGATAATGAAGCACCGGAGGATGAAACAGTAGCTGATTATGTATATACATTTCGCCCGGATCTGATGAGATATTATCTGCAAAATTGGTTTGAGGATTTTACAGTAGAAATTATAAAAAAACTGGATAATACTGCTTATCATGTGAAATATATATTGCCAGGCGGGAAATTTAATTTCTTTGCTGATAAGAACAATAAAAATATTCGGGAGATAGATGTAGTTTTGGGGATAGAAAAGGATGAATGTATGAAGTTTGTTGCAATTGAGTGCAAAAAAACATTATCAAGAAAAGAACTACAGACAACAAATAGAAAATGCAAAGAAAAGGTAGTCAACAGTGGAAATAATATCTTTGATGCATTTATCCATATAGGATGCTTTCGAGGAGACGTAGAATTTGACAAAAAAATAAAAGAGACAAAGAAAACATATAAACAGGATATTATGGAAGGAAAGAATGACTGTCTGGATGTTCCTTATTATGCTTTTATCATTGAATCTATTGAAGATTACAAAGTGAAATTTGAATACATATTAGATGACATATTTGAAAATTGGTAAAATACAGGAATGTTGTCTACTTTACGAATCCCCATATTTATGCTATGGTATAAAAAGACGTCGGATTTCATATAATTTGACATTCAAACACACATACTAACGAAGGAACATATCAGGTAAACGAAAATGAAAAAAAAGACATGGGCAGTTCTCTGTGCGATCGCTCTCACCGGATGCCTCATATCCGGAGGTTACATCCTGCACTATCGCCAGAACCAGAAACATGCAGAAGAACTATACGAAGAAGCAAAAAAGACTGCAGAGCAGTCAGATAAAACAGATAAAGAAACAACGCCAACCCCTGTAGAAGCCACCGAAACCCCGGTTCCTACACCAACAGAAGTCCCGGTAGAAATCCCCATAGACTTCTCATCTCTTCAAAAAGAGAATGAAGACATCTATGCATGGATAAAAATAGACGGAACCAATGTCGATTACCCTGTTGTGCAGAGCAGCACAGACGATACCTTCTATATCCACAGAGGAATCGACAAAGAAGATCTGTACGCCGGTGCAATCTACACAGAGATGCAGAATGCCAAAGACTTCTCAGACCCCAATACAGTACTGTATGGCCACAATATGAAAGATGGAAGCATGTTTGCCACACTCCATAATTTCCGTGACAGAGACTTCTTTGATCAGCACAGAGAAATCCTCATCTACACACCGGAGCACATCCTGCACTATACTATCTTTGCAGCATATACATATGATGACAGGCATATACTGAATTCTTTTGATTTCAGTGACCAAAAAGTCTTTCAGAATTATCTGGATGAGATATACAACATCCGCTCTATGGATGCCTACACTCTTGATAAGCCAAAAGTAACAGCAAAAGATAAGATTATTACACTGTCCACCTGTATGGGAAGTAACGCTTCCTCCCGATATCTGGTTCAGGGTGTTTTGACAGAAACGGAGTAGATAATTGGAAGAACAGAAGATAGACCTTGACAAAGTGAGGAGAGATGAAGGCAGAAGGGGAACTTTTTCTCATCACAGACCTCATAGAAAAAGAAAAAAGAAAAAGATCCTGAAGGGAATCCTGATATTCCTGCTGGTTCTGCTGCTGGCAGGTGTTGGTACTGTTGCATATATGTTCCATTCCGGACAGGAGAAGATTACCCGGAAGGGACAGGCAAGCAGACCACAACTGCAGCCCGTCCATACAGAAGAAGTTCAGATCGACACAGAGATCCTTAATACCCGGAACAGCCACCCTGTAAATATGATGTAGTTTTATACCGTAGAGTATCTGACGGAAGACTGGTTCTGCACCGTATCATACAATGTACCCCGCAGGGATACCTGATCAGAGGCGACAATACCTATCAGGATGAAAAAGGAATCACAGAGGAACAGATTCTGGGAGTCATGACCGGCTTTTACAGAAAAGACAGATACATATCCTGTGAAGACCGGAGGTATCTGCTATATGTTCGAGTATGGACATTGCTTTATCCCTTCCGGAGATTTCTGGTAAGAGCCCTGCGTTATTTACGGAGAAAAATAAAATGATAGATTTACATACACACATCCTTCCCGGAATAGATGACGGTTCCCGCAATCTGGAGGAATCGCTGGAGATGTGCAGGATTGCCGCTGCCGGAGGAACCCGTGGAATCGTTGCTACCTCTCACGGAAATCTGGGTCCGAAACCTCTTACAACAGAGGAGTATAAAAATGCCTACCGTCTCCTTAAACAGGAACTGGTCAGGGCAGACATTCCCATAAGGCTCTATTCGGGTATGGAGATATTTATGACTGCGGATGCGGCAGCCGGACTGAGAGCAGGAGAACTGCTCACTCTGAATGAAACAAAATATATTCTCATAGAATTTGATTTCCGGGAAGAACTCTGGATGGCAGAGGAATATCTTTGTATGCTGGAAGAAGCAGGCTATACTCTTGTGATCGCCCATGTGGAACGATATTACTTTATACAGAGAGCGCCGGAGATCATATATGACTGGGTCCGGCGTGGCTATGTGATCCAGGTTAACAAGGGAAGCCCTCTTGGAGCTTTTGGAAAGAAGGAGAGGGATACCGCTGTTTCCCTGCTGGAACACAACCTTGTTCATGTGATTGCCAGCGATGCACACGGGACACAGCACAGAACACCGGACATGACGAATATCTTCCGGTTTCTGGGAGAAACTGCAGGAAGTAAATACAGAAATCTGGTATTAAATGAAAATCCTGTCAGGATTCTTTCAGGAGAGGAAATCCTTTCATTTCCTCCCAGGCCATACAGACGGAACAGATACTGGTAGAAGATAAGGAGAAAACAAGAGACAGATGAAAAGAATAAACAGACTGATCATAGCTGTTTTTATAGTGACCTGCGTGATATTTGGAATCTATACAGGCAGCAGCTATATGTCAAGAGACACAGAAGGTCCTGTGATCACTATAAAAAAAGAGACTATCGAGGCAAGCATAGAAGATTCTGATAAAACTTTGCTGAAAGGGATTAAGGCAGAGGATAAGAAAGACGGAGATGTCAGCGATTCCCTGATCATTGAATCCATGCAGATGGGAGAGGATGGAGCCTGCACAGTTGTCTGTGCCGCATTTAACAGATCCAACAATGTTTCCAAGGCATCCCGCACAGTGAACTTCACAGATTACAGACCGATTCACTTTAATATCACACAGCCATTACGTTTTCCGGCAGGTCCCTCAAACCAGATTCTGAAGTATATTACGGCCTCAGACTGCATAGACGGTGACATTACCAACAGAGTTAAACTTACACAGAAGGACGAGGAAGCCGATTATACAGGGGCAGGAATCTTCGATTATCAGATAGAAGCTGTCAACAGCCTGGGAGACAGGGCGGTTCTTCCTGTTTCTGTAGAATACTATACAGATTCCTATGAAGAAAGACTGTTTCATCCGAATCTGTATCTGAAAAAGTATCTGGTTTATATTTCCGAAGGCAGCACATTTGATCCGAAGAATTACCTTGATTCCGTAGGAATCGGAAATAATCTGTACGCATTTGATGAGAATATTACCAGTGAAGAATCTGAGTCAGCCCTTCCGGAAGGAAGCGAACTGCCAACAACCACACAGACTGATAAACAGGTGACAGGAGCGATCAGTTATGACGCAGTCAGCTATCAGTCCAACGTAAAGACAGACAAGGCAGGTACTTACACAGTAGAGTATTCCTGCACCACCAAAAAAGGATACACAGGCACTACACAGATGATCGTGGTGGTGGAATAGGAGGAAGTATGAACGCAGAAACAAAAGTTTATCAGCAGAGGAATAATGATATCGACATACCTGCCATCATCCGTGCGCTGGTCCGCAGCTGGTGGGTCATCCTGCTGTGCGGATGCATTCTTGGAATGTGGAGCTACATGGGGATCAGCCTCTTAAAGAACCCTGTCTATACGTCACAGGCAACACTGGTCATCACCAATAGTGGGAATGATGATGCAGTTTACACAGATACAGCTCTGGAGAAGGTTGCAGGTCAGTATCAGAAGATCCTCAGCAGTAATACACTGAAAAACACCGTACAGAAAGAACTGGGAGTAGAAAATCTTCCCGGTAATCTCAGCGCAAGCATAGTTCCTGAGACAAACCTGATCATACTTCAGAGTACATCAGCAAAACCCGGGGATGCCTACCTCCTGGCGAAATCTGCAATACAGAATTACTCCAAAGTATCTGACTATGTTATCTCTTCCTTTGTACTGGAAGTAATGAAAGAGCCATCTATCCCTACCATAGCCTCCAATGCAGGTCTGGAACGGACATGGGCAGTAAGAGGCTTCCTGATCGGAATCCTGGGAACAGCACTTCTGATCGCAGTCTTATGCTTTATGCGTGATGACATCAAGAATGAGAATCAGGTTACAGCTCTGCTGGATACCAAACTCTTTGCCAGTATTTATTACGAAAAGAAACCAAAGAAAGACAAAAAGACAAGTATTCTTATTACAAATCCTGTTACCAGCTTCTTCTATGGAGAGAATATCAGAAAGATGGCAACAAAGCTGGATTATTATGCCAGAAAGCACCATCACAAAGTCATCCTGGTAACCAGTGTGCGTGAGAATGAAGGAAAGTCCACAATAGCTGCAAACCTTGCCCTCGCTCTTGCGAACAAGAACAGAAGAGTCCTTCTTATGGATGCAGACTTGAGAAAACCGACTCTGTATAAAGTTTTTGACAAAAAAATCACACCAGAGATCGAGTTTGGAAACTATCTGGATGAGAAGAGTACATTCCAGGATGTGCTATCCAGAGACAAAGATACCGGTCTTTATTATGTATTTGGGACAAGATCTTTCAGAAATTCCGATATCAGACTGTCATCAGATGGAATGAGAAATGTGTTTAAGATGGCAAGAAGAGCAGTGGATTATATGATCGTAGATACACCGCCTGCAGGAATGTTTCCCGATGTGGAGATCCTGGCAGATTATGCAGATGCAGGAATCCTTGTAGTGCGCCAGCAGGCATCCAGGATTCCGGATATCAACGACACGCTGGATACTCTTAAGAAGACAAATATGGAAGTCTATGGTTGTGTTCTGAATGCAGTCCATACAAAAGTACTGCCGAAATCAGCAGAATATGGATATTCCTACGGATATGGCGGTAAATATGGAAGATACAGCAAATATGGCAAGTACGGAAAATACGGAAAAACGGCTTCTTCAGGAAATGATTTACCGGAAGACACAAAACTGCCGGAAAGTAAAACAGAGTAAAGGAGGAGACGTCTATGCAGATATATGAAGAAAACGAAAATATACAGACAGATAACCAGATAGACCTATGGGATCTGGCAGAAACCATGTGGAAGAATTTCCGCAGATACTGGGGAAGACTGATCCTCCTTGTGATTATAGTAACTGTAGGATTTACAGGATATATGGTGTACAGTTATCATCCGGTGTATGAATCTTATGTGACCTTTGTTGTGACAAAGGACAATACCAATACAGTAGACTCTGTTGTCACAGCCCGCATTGCCAAATCCTTTCCCTATCTTCTCAGAAGTGGTGGCCTGGAGAACAGGATCCGCAAAGAGATAGGACTGATGAATGGAAACAGTCTGCCTGCAACTCTCACAGCATCTTCAATGGAAGACACAAACCTTCTCACTGTAACAGCAGTCTCTGCCAGTGACACACAGGGGCAGCAGGTAATTGATGCACTGATCCGGTACTTACCTGATTATGTGACAGAGGTAGTTGGAAATGTAACCCTGACAGTGATTGACCAGACAGGATTAAACGATCAGTCATCCAATGCCCTCAGTATTCCGAAAACTGTACTTAAGGGAGGGGCGCTGGGAGTTCTGGCTGTGCTGGTGATTCTTTTCCTGCTGGCATACAATGATTCAACAATCAGAAGATACGAGGATCTGAAGAAGCACCTGAATATTCCCTGCCTGGGAACAATACCTCTGACAAAATTCAAGAAGAGAAATCATAAATTTGATTCCCGTATTCTGATAACCAATGACAAGATCCCTGCAACCTTCCTGGAGGCAATGAATGCCCTTAAGACAAGAACAGAGAAGGAAATGAAAGAGAAGAATGTGGAGACTCTGCTGGTGTCCAGTTCCATCTCGGGAGAGGGAAAGACAATAGTTTCCCTGAACCTTGCCATTGCATTTGCAGAGAGGGATAAAAAAGTCCTCCTGATTGACGGGGATCTTCGCAATCCTTCCCTCCATACTAATCTGGAGATGACCCAGAAAGATATTCAGGTAGGAATCACAGATGTGCTTCGTGACAGAGCGAAACCCGGACAGGCCATTATCAATTATAAGGGCACAACGCTGGATCTGCTTCTTGGACGTAAATCTGTAGGAAATGCCTCAGAACTTCTCTCCTCCCGCAGAATGCAGGAGACAATTGAAGAACTTGCAGACTATTATGATTATGTGATCATAGATACCCCGCCTTCAGCCATGATGTCAGATGCTTCAGAACTGGCCGCCTTTGTAGATGGTGCTCTCTATGTGATCCGCCAGGACTATGCACAGATTAAATACATTACCGAAGGAATCGGGCTTCTCTCGGATACCGGTATCCAGGTACTTGGCTGTGTATTAAACTGCGCGGAGAATGGATTTGGAAGCTATGGTTACGGTAAATATGGTAAATATGGATACGGCCACAGTAAATACAATCCGGAAAATGAATAAAAACTGATAAACTTAGCCCGATACTGTGCGAAAAGAGAACTTCTTTGCCATAGTATCGGGTTAAATGTCGTCTGAACAGGAAAAATGTGGTTGCATGATACTTCGTATTGGAGTATAATAAAAACGCCCTGAAAAGGACGGAAGGATGAAGCGCCAAATAAGAAAGAACAATATGAGATTGAGAAATTGCAAAACAGATTTCTGAAAAAACAGGGGGGACTGGGCTACATTTTATCTGCCGTAGTGGCGGAGAATGTGAAGACGGTGCCTTTTTTGCGAAAATACAGTTTGGGGCTAAAACACATGAAGAAAGCTAACACAGAAGAGATGAAAAAAGAAAAAGAAAAAACATTTCGGAAACTGAAACTGGAACACTGGGAAATCGTGACTCTGTTATTGATCGTTTATGATTTTTGCGCAGTATTGGTTTCTTACCTGAGTGCATTGTGGATTCGGTTTGAGTGTAATTTTAATAAAATTGATCCGGTATTTATAGAAACTTATTATCATACAATTGGAACTTATGCCGCATTTTGTGTGGTTGTGTTCTGGTTTCTGAGACTTTATAAAAGTATCTGGAGATTTGCAAGTTACACAGAACTGATTCGCGTGATCCTGGGAACAGGAATTACCGGTATCTGCCATATTGTGTTTGTAAGCATAATGGTGCAAAGGATGCCGGTTTCTTATTATGTATTTGGAATTATGCTGCAGTTTATTCTGACACTGGGAGTTCGGTTTGCCTATCGCTTTATTCTTCTGTTAAGAGGAAGAAGGGAAGAACCTGCAGCTTCCGAGAAGAAGGTCATGCTTATCGGTGCAGGAAATGCAGGCCAGCTTATCCTGAGGGATATCAAGAACTCCAAGGAGACAAATGAGAGGGTATGCTGTTTTATTGATGATAATCCCAACAAATGGGGCAGATATATAGACAATATCCCGGTTTTTGGCGGAAGAGACTGCATTATGGAAGCAGCAGCCAAATTTGAGATTGACAAGATCTATGTGGCTCTTCCCAGTGCACAGCCCGAAGATAAAAGAGAAATCCTTCGCATCTGTAATGAGACTTCCTGTGAACTCTTAAATCTTCCAGGAATGTACCAGCTCTATTCCGGACAGGTGACAGTCAGCAAGATGAAACCTGTGCAGATCGAAGATCTTCTTGGAAGAGACCCGATCAGACCGGATATGAAAGAAGTGTTTGAATATATCACAGGTAAGGTGGTACTTGTGACAGGGGTAGGTTCTATTGGATCAGAGCTGGCAAGACAGATCGCAGCCCACAATCCCAAACATCTGATCCTGTTTGATGTCTATGAGAATAATGCCTACGATATCCAGCTGGAACTTAAGAAGAAATATCCGCAGATGAAGCTGGATACAATAATCGGATCTGTCAGGGACAGCAGGAAGATTTTTAAGGTTTTTGCAGACTACAGACCTGATATTGTATATCACGCAGCTGCACATAAGCATGTGCCGCTGATGGAAGACAGTCCCTGTGAAGCGATTAAGAACAATGCCATTGGAACTTACAAAACAGCATATGCAGCCATGGCACATGGATGTAAACGTTTCGTCCTGATCAGCACGGACAAAGCGGTAAATCCAACCAACATTATGGGTGCATCAAAGCGTCTCTGCGAAATGGTGATTCAGGCATTTGACTATAAGATCAAAGAGGGAAAAGCTTATGAGATTCCTCAGCTCTTCACACATAGAATGGATGAAGTAATCACGGCACCTGAAGTCAGAGAGGCCTTGAGAAATACACACACAGAATTTGTGGCAGTACGTTTCGGAAATGTACTGGGAAGCAATGGATCAGTGATCCCGCTGTTTAAGAAGCAGATTGAGTCAGGTGGTCCGGTAACAGTCACACATCCGGATATTATCCGCTATTTCATGACAATTCCGGAGGCTGTAAGTCTGGTGCTTCTTGCAGGTACCTATGCAAAAGGCGGTGAGATCTTTGTACTGGATATGGGAGAGCCTGTAAAGATCGATACACTGGCAAGAAACCTGATTCGTCTGTCAGGATATAAGCCGGATATAGATATGAAAGTAGTGTATTCAGGTCTCCGTCCGGGTGAGAAACTGTATGAAGAGAAGCTGATGGCAGAGGAAGGGCTGAAGAGGACGAAGAATGATCTGATACATATCGGATGCCCGATTCCATTTGATATTGAAGAGTTTCTGATGCAGCTGGAGGGGCTGTTGGAGGCTGCCTATAAGAATAAAGATGATATACGAGAACGTGTGCAGGAAGTGGTGAAGACATATCATCCTGCAGATATGGATACTGAGACTGTAAAAATGAAATCAGCTGTCTGATTTCTGTGGCCTTCTTATAATAATGGGAGAGTGAGTATGAACAAAAAGAAGATAGAGAAGTTTCTGAAGATAACAGGAAGTGTTCTGGGAGTAAGCTTTCTTGCACTGAATATTATAGGCGGAAAGAAAAAAAAGACTCCGTATACGCAAACGAACCGAAAGAAAAAAATCCACTGGAAGGATATAAAGTTACATTCGTGAAGGATGATAATGACCCTGAGAATGCAGATGGTGTCAGAGGACATCTTGAAGCAGCAGGAAAATCGGATTACTGTCCGGGAATATATGAGAAATATATAAAAAGGGCGATGGATGTAGTACTTTCTTTCGGCGGTCTGGTGGTACTTTCTCCTTTATATATCGGAATTTCAGCAGCAATTATCATTGATGATCCAGGACCGGTTTTCTTTATACAGAAACGTCTGGGACAGAATAAAAAGTATTTTAAGCTTTATAATGTCCTCTATGGTTAAGAAATGGGAAAATTCTTTGAATAGAATGCATAAATACTAGGTGTAATTGATATAAAAAATATGGTGTATCTGCGACTCCTGTAGAATCATGGAACCAATGTAAATTGATTGGGAATATTTCATAGTATGTTTAGTCCACTGACAGGAAGATGAAACCACTATATATAGTAGTTAATAACGCCAAAACACTCATTATATAGTATACAAAAATTCCGTCGAACGAACTGATTCACACTTACCTTCGAGTATCAAGAGTTGACCACACGCTGATTTTCTACCACACGCTACTGATCTACATTGGTAGACCGGGTTTGGTAGTGATAAACCGGATTTGGCAGTGGTAGACCTGGTTTATCGGCGTGGGATTGTGGATGTATGCAATATTTTGTAGAATATGGTGTGTGGATATACAAGATATTGTGGTGCGGGTGATGCGACCACAAGCAGAGTTGAGATTGGTGTGTGGATGAGCACAGCACTTTTACAGTTCTGATGAGTACATAAAATGTTTATGTGCCGATCAGAGCGGTAAAAAGCTCAAGAAAGTTACATAAGATGTGTGGATTGAGAAGATAACCACAGTAGATGTGTGGAACATACGAACAAAATATGAGGAGCAGGAAAGTATCATGTTCAAAAGAAAAGGTGAGTTTACACCGTTTGAGTCCAAGGTATGGCTGGCGAGTCCGACCATGCATGGAGAGGAACTTAAATATGTAACTGAGGCATATGAGACCAATTGGATGTCCACAGTTGGCAAGAATATAAATGAAGTTGAGAAAATCGCTGCTGAGAAGGCAGAGGTGAAGTATGCGGTTGGTCTATCCTGCTGCACGGCTGCACTTCATTTGTGTGTGAAGCTGGCGGGGGAGAGACTCTACGGAAAGCCTGCAATTAGCCATGGTACCCTGGAAGGAAAGAGGGTATTCTGCTCCGATATGACCTTCGACGCTACTCTCAATCCGGTGGTTTATGAAGGTGGTATTCCTGTCTTTATTGATACGGAAGCAGACAGTTGGAACATGGATCCGGTAGCACTGGAGAAGGCATTTGAACTGTATCCGGATGTGAGACTGGTGGTTTCTGCTGAGCTCTACGGATTTCCGGGTCGTATGGATGAGATCAAGAAAATATGTGAGAAACACGGTGCTTTACTTATTGAGGATGCTGCTGAAGCCATGGGTGCAACTATCGATGGTAAGCAGTGTGGATCGTTTGGTGACTACAGTGCGGTTTCTTACAACGGCAACAAGATTATCACAGGTTCATCTGGTGGTTGTCTGCTGACGAATAGTATCGAGGATGCGAACAAAGCGAGAAAATGGTCCACACAGGCACGCGAGAATGCCGCTTGGTATCAGCATGAAGAGGTTGGATACAACTATCGGATGAGCAATGTCATTGCTGGTGTGGTTCGCGGGCAGTATGGATATCTGGAAGAACATATCAGACAAAAGAAGGCAATTTACGAGAGATACAGAGAAGGTCTTAAAGGACTTCCGGTTAAGATGAATCCGATTACCGAGGGTACTGAACCTAATTACTGGCTGAGTGCGTTAATAATAGATCCTGATGCGATGTGCAAGCAGGTACGTGATGATAGCACTGCGATGTATATCAGTGAGCATGGAAAGTCCTGCCCTACTGAAATATTGGAAGCAATCAGTTCTATTAATGCTGAAGGTCGTCCAATCTGGAAACCGATGCACATGCAGCCTATGTACAGAATGCATGAGTGTATTGGGCGAGAGGGTAGTTTGAGATGCCGGACGAATGCTTACATAGAAGGTTCGGCTGTTGATGTTGGTGCTGATATCTTCGCTAGAGGAGTTTGTTTGCCGTCTGATAATAAGATGACGGTTGAGCATCAGAGTAAGATTATTGAGGTTATTAGAGCTTGTTTTGAATAAGAAAAGAGTAATAGCTGGGATTCTATTAATCCTCTACATAGGATTCATCATATACACAACTCTCTTGTGTAGAGAACCGAGAGATTACCGGGAATATAACTTTCAATTGTTTTGGTCTTACCAAAGGTTCTTTGATGATATTGAACCACTGGGAAAACAGATAGTTTGTAATATTCTATTTTTTATACCATTTGGTGTGTTGGTTCCATTGTGTGTGAATGGAAGTAGAAAGCAGCAGTTGGTTTTTACTGTAATATCAGCGTGTCTCTTATCTGGAACAGTAGAGTTTTTACAGCTTATTCTTAAGCTCGGATTGGCAGAGTTTGATGATGTATTTGATAACACATTGGGAACTGCGATTGGTGCAGTTCTTGTGTTGATATTGATGAAATTAAAGGGGAAAGAAATGAGCCACAAACCATATGGACCTTATGAGAAATATTTCAAAAGACCAATAGATTTACTTTGTGGTCTTGCCGCAGTTATTGTATTTAGCTGGCTGTACATAATCCTGATTGTCCTAGGAGCAATCTTTATGCGAGGAAATCCTTTCTTCACACAAGCCCGTCCAGGTAAGGATGAAAAGATTTTCAAGCTAATTAAGTTTCGGACCATGGATAATCGGAAGGATAAAAATGGTAAGTTACTACCTGATAAGATAAGACTCAATCGTTATGGTCGGTTTCTAAGAAAGACCAGTCTCGATGAACTTCCAGAGGCGTTCAATATTATTAAAGGTGATATGAGTGTCATTGGACCGAGACCGTTACTGGTTCAGTATTTACCTCGCTACAACGAGGAACAAAAACATCGTCATGATGTAAGACCAGGGCTATCTGGATATGCGCAGGTACATGGTAGAAACACTGTGTCTTGGGAAGATAAATTCGCTATGGACGTTTGGTATGCAAACCATGTCACATTTCTCGGAGATGTGAAAATCATTTTCCAGACTGTTGGAAAGGCATTTTTTAAGCAGGAAGGAATCAGCTCTGAGACATCCGCAACAATGGAAGAATTTATGGGTACTCCGGTTGGAGTGACCAGTACATGGAGGGCACCACAGTGAAAAAATTAGTAATTATAGGTGCCAGTGGTCATGGAAAGGTAGTTGCAGATATTGCAAGAAAAAATGGCTGCAGCGAGATTGTTTTTTTTGACGATGATGAAAGTATCCATGAATGTGGAGGTTATCCGATAATAGGAAAAAGCTCTGAAGCCGGAACGATAGATTCTGATGTAATTATTGGAATTGGAAATGCAGGCGTTCGGAAACGAATCCAGGAATCTGTTGATGAGAACAAGATTGTTACACTCATTCATCCAGATGCAGTTGTTGCGGACGATGTAGTGATAGGTGCAGGAACTGTGGTCATGGCAGGAGCTGTAATCAATCCGGGAACGCATATAGGGAAAGGCTGCATCATCAACACTTGTTCGTCCGTGGATCATGATTGTAAAGTGGGAGATTATGTACATATTTCAGTAGGCAGTCACTTGTGTGGGACTGTCAATGTTGGAGATAGAACATGGATAGGTGCGGGAGCAACCGTCAGCAATAATATTTCTATCTGTCCAGATTGCATGATTGGTGCAGGGGCAGTGGTTATTAAAAATATTGAGGAAGCGGGAACATATGTCGGGGTTCCGGTAAAGAAGATAAAGTAAACTTTCGTGCAAAATGATTTTTATTTGATTCTGAATGAACTATCACATGGTAAAGCAACGATTTATGCATGAGGTTCATCTGATAGACGACATCATCATCACTGATGAGCTCGGTGGACCTCAGTTTAGAAAACCTTGTGATATAGCATTTCGCATCATGCAGAATCGTTGGAGACTTCCATATGAACAGATTGTTTATGTGGGGGATAACCCAAACAAGGATTTTCAGGCATGTAGACAGCTTGGCATGAGATGGAAGTACTTAAGAAATGAAGATGGGCTGTATTTTGATAACAGCAAGAACGATGTTCAAGAGATAGATATGATTTCTGAACTGAGTTTTTGATTTTGATTGTTCAAAAATAGTAATGAGTGGAGAAAGAGAGGAGAATATGATTAAGATATGCTATGTGGTAACAATTCCTCTGACAATTGAATCATTTTTCATTCCTCAATTACAGTATTTGGCGGCGAATGGATTTGATGTGACTGTAGTATGTTCTAACGATTCGAGTCTACAAGAGAAATTGGGCGAATCTATTCGTTTTTACCCGATTGACATACCGAGAGGAATTTCTGTCGTCGGTTCAATATATGCACTCAAAGCTCTTACACATTTTTTTAAGAAAGAAAAATTCGATTTGATACAGTACTCCACCCCTAATGCGGCATTCTATTCTTCCATTGCTGCTAAGAGAGCAGATTGCAAAGTGCGAAATTATCATCTTATGGGTTTACGGTACTTAGGTGCTTCTGGAATAGGAAGAATTGTCCTGAAAACATTAGAAAGAATTGCGTGTAACAATTCTACCTCCATTGAGTGTGTGAGTAAATCCAATATGGAGATGGGCATCAAAGAGGGGTTGTTTCCCAAAGAAAAGGTTATAGTTGTCTGGAATGGAAGTACAGGCGGGGTAGACTTGTCAAGATTTGATTACAACAAGCGCGCACAGTGGAGAAGAGAGGTTCGTTCAGTACTCGGTTATAACGAGAATGATTTTGTCTACGGATTCGTTGGAAGAATCACGAGAGATAAGGGAATTAATGAACTGTTAAAAGCATATTTCTCTTTGAATACTGATGCAAAGCTTTTCTTGATTGGAAATATGGAAGGGGAGCAAACGTTAGATTCAGGTTTGTTGGAATGGGCAAGGGAATGTCCTAATGTCCAATTCCATGATGTGGTTTCTGACATTGAAAGATATTATGCAGCTCTTGATGTGCTTGTTCTTCCTAGTTACAGAGAGGGATTCGGCAATGTTGTGATTGAGGCAGGGGCTGTTGGTACTCCTGCCATTGTCAGTAATATTCCAGGTCCCATTGACACGATTGATGAAGGTCAGACAGCATTAACTGTTGAGGTAAAAAACGCTTCCGATCTTGCTGAAAAGATGAAGATGATTAGAGAGATACACTATAAAGCAATGGGGCAGAATGCAGCCAGGTTTGCTAAAGAAAAATTTGATGGTGAAATGCTGTGTAAAAAGATTCTTGAAAGGAAACAACAGTTACTTCGTTAAAATCATAGTGGAGAATCAGTATGAAAGATTTAATTAGTGTAATTGTGCCTGTGTACAATGCTGAAAAATATATAAGGAAATGTGTAGCAAGTATTCAAGAACAGTCGTATTCACATTTTGAACTGATTCTGATTAATGATGGATCAAAGGATAATTCACTTGCTCTTTGTCAGGAAATGGCAACATTAGATCAACGAATAATAGTGCATGATCGCATCAATGGTGGAGCTAGTGCTGCCAGAAACACAGGACTTGATATTGCTAAAGGCGATTATATAGTCTTTGTCGACAGTGATGATTTTGTGTCTCCTGACTATTTAAAAAATCTTTATTCAGCAGCAAAGCAAGGAAATTATGATATTGTACAGTGCAATTTGCAAAGTACAGATAGGTCAGATTTCCGGCCTGAGAAAATCGAGTTCAGGGAATCGGATGTGAGCGAGATCACTAAAGGGCAGGCACTTAATGAGCGCTTATACAAGGTTACTATTTGGGGGAAAATCTATAAAAGATATATTTTTGATTTATTCCATTTCCAAGAAGGAATTATTTATGAAGATGATGCTTCCTATTACATCTTTGTGGATCGGGCACATAGGCTTGCGGTATTGGATGAAACACTATACTACTACTATATGTCAGAAAATAGTGTGATGCGAAATGATAAGAAGGATAAGAGTACAGCTTTTATCGGAATTTACGAGGATAGAATCCGGTATTTCCGAGAGCGAAATAATCAGGAATTGCTTGATGGAAGCTATGATCGCTTCTGCCTTGTGCTGATGTTGAGTTTGGCTGCTTCTTATACACACGGAAATAATTGTGGGGATCGAAAGCAGCTTTGGACACTGTATAAGAAATATTATCATTCCACGATGCAAGCCAAAACTATTGGGATGAAAGATAAATTGATGTTTACTTGTTTTCGTATAGCTCCGCATTTGGTTGGGCGGATAATTGGTTAAGTGAGGATAGAATAATGGCAGCAAGTTACGGTGGTATTACAGCATGGATATGGAAAAAAGTCTCCCATTTTGATTATGATAAATACTGGAAAATGCGCGAATATGTTACTTCCCATCGGGGGGGGGTAAAAGCGTACTACTATTTGTACCTGATTAAGAAGATGGACGCATTCCACAATGCATCTTTGGGAACGCATATTGGGTTTAGCTCTGCGAAGTTTGCTGAACGCCCATATCTTCCTCACGGATTGAACGGAATTATTGTTAGCAATGACGCTATCATTGGAAAGCAGTGCCAGTTATATCATCAGGTTACAATTGGTGGTGGCAATGGTGGATCTCCAGTAATTGGGGATAATGTGTTAATTGGGGCAGGCGCAAAAATCATAGGGCCTGTGAAGATTGGTAATAATGTGAAAATTGGTGCAGGGTGCGTTGTAACGATTGATGTTCCAGACGATGCCACTGTAGTTATGGATAAACCAAGGATCATTTTACATAGGAATTAAGAGGTTTGAGATATATGAAGGTTTTGCAAATCAATGCGGTATATGAGAAGTTCAGTACAGGACGAACAACAAAAGAATTACATGAGGCAATGCAAAGCAAAGGAATCGAGTCCTTTGTAGCGTGCCCGGATCTTGCTTCGTTGCCTGAAAATGGGTACAAAATTGGCAATAAACTGGATTGGAAGTTTCATGCATTGCTTTCCAGAATCACCGGAAAACAGGGGTATTTCTCCCGCTTTGCAACCAAAGGCTTATTGGATTATATATCAGAGGTAAAGCCTGATGTGATCCATCTGCGAAACCTTCATAGTAATTACATTAACCTCCCTATGTTGCTGAAATACATTGCAGAAAAAGATATAGCAACGGTGCTGACTCTGCACGATAGTTGGTTCTATACAGGGAAATGTGTGTACTATATAGAATGTAATTGTGATCGTTGGGAAGCCCATTGTGGGAACTGTCCAGCGCTGAAAGCAGGAAATCCAAGCCTGTTCTTGGATAAAACAACAGAAATGCTGGCAGATAAGAAGAAACTATTCAGTACCATTAGAAGGTTAGCGGTAGTTGGCGTTTCACAGTGGGTAACGGATGATGCATCCAAGTCAATATTGAAGGATTCTCTGATAATTCAGTGTATCTATAACTGGATTGATTTGGAACGCTTTCACCCCCGAGATTGTAGAGAACTCAAGAAATCAATGGGGATGGAGAATAAGTTTGTGATTCTCGGAATTGCTATGAGTTGGATTCCACAGAAGGGCATCAATCTATTCCATGATTTGGCAGATCTATTGCCTGATGATTGCCAGATTGTGCTGGTTGGTGATGATTCCGAGGTGACAAATAAACATCCCAAAATCAAATACCTTGGAACAATTAAGGAAGTAGACCTTCTTGCAAAACTCTATGCCATGGCAGATGTTTTTGTGAATCCTACGATTCAGGAAACGTTTGGAAAAACTACTGCGGAAGCGATGGCGTGTGGAACGCCTGTTGTTGCCTATAATGGAACTGCAACACCGGAATTAGTAGGAAGCGATGGAAGTTGCGGATTTTTGATTGATGAAAATAATGCGAGGAATTATTTTGAGAAGATTTTGGATATAAAGGAACATGCTAAGGAAACCTTTGGGAGAGTAGCTCGTACACGAGCAGAAATGCTGTTCTCAAAGGAAAAAAATATTCAGAAGTATTTGGATATATATCAAGCATTGCTGCAAAATAAGGGTTAAAGGAATCTGGGACGTGTTGATTCTATCCACCAGAGTATAGGGAAGGCGTATGAGAAGTAAGAAGAAAACAATAGGATATTTTCTGGTTATCGCTATTTGTTATATGTACATAGCTACAACAACATCATCATTTGGAATAAATATTGATGTCTTTGGCATTGGTGCACGCAGAGCACAATTGCTGATTATGGTTACACTGATTGGCATTATTTGTGTGATAAGCGGAAGAATGCTAGCATATAATAATATTTTGAAGTCTGGAGCGCTTCTAATGTTCTATATGTTTATATTGGGAATTAATCAAAATGGAAATCTTGCTTCATGGATATCCTGCTCAGTTATGTGGTACTTTATTTTGCTGATTATTTATAATATGGATTTTTACTCGATGGACATCATAGCTGTTGCCCCAATATTATTTGGAACATCTGTTATCCTTTCGGTAGTATATATATATGGAACACTAAGTGCACATACAATTATCAGCGTAGCGAGTTTTAATTCGATATACTATGTATTATGTGCATTGCCATTTGTTTTCTTGATTCCAAAGATAAAGTGGCAGTTGATTGGCTTATTTGCGGCTACAGCAACAATTTTGATTTCAAAAAAAGGAACCTGCTTACTGGCATTAGCAATTATATGGGGTATCTTCGCAGTTAAGAGCCTGAATGTGAAAAAAATATCTATTTCAAATATTGTAGTTAGACTGTGCATTGCTGCGCTTCTGATTACCGTGCTTACTACCATTTTCCAAACGCAAACTAATATACAAATCAGAGAAGTTTTTGAAAATACTTGGTCTGAGTTAGACAGTGGAGGTAATGGCAGAAGCGATATTTATGCATCCGCATGGAACGAGTTTTTAAGGTCAGATATTTGGGGACAACTTTTTGGGCATGGTTATAATTGGATTAATAGTGTTATCAATATTGGAACACACAACGATTTTTTAATGGTTCTGTGCAATTACGGGCTCATAGGATTTTTGCTATATCTAGCTTTTTGGTTTTGCTTGATTCAAAGTATTTTTCAGCTAAAGAAGATGGAAAGTGAATTCCTTTTAGCATATGAAGTTTCCATTATAGCATTTTTCGCTGTTTCAATGGGAAGTAATGTACTAAACACGCAAATACAGTTTTTACTATTGTGCGTACTTTGGGGAATTTGTTCGCCACATCAGTGTAGAAATAATAGCAATAGAGGAGATCAATATGAAGATTGCGCTTGTAACAGCAAATACGAGGCCGATTCCAGCGACATGCGGCGGTGCGACTCAAACCATGTTAACACATCTTCTGGATGTTAATGAAGTGAAGAAAAAACATCAGTTCTTTGTTTATAGTGCCTATGAATCCGAAGCGGAAGAAAAATCCTATCAATATCAAGCATCTGTATTTAGGTATTACCATAATAGCAAAGTGGATTTTCTATGCGGACTTCCATACAGGATTATGCGTAAATTGACATTTGGTAAAACATATATTAAGACGAATTTTATCCGCTGGTGTGTACAAAAAATGAAAGAGGATCGGCCGGATGTTGTCGTGATTGAAGGGAATTATTTTCAGACGCTGCAACTGAAGAACGCACTCAATATTCCTTTGATTTTGCATATGCACATTGATGGGCTTCACACTGGAACCGATAATGGGAAAAATATTGTCAGTGCCTGCAAAGGGATTTTCGTTATCAGCGATTATTGCAGAAAACGTGTCGCGCAAATAGATCCAGCGCAATCATCAAAAATCCATATCCTGAAAAATACGATTGATGTGGCACACTTTGATGCCTCCGGTCGTGCAGAATTTAGAAACGAATTCCGTGAAGTGCATGAGATTGAAGAAAGGGATATCGTGTTTGTGTACTGCGGTCGCCTTGATGAGGTAAAAGGTGTTAAAGAGGCAATTGATGCGTTTTCTCAACTGCCGGACAAAAACTCTTATATGTTAGTCATTGGAAGCAGTGCCTATAAGGATGGTAAGAAGAACGCATATGTTCAACAATTGGAAAAGCAGTCGGAAAAACTTGGCAGACGCGTGATTTTCACTGGCTATGTTTCCCAGGAGGATCTGCCGAATTACTATGCTTCTTGTGATATTTCTCTGGTCCCGTCGAAGTGGCAGGAGGCAGCTGGAAATGTTACAATTGAGGCTCTAGCTTGTGGTTTACCTGTCATTGCAACAAAGCAGGGTGGGATTCCGGAATACGCAGATGAGGCGGGTTGTCTGTTGATTGATTGTGACGAGCGTCTTACTGAGCATTTGCAAGAAGCAATGGAAACCCTGATGCAAGATAAAGATTTGTATCAGGAAAAGAAGGAAAACGCAAGGAGTATTGCCTTGAAATATGATAAATTTCACTATTATTCAAACTTCTGTGACTTGATTGAGGAGGTGATGAGTTAATATCATGGAAAAAAAGAGAATTGGAATCTTGACATTTCATAGAGCGTTAAATTACGGAGCTGTATTTCAAACTTATGCTCTTCAGACTGCTTTGAGAAGTATGGGGGTAGAAGCGGATATTATTGATTATCGTGCGCAGTTTAATGAAAAGCGATTTCAACGAAAAAAACTTCGCGATATCTTACATGTCAGAGAACTGTATTCTGTGATTTTCCAAAATGCATATATGACTTACTCACGCAAAACATTTGAAGGTTTTTGTCAGAAAATGCAGATGTCGGAAGTTTGCACCACACAAGATGAGTTGAGAGAAGTTTGTTCAAAGTATGACAGAATTGTATCCGGAAGCGATCAGGTATGGAATATTGCCTGTACCAGTGGGGACGATTCCTATTTTCTGCCGTTCTTGAATGATTCTCAGAAAAAGACATCCTATGCGGCAAGCATTGGATATCAAAAGCTACCTGAGCAATTTATAGAGCAGTACAAAACATGGATTTCTGGATTCTCCGAAATCTCAGTTCGGGAGAAAAGTGCAGTGGATATTGTCAGACAACTGACAGGTCGAGAAGCGGAATACGTCGTTGATCCAACGCTGTTGCTCAATAAAGAAGAGTGGATGGGGCTTTCTGATGACACCTTAGTGCCCAAAGAGCCGTATGTCATAATGTATCTGATGAGTGAAGACAAGGAATTAATCCGCTTTGCAAAAAAACTGGCGAAGGAAAAACAATGCAAACTGCTATATATTCATGATAGGCTGTTTAATCTTCCTGGAGCTGTAAATTTACATGATGTCACACCGGAACAATGGCTTGGATTATTTGCAAACGCAAATTATGTGGTTACTAATTCCTTTCATGGAACGGTTTTTTCCATTAACTTTAATAAGCAGTTCTTCGTTCGATTTATTCCACGGTCTATTGCCAATACACGGATTAAGTGTGCGTTAGAGGAGTATGGTTTGATTAGCCGTGAACTTGACTCACTTTCAAGTAATATGGTTGATTATCAGGATGTGAATGATATTTTGAAAAAGAATAGAGAGCATTCATTTGAATTTCTTCGAAAAAGTGTTATCACTATTTAACATGTGAATGTGATGTGTGACCTATTTGCATAAAATAATTATACGAATAAAGAAACATATTAACTGTTAGTTCGACGTATGCAAAAAAGGGATACTAATCATAGATTTTTAGAGAAAGAGTGAAGATATGGTTTCAGTGATAATTCCAATTTATAATGGTGAAAGAACAATGCGTCGGGCAATTGACAGTGTTCTAAACCAATCATATAAAGATGTTCAGGTAATTTTAATTGATGATGGTAGTACAGACAATTCTCTTCAGATTATTCAAGAGTATGCAGAAATCGACAGTCGAGTCGAGTATATTTCTCAAAAAAATGGGGGGCAAGCTGCGGCTCGTAATGTTGGACTAAAGAATGCAAGGGGAGAATTCATTCTCTTTGTAGATTGTGATGATTCCTTGGAACCTTCTGCAGTAGCAGATGTAACATTGTGTATGGAGAAAAACCCATATGCATCATTCGTATTGTTCGGATTTAATGTGTATGCGGGTGAACGCCTACTTAGAACGCCGAATCCGGGAGATGGGTATTATACAAGGACTGCGGGATACAAGGCGTTTGCACCAGTTGAAAAGCTGATGGCGTCTCCCTGTAATAAGCTATATCGCAGAGAATATATTAGAGTATTATTTAATGAGTCAATGGTTTTCGGAGAAGACGGGTACTTTAACTATTCAAACCTTACTAACGATACAGAGGTCGCTCTGTGTAGTAAATGCTTATATAATGTCCAGTTAGGCACAGAAGGAAGTGTCAATAAACGTTACAAAACTGGAAAATTACTGGATACTCTCCGCGAAAGAGAGCTGCAGGAGATGACTTGCAAAGAAATCTTTGGAAGTGAATTTGATAGTAGGGCTTTTCAAAAAAGAGAATTATCAACCATATCTTTTACTGTATATAGTTGCTGTATAAAACTTAAGAAAAGCGAAGCTATTATTGAACTCAAAACAGCCACCGAACAGTCTGGTTATTTGGCAAAAATGTTTGATAATCTAAATACTTTGCGAACCCAGGATAAGTTGATTCTGATGCCACTAAAAGATAAGAGATATTCCTTGGTTATTATGATTTGTAGACTTTTGAAACTGATTCGTAAAGTCGTTGGGCGTTGATAATGGTGAAATAGCGATGAAAAAAAGCATTAAAATCAAATTTATTGATTTTTACAAAGGGTTTGATGAAAAGAATAATGACTTTATTGAGATTCTCTCAAAAAAATATGATATCGTTTATTCGGACAATCCGGATTATCTTTTCTATTCATGCTTTGGATATGAGCATTTAAAATATTCCTGTATTCGCATTTTCTTTACGGGTGAATGTATTACACCAGATTTTAATGAGTGCGATTATGCGATTGGCTTTGACCGTTTGCAATTTGGAGATAGGTATGTTCGTGTCCCGCTGTACAAGCTTTTCCAGTATAAACAGGAGTATTATGATCTAATTGGTAGAGCTACTTTTTCGGTATCTGATTTGGCGAAGAAAGAGGGCTTTTGTAGCTTCGTTTACTCGAATTGTTTTGCACAGGATAAGCGAACGGAGATGTTTGCAAAACTAAGCCAGTACAAGCAGGTTAGTTCTGGAGGAAGATATCTCAACAATATTGGTGGTGCGGTTCGGGATAAAAAAGAGTTTCAGAGCAAACATAAATTCGCAATTGCATTTGAGAACTCTGTATACGATGGCTATGCAACGGAAAAACTTATGGAAGCTTTTGCAGCCAGAACGATTCCAATTTATTATGGGGATCCTAGAGTAACTTTGGATTTCAATCCAAAAGCATTTATTAATTGTAGTGATTATTCTTCCTTAGATGAAGTTGTTGAGGTGGTTAAGAAAATCGACAGTAATGACGAGTTATACCTCCAAATAATCAATGAGCCGGTAATCACAAACAATGTATCAGATGATAGCTTGGAAAGGTTTTTATACCAAATTTTTGATCAAGATCAAGGGCGCGCATTCCGCAGACCGTTTTCTGCCCATCCGTTAAGTGCGGAATCAATGAAACTGAGACATGCCTTTTTTGAGACAAGGATTTACGATAATCTTAAACGTATCAGGAATCAAGTTTTACGGTTAAAAAAGGGAACTATGCTATCTAGAAAAAGGACAAAGTGATGAATAGCTATCGATTAAAAAGGGGATTGCTTACCTGTTTGAGCGCTCCAATCAATAACCTAAAAATGAGATTATTAGGTGTAGAAATAGGACGGGGATTTGGTTCCTGTGGAATCATTACCCTAGTGAAATTACAAGGATGTATGACTATCGGCAATAACTCATACATTAATTCGCACCGTATCGCGGATCCAATTGGCGGCCAAAATAGGACAATACTTCAATTGGCAGGTGGAAAACTGATTATTGGAAACAGAGTAGGAATATCTAATACAGCAATATGCTGTGCGAACTCTGTCATAATAGAAGATGACGTTACCATTGGTGCGGGGTGTAAAATATACGATACTGATTTTCATTCGCCAATTGCAGAGTATCGATTAAATGGTAATACGCATGTTAGGACTGCTCCTGTACACATTAAAGAACGCGCATTTATCGGAGGGCATAGTATCATTCTCAAAGGAGTCACTATTGGGAGAGAGTCAGTGATTGGTGCTGGTTCTGTTGTAACTTGCGATGTACCTGATGGCGAGATTTGGGCGGGAAACCCTGCAAAGTATGTAAAAAGAGTAGATGATTGCAGAGAAATATAGCAACCTAATCTTTAAGAGTCATAAGAAACGAACCCAAAAACCATATAGCATCATGAACCTTATAGTATATGGTTTATAGGAATAAAGTGTTTTTTATATTTGAATTACATAGTCAATATATAGTCATATTCCCTACATAATGAGTGTTTACCCTCATTGGGAATAGCTTTATGGGGGTATTACGAGATGTTTACAATCGTGACAATAACATTTAATGCTGATCAAGTTCTTTCAAAAACGATTGAATCTGTTTATAGTCAAACAAATACGGACTATGAATATTTCATCATTGATGGGAAATCTAGTGATAATACGGTTACTATAGCAAAAAAATATGAGAGCAGTTTTCAAAAAAAAGGAGTTTTGTATTATATATTAAGTGAAAAAGACAGCGGTATATATAATGCGATGAATAAGGCTATAAAGTTAGCGCATAACAAATGGATTATGTTTATGAATGCGGGTGACTGCTTCCTGGATGATAAAACACTTGAGAATGTTAAAAAAAGAATCAATAAGGATGCAATAGTCGTATATGGAGATGTCGTACTCTGTAAGAATAATATGTACAAATATTCAAAGGCAAAACCACTGGTGGAATTACGAACTGGTATGGTGTTTTGCCATCAATCATCTTTTGTTTGTACGGCGTGGGCGAAGAATCATGTCTTTGATGAAAAGTATAAGTATGCTGCAGACTATGAAATGATGTTATCTGCATATTTAGCAAATTGTAATTTCCAGTATATAGATTTTCCTTTTGCAATATATGAATGCGGCGGTGTATCTACGAAAAATGCATATGCATTTAAACGAGAATTCTTAGAGATACAAAGAAATCTTGGATTAATGAGTATGCAAGATTATTTAGATAAAGAAGAATTAATTAATAAATATGAAAGGAAAAGTAAAATTTTAGAATTAATAACCTCATGTATTCCTTTGAGATTTAGGATGAGGTATGTAATACGAAAACAGAAAAAAACAGGTTGGAAGGCTAACACATGTTTATAGAAAAGATAAAAAAGAGATTAGATAAACAGCGCATAATAAAGTATTATAATGGGAAAATAATTCCAATAGGCTATCCCCAAATTGATCTCCACTGTACATTCGAAGGTAAAAATTATATATACGGAGATGCAGCACTATACCATAGTGATGTTGGTTTCCCTGTGTGTTAGGATAGATGTCAGTGAAGCGAAAAAGTTTTTGTGGTAGAATAGAACTACCACAGGAAGGAGCTTTACACATGAACTACAGTCCAGAATTCAAGGAAGCCATGCTTCGCAGGATGCTTCCGCCAAACAACGAATCCATCACAAAGATCGCTAAAGAAGAAGGTCTCTCTGAACAGACCCTTCGCAACTGGCGCGATAAAGCGAGAAAGGAAGGATACGCCGCTCCTGGCACGGATGCATCTCCGGATGACTGGAGCACACAGGATAAATTTTTGATTGTTGTAGAAACCGCCAGCCTTAATGAGGCTGAGCTGGCTGAATATGCCCGCAAAAAGGGCTGTATATCGAGCAGATCAAAGCCTGGAAGGATGCCTGCATGAATGCAAATGGCGGGATCGCAAAGGAAGCTGCTCGACTTAACCGGGAACTCAAAGACTCCCAGAAGGAACGCAAAAAGCTTGAAAAAGAACTGCAGCGAAAGGAAAAAGCTCTTGCGGAAGCAGCGGCTCTGCTCGTGTTGTCAAAAAAAGCAAATGCGATCTGGGGGGATCCCGAGGACGAAAAATAAGCGCCTCAGATCGCAGTGAAGCAATCAAGCTTATTGATGAAGCGGTCGAACACGGCGCTAGACTCCGTGCCGCCTGCGAAAGACTCGGCATAACCGAACGAACCTATTACCGTTGGCAGGTACTTGATAAAAAACATGCTTCCTATGAAGATCGGCGATCTTTTGCGGATCACTCGAATCCGTCAAACAAGCTGAGCCCTGAGGAAAGGCAGCGGATCCTCGATACAGTGAACGAGGAACGCTTTGCCAGCATGCCTCCATGCCAGATTGTACCGGTTCTGACAGATAATGGTGAGTATATTGCCTCCGAATCCACCTTCTATCGGATATTGCATGAAGAAAAAATGCAGAACCACAGGGGGCGAAGCCAGGAACCGGGCAAACACGGCAAGCCCACATCGTATTGTGCAACAGCTCCAAATCAGGTATAGACCTGGGATATCACATATCTCGCAGGAGCGGTGAAAGGTCTCTTCTACTATCTTTATCTGATCATAGACATTTTCAGCCGGGACATTGTCGGCTGGGAGGTTTGGGAAGAGGAATCCGCAGACCATGCAAGCGAACTGATCAAGCGCGCCTGCATTGCACAGAATCGGCTGACAACCATGCCGCTGGTGCTGCATTCCGATAATGGTTCGCCCATGAAAGGTGCGACCATGCTGGAAACATTGTATGCACTGGGCATAACACCATCAAACAGCCGTCCTCGTGTGAGCAATGACAATCCTTATTCGGAATCGATATTCAAGACATTGAAATATCGTCCCAACTATCAGTCGAAGGGATTTGGCAGTGTAACAGAAGCGCGCATCTGGTGCAGGCATTTTGTCGAGTGGTACCGCTTTGAACACCATCACAGCGGGATCAAATTTGTCACACCGGCACAACGTCATGAGGGAAAGAGCGATGAGATCCTCCGGAAACGTCATGAGGTCTATGAAGCCGCAAAAGCTTCTCATCCAGAACGCTGGAACGGCCGCCAGATACGGGACTGGAGTGACATCGAAGCAGTATATCTGAATCCGGATAAAACCTATGAGGAAACGACAGTTGCTATTGTCAAGGATCCGGAAGTCAGAGCTTCATAAGATTTCATACTTGCTTGACTATCCAACACCTCGGTCAAAGCAAGAGGAAATATAGCAACAAAAATATAAAGTTTTACTGACATCTAGCTTGACAATTACCGGTATGGGCAGTATATTTATTAAGTAAAGTACAGGTTTGTATAATGAGGATAAAGCATAGAGAAATATGATGGAAATATGAGGTGTCGAAAAGTGGTAGAAAAATGTGGTATTTGAGCTTTTTCGAATATCAGAAAGGGAGAATATGAGATTGTTTTCAATAATAACAGTTTGTTTAAATGCAGAAAAGGAGATTGAAGGGACAATTCGTTCTGTGCTGGAACAAGATTTTGATAATTTTGAGTATTGGATTATAGTCAATAAAGTGGACAGGTAAAAATCAGGAGAAAAATAAATTTTCTCTCCGAATGGGAGACAAGCCGACATTGTGAGAATGCGGTCTGAGAGAATTGTAGAAGCCGTTGATGTAAGAAAACAGACTTTGTTTCAATTGATCGAGGGATTGATAAGAACGTCTGTCGGTTTCTTCCTTCTTAAAGATATTTGAAGAAGCATTCGACAACGGCATTATCATAAGGATGTCCTTTGGCAGAAAATGACTGGACGAAATGAAATTCATCCAGAATCCTGCGAAAATCATCAGAGGTAAACTGTGAGCCACGGTCAGAATGAAAAATGAGACCAGGAGAAGGATTTCTGGCAGCAACAGCATCACGAAGGGTATCAATTGCGAGAAAGCGATCCATTTTTGGAGAAACGCGATAAGCAATGACTTTGCGGGAAAACAGGTCGAGAATTACACATAGATAGTAAAACCTGCCGGCAACACGAAGATAGGTAAAATCACTTACCCAAACAAGATTCGGTTTGGGCTGGTTAAAATTCTGAGCGAGGATGTTTTCACAGGAAATACGCTGAGCAGAATGGTATCGAGGTTGAGGAGGCTTGACAGTACTCATTTTAGGAAGGTTCATAGTTTTCATGAGTCGGTACACTCGACCAACACTGATATGAATGCAATAATCACGCTGAAGGCAAATTTGAATTTTGTGTGCACCTAATCTCTTATCGGAAGCAGCATAAATTTCGAGGATATGAGAGCGGATCTCAGTATTTTCAGTTTCTCTGGCAGAAGGTCTATGGTTCAGAAATTTGTAATATGTACTGCGATTTACTTTCAAAACCCGGCAGAGGATCGAAATAGAATGCTGATGAGATAAAGCCTGTACAGCGATCAATCGTTGCCTGAGTGTGGCATGAATATTGCAATGGCTTTTTTTAATATAAGATTCTCTTCTTCCAATTGGGCATTACGTTTTTGGAGCTCTTTAATCTGTTGAGCAGTCACAACGGTATTGTCATCAAGCTTAACTTCAGAATACTGACGAATCCAGTTCGTCAGAGCGTTGGAAGATACTCCGTATTCTGATTTGATTTGGGCGTAGGTTTTCCCTGAATGATAAAGATTTACGATTGTTTGCTTGAATTCAGGGGTGTATTTGTTTTGCTTCTTGGTAGACATGCCATCACTCCTTTTTATTTGTCTACTATTATACTCCTCTTGTCCACTTTTTTAATATACATCCAGTATATAATCCAAGATGGGGCGTCAAGTGATCAAACTGTGAAAATTGCAGAATCCTTTGTACAAGCATTTGCTGAGAAAGAAATTCCCTTTAGGATTATTTCACAGAAGGATCAAGGTATCTATGATGCTATGAATAAAGCAAGGCAGGAAGCACAGGGAGAATGGATTCTGTATATGAATGCAGGAGATTTTTTTGCCAATGGAAAGATATTAAGTCTAGTAAGTAAAAATGAATGTTTAGAGATGGCTGATATAGTTTATGGAGATGTGATCCGTCGTGATAAGGATATGTATCTGTATATAAAGGCTCGTACATTGGAGACTATGCGATTGGGTATGCCTTTTTGTCATCAAAGCTCATTTACACGAAGAAAATTACTTAACTTGTTTCCATTTTCTCTGCAATATCGAATATGCAGCGATTATCGTTTCTATTTACAGATGTATCATGAGGGAAAGAAGTTTGTGTATCTTCCTATGGCGATTGCTATTTATGATATAAATGGAATAAGTTCAGATGCAAGAGCTAACCGTAAGGAGCGATTGAAGATTCTTGAGAAAATGCCTGTCAGAGATGAAGAAGCAATCCAGAGAGTAAAAGGCTGGTTGGAACAAGACACAAGAAAGAAATTTATGCATGAGCATTTCTGGAGATTTATCCCCAAAAAAATTCGTCAAAAGAGACGCAGTTATTTGCGGAAAAAAGCTGGGTGGAAGACGAAAGAAGAATTCTTTGGCTAAGTGAAATCAGGAGAAGAGAAGTCTAATATGAACAAAAGTGTAATACTGAAAAACGGTATATCCGGATTAACAAGCCAAGTTGTAAAAATCATTTTTACATTTTTTACCCGCAGCTTGTTTATAAAGTATATTGGTGTTGAAGTACTCGGAATCAGCAATACTTTTTCATCAATATTAAGCGCTTTATCATTGACAGATCTGGGATTTCAGACTGCGGTGGCTTTCAGTTTATATAAACCACTTCAAGAAGACGATAAAGAAACCATTAATGATATCATGAATGTTTTCCGTGTGGTATATGTTTTTATTGGATGTTTTATCATAGCAGCGGCAGTTGTTTTGTTGCCTGCACTGAAATATGTCCTAAAAGGGGTAGAGATATCTACAGAGATTTACATATATTTTATTCTTCAGGCATCCTCTTCCGCATGCTCCTATTTTCTCGCATATAAAAGGGTTCTTTTGTATGCGGATCAAAAAGCTTATATTTCAAAAAATATAGATTTAGTGATGTATATTATTTTTAATATACTGCAGTGTTTGACGCTGGTTCGGTTTAAAAACTATGTGGTTTATTTGATTTTAAATATTATTCAGGTTTGTGTGTCAAATATTTATGTTCATCTATATTGTGCAAAGGAATATCCGTTTTTACATTTTAGCAGATTTAATAAAGATATTTTTAAAAGTATATTTTCCAATGTAAAAAATGTATTTGCTGGTAAGATTGCTTCGTATATATATTCATCAACGGATAATCTGGTCATTTCGACCTTTGTCAGTACAGTAAGTGTGGGATATTTGGTAAACTATACAACAATTATTTCTAATTTAAAAATATTAACGAGAAGCGTTTTAGATTCAATGGTTCCTATCATAGGCAACTTTTTGACTGACGCATCAAAAGCGAAAAAAGAGGAGTCATTTCGGATATATTCGCACATAAGATATCTGATTGCTCTTTGTATCATCATTCCGTATTATATCCTTGTAGATGATTTTATGGGATGGTGGATTGGACCGGATATACGTTTGTCGAGAATAATAGTGCTTTTGCTTTCTGTAGAGCTTTATATGGATTTAGTTCATAGTGGCACATATGATTATATAACGGGCGCAGGTTTGTTTAGACAAGAAAAAAAAGTGAACTTTGCAGGAGCCATTGTAAATATTGTAACATCAATTGTTTTAGTTCAATTGATAGGTATTTCGGGTGTTTTGGTTGGTACTGTGATTAGTCAGATCATATTTTGGATTGGAAGAAGTTGGGTTGTTTATTTTCAATGTTTTCAAACTACAAGAAAATCTTATTATAAATATTGGATAACAAATGTGTTGTATGTAGTGGCGTTTGTTGGGATTTATTGGGGAGTAAAGTTTGTTTGTTCGTTTATTCAGATGGATTATATCCTTGTTGAAATTTTTGTAAAAGGCTGTGTGGCTGAAATTGTGATTGTGCTTTTGGCATGTATTATTTTTCAAAAGAATCAGGCTCAAAAATTTTTGGTTAATAAAATACTTCAAATTTGTAAATTACATTGGAAGTTGTAGTAAGAAAATCAAGTAGATATTAAAAAGATGGGGAAAAGTATGGAAAAGAAAATAAGTATAGTAACACCTGTCTATAATGGTGAACAGTATATCGAGAAAAATATAAAATCAATTATGCGTCAAAATTATAAAAACTATGAACATATTATCATGGATGGAGGATCTACGGATGCTACGCTTGAGATTGTCAAAAAATATCAGGATAAGTACCCTGTAGTTATTGTTTCTGAAAAGGATAATGGAATGTATGATGCGATATGTAAAGGGTTTCGTCAAGCAACGGGTGAAATATTTGCATGGCTCAATGCAGATGATACTTACCGGCCTTGGGCATTTCAAGTCATGAATCATGTGATTTCTGATAGAGTTAACTGGTGTACAGCTATCCCAACATGGCAAAGTGAGAATGATATTGTTTATTCTGTGGGGGAGAGGTATCTATATAATAGAGAATGGATAAAAAAGGGGATGTATGATGGTCGATGCTTCAGATTTATACAGCAAGAATCAACGTTTTGGTCGGCATCATTATGGAAATCAGTTGATTCTAATAAAATTAAAAAATATAAACTAGCTGGAGACTTTCAACTGTGGAAAATGTTTGCAGATATTACGGAACTTTACACAGTCCAAACAATAATAGGTGGATTCAGAGTTCATGACGGACAAAAGAGTCAGGATATACAAGCGTATTATAATGAGGTTGGCTGTACAGTTTTAAGTAATATTGAAAAGAGAGTATACAGAACTCTGGACAAACTATATCAACGCAACAATACAGACCGCCTAATTCGTATTAATAAGGAAGCACAATAAAAATTTTATTATGGCTGAAACGGGAGGATAAAGCACTATGAAGAAAGCATTGATTACCGGTATTACAGGGCAGGACGGCTCCTATCTGGCGGAGTTTCTGCTTGAAAAAGAATATGAAGTGCACGGCGTCGTTCGTCGGGCATCCATTTCTAATACTGCACGTATTGACCATTTGAAAGATAAGATTACCCTGCATGATGGGGATTTGAGTGACAGTTCTTCGTTGATTCGTATTATTTCTCTTGTTCAGCCGGATGAGATCTACAATCTGGCGGCGCAGAGCCATGTGCAGGTTTCTTTTGACGTACCGGAGTATTCCGGGGATGTGGATGCGCTTGGCGTGCTCAGGGTTCTGGAAGCAGTGCGTATTCTGGGGCTTACCAAAAAGACAAGAGTCTATCAGGCATCTACTTCTGAATTATATGGAAAAGTGGAGGAGGTTCCACAGCGTGAAACGACTCCTTTCCATCCATACAGTCCTTATGCAGTTGCAAAACAGTACGGGTTCTGGATTACAAAAGAGTATCGTGAGGCCTATGGAATGTTTGCTGTGAATGGTATCCTCTTTAATCATGAATCAGAACGGCGGGGAGAGAATTTTGTGACTCGTAAGATTACACTGGCAGCAGGTCGTATTGCGGAGGGGCTGCAGGACCATCTGGAACTGGGCAATATGGATTCTCTGCGTGACTGGGGATATGCGAAGGATTATGTGGAATGTATGTGGCTGATGATGCAGCAGGATGAGCCGGAGGATTTTGTAATTGCCACCGGTGTGCAGCATACGGTTCGTGATTTTACAGAGAAGGCATTTGCAGCAAATGGGATTACCATTCGCTGGGAAGGTACAGGGCTTGACGAGAAAGGCCTTGACGCAGTTACAGGTAAAATGCTGGTTTGTGTGAATCCGGCATGGTTCCGACCAACGGATGTGGACAATCTCTGGGGTGATCCGACCAAGGCAAGGACGGTCCTTGGATGGAATCCGCAGAAGACCAGTTACGAGCAGCTGGTCGAGATCATGGCGAAGCATGACAGGGAGCTTGCGAAGTGTGAAAAGGCCATGAAGGAGGCGAGATAACCGATGATGGAGAAAGATGCAAAAATATATGTTGCCGGTCATCGTGGCATGGTGGGGTCTGCGATTGTACGTGAGCTGAATCGCCAAGGATACAGCAATATTATCACCCGAACCCACAAGGAACTGGATCTTTGCCGCCAGAATGCAGTGGAAGCTTTTTTTGCAGAGGAGAAGCCGGAGTATGTGTTTCTGGCAGCAGCTAAAGTAGGAGGAATCGTAGCCAATCAGAATGCGCTGGCTGATTTCATGTATGACAATATGATTCTGGAGATGAATGTGATCCATTCAGCATGGCAGAACGGATGTAAGAAACTGGAGTTTCTCGGATCTTCCTGTATCTATCCACGTATGGCGCCTCAGCCTATGAAGGAAAGCTGTCTGCTGACTTCTGAACTGGAAAAGACCAATGAGGCTTACGCGCTTGCAAAAATCAGCGGTCTGAAATACTGTGAGTTTCTGAACCGTCAGTATGGTACGGATTATATCAGTGTTATGCCTACGAATCTTTATGGACCGAATGACAATTACCATCCTACCCATAGTCATGTCCTACCGGCACTGATCCGCCGCTTCCATGAGGCGAAGGTTGAAGGCAAGGAGAGTGTTACCTGTTGGGGAGATGGTTCTCCGCTTCGTGAGTTCCTGTATGTGGATGACCTCGCAAACCTCTGTGTGTTCCTGATGAACAATTACAGCGGTAACGAGACTGTTAATGCCGGTACTGGTAAGGAACTGACCATCAAGGAACTGACCGAGATGGTTGCTAAAGTGGTTGGGTATACTGGAAAGATTGAGTGGGATACCACTAAGCCGAATGGAACTCCTCGCAAGCTGCTGGATGTTTCCAAGGCAACGAACCTCGGCTGGACTTACAAGACTGAACTCGAAGATGGAATCAGATTAAGTTATGAGGACTTCCTGAACAATCCGATGAGAGCAGAAAGATAAAAAGGCTGTAATCAGCTTCACAGAGAAGTTGAGTACACAGAAAAAAGCGATACGATGGGCTGCTGTATGTAGATGATATATGCAGCAGTCCATTTTGATTAAGAGACTTCCGCTATTACCAAGCAAATGGTTATGTTGCTTTAGAGTAGGAGAGGCAGAAGGAGAAAGACAATATGAATCTGATTTTGTTATCCGGCGGTTCCGGCAAGCGCCTGTGGCCGCTTTCTAATGATATCCGCTCTAAGCAGTTTATTAAGATTTTCAAGAAGGAAGACGGCACTTACGAATCTATGGTGCAGAGAATGTACCGTCAGATTAAGAAGGTTGATGCCGATGCTACCGTGACCATCGCAACATCTAAGACACAGGTTTCTGCTATCCATAATCAGCTTGGCTCTGATGTGGGTATCTCTGTGGAGCCTTGCCGCCGTGACACCTTCCCGGCAATCGCTCTGGCAGCAGCCTATCTGAAGGATGTTATGCATGTGGGTATGGACGAGCCGGTTGTGGTGTGCCCTGTTGACCCTTATGTGAACGATGACTATTTTGAGGCACTAAAGTCTCTGTCTGATCAGGCGGAAAAGGGTGAAGCAAACCTCGTTCTTATGGGTATTGAGCCGACATATCCTTCCGAGAAGTACGGATACATCATTCCTATGAGCAAGGACTTCACAGCTGATGTCAAAACCTTCAAGGAAAAGCCTTCTGTTGAGGTTGCCGAGGAGTATATTTCTCAAGGCGCACTCTGGAACGGCGGTGTGTTTGCATTCAAGCTCCGTTATTTGATTGAGAAGTCCCATGAACTCATCAGCTACACCGATTATGCCGACCTCTTTAATACCTACGGCGAACAGCCGAAGATTTCCTTCGACTATGCTGTCGTTGAGAAGGAAGATAAGATTCAGGTACAGCGTTTTGCTGGCGAGTGGAAGGATCTCGGAACTTGGAATACTCTGACCGAGGCGATGTCTGAATCCATTATCGGCAAGGGCACTCTGAACGAGGAGTGTAGCAATGTCCATATCGTCAATGAGATGGATGTACCCGTCCTTGCTATGGGTCTGCACGATGTTGTGATCTCTGCCAGTCCGGAAGGTATTCTGGTTTCCGATAAGGAGCAGAGTTCTTATATCAAGCCCTTCGTGGATAAGTTCGAGCAGCAGATCATGTTTGCCGAGAAGTCTTGGGGCAGCTACAAGGTTATGGATGTAGAAGAGAAGTCCATGACCATCAAGGTAACTCTGAATCCGGGTCACTCCATGAATTACCACAGCCACAAGAACCGTGATGAGGTTTGGGTTGTGCTGGATGGCACAGGCAGAACTTTTGTGGACGGTATGGTGCAGAGCGTGAAGGCTGGCGATGTGATTACTATGTCTGCCGGATGCCGTCACACCATCTTTGCAGATACTGAACTGAAGCTGATCGAGGTTCAGCTGGGCAAAGCAATCAGTGTATCTGATAAGCAGAAGTTCGAGCTGGAACTGTAAGAAATAACACTTTGCTGTGCGGAGCGTAAGGAGCATAGCAGTTTAAGATTTATCGTGCATTGGCACAGAAAGCGAGGGCAAAGGTGAACAGGAATATTCATCCATTTTTGCTGAGACCCTCTGGAAAGGACTACCTATGGGGTGGTCAAAGATTAAATACAGAGTTTGAAAAGAATATTGATATGAATCCGCTGGCGGAGACATGGGAGTGCAGTACGCATCCTGACGGTCCCAGCACCGTGGCAAGCGGAGAGTTCGTGGGGCAGAGTCTGGTGGATGTGATTGCATCTCATCCTGAGTTCCTTGGCACTCGCCATGAGGGTGAGACTGAACTGCCTATCTTGATAAAGTTTATTGATGCCAAGCGTGATCTGTCTGTTCAAGTGCATCCTGGTGATGGCTACGCCAAGGAGTACGAAAACGGTCAGCTTGGCAAAACAGAGATGTGGTATGTGCTGGATGCCAGTCGGGACGCAAAGCTAGTGTATGGACTGCATCAGGATTGTACGGAAGAAGAAATCCGGGAGTCCATTGAGAACGGAACACTGGGTAAATACCTTCAGACTGTTCCGGTGAAACGGGACGACCTGTTCTTCATCCAGTCTGGCACGATTCATGCTATCGGAGCAGGATGTCTGATTGCCGAGATTCAAGAAAACAGCAACCTGACATACCGCCTTTATGACTATGACCGTGTGGGCAAGGACGGCAAGAAAAGACCCCTGCATGTGGACAAGGCAATGAAGGTCGCAAAGCTGACCAGTTCGGCTGAGCCAAAACAGCCTATGCGTGTTCTCAAATATCGGCAGGGAGTTGCCAGCGAACTGCTGACCCGCTGCAAATATTTTGAGGTTCACCGTATGCTGGTGAACACGGAAAGACGGCAGACCGTACATTATCAGGCAGATGACCTGGGCTTTCGCGTCCTGCTTTGTATAAACGGCTGTGGTAATATCAGCTTTGGTTCGGAGATGCTGCAATTCTATAAGGGTGACTGCATTTTCGTCCCGGCAAGTTCCGATGCGTTGACGATCCATGGACAGGCAACCTTCCTGGATGTGAGAGGCTGAGAACAGGCTGACAGAGAGGGTAAGCGTGATGTGGAAAGTAAAGAATTCAGAGAAACTAATAGATAATCGCTGGATCTCGGTGCGGAAAGATACAGTGGAACTTCCCAACGGAATGACCATTGATGATTTCTATGCCGTGACCATTTCTGACGCTGCTGCGATTGTGGCAGTTACGGAGAATGGAGAGCTGATCCTCAAGAAAGAATACAAGTATGCCGCCAATGAAGAACTAATTGAGATCCCGGCGGGTATGTTCGAGCCGGAAGAGCATGACGGTTTGGAGGTTGCCAAGCGGGAACTTTTAGAGGAGACAGGTTTTGTCTCCGATGAGTGGATGTATTTCGGTGACACCGTGGAAAGTTCCTCAAAACTGACCAATCGGATGCACATCTACTATGCAAAGAACTGTCGCAAGGTAGCAGAGCAGAAGCTGGATGCGACCGAGGAACTGGATGTTCTGGTTGTTCCGATGACTGAGGCAATCGAGATGGTCATGCGGAATGAAATCAAATGCAACAGTTCGGCACACGGTATTCTTAAGGCAGCGAGAATGATGGGCGTATGAGAATAATTATTGTAGAAAACGATAAGAACCCGGTTGACCTTAGAGATATCGAAGGAAAGAAAGTGGTTCTTGCTTCTGAACTTCCTTTAGCTTATCTACAAGGGATTCGAGATGCAGAAGGAATTGATGCAGTTCTCATTGGTAGCGGCGGCAAGGAAATCCAGATGGATAAAGAAAAAACTCCAAACTCTCGGGGTCAGACCCCATGAAATACCGATAAAGAAAATAAAACAGAACTAAAAGTTCTATAAAAGAAGCATAAAATATCTTGCAAAAACTTATCATGAGTGATAAAATCTCGTAAATAAGATATCAGAGATGGGATAGGGAGATAAGCAAATGCAGGAGAACATGAAAGAATACCTGACAGAAAAGGAAGCCAGGGAAAAGAGACTGGAAGTATATACAGAAAAGATTCAGGAAAAGGTGTTGAGCAGATCTTCGGAAACAATCCGGCAGTTAGTGGAGGAGAGACACCGCCAGAAAATGACGCAACAGGAAATAGCGGATATTACAGGGATAAAACCGTCGAATATGGCCCGGTTTGAGAGCGGTGGCAGGGTACCAACGCTGGTTGTACTGGAGAAATATGCGAATGCACTTGGAAAACATATTGAAATAAAAATCTGTGATGACTGACAGATTTTTATTCGGGATAATCATAGATGATACTATTATTAAAAATATCAAAGCAAAATGGAGGGAGAAAGATCGCAAGAAAATTAAGGGACTGGTATCCGGGGGCAATTTACCATATCATGCACAGAGGGGTGAGGAGAAAACCAATATTTGAAGATGAGATGGACCATCAGGTACTGCTGCAGATAATAAAGACATCATTGAGTAAATATAACTGCTGGCTGCATGCGTATTGTCTGATGACAAACCATGTCCATCTGTTGCTTGAAACAGGCGATATAGAAATAGGGAAGTTTATGAAATATATGTCAGAGTGTTATGCCATTTACTATAACCATAAGTATGGTTACAGAGGGCATGTTTTTGAGAGCCGGTATAAATCCTGCCTTGTAAAAGAAGATGCTTATTTTCTCCAGACAAGCCGTTACATACATCTGAACCCGGTAAAAGCACAGATGGCAGATTATCCGGAAGATCATTTATGGAGTAGCTATCGGACGATGATAGGGATTGCGGATGATGGGATCACAGAGAAAAAGAAGACACTTGCGTACTTTCCGAGAAACAGTATTTATCAATACAGGGAGTTTGTGGAAGATATAGGACACAAATATATAGTTCAGGAACAGCATATCAGAAAGATGATAGGGGAAGATGAATTATGGCTACCGTGGTAAGAAGTTTTGCAATTCAGGGGATTGATGGGTATCCTGTGGATATAGAAGTAAAGATGCTGGAGGGACAGCCGGTGATATCGATCATCGGGCTTGGGGATCAGGCTGTAAAAGAAGCTGCAGAGAGGATCCAGGCAGCGATTGATGAGAGCGGTTATGTTTTTCCTAAAAAGCGTGTGATCATCAGTCTTGCACCCAGTGATAAAAAGAAAAGCGGTTCGCATTTTGATCTTGCAATGGCGGTTGGAGTGCTCTGCCAGAACGGAGATATAGGGGTGAAGAACCTGAAAGAATATGGCTTTATCGGAGAACTGTCATTAGATGGAAGGTTAAGAGCCTGCAGAGGGATTCTGCCGATGATCATTGCCGGCCAGAAGAAAGGAATAAAGAAGATTATCGTGCCGGAGGCTAATCTTAAAGAAGCAGGACTGGTGCATGGAGTAGAAATTCTGGGATTTCATGATCTGACAGGCGTGATCCGCTGTCTTGAAGGAAAAACATCAGGGGGAGAAATCCATGTGGGTGAAAAGGAAAAAGGTTCGGAAGAATCAGGGACAGTTCTGGATTTTAAAGATGTTAAAGGACAGGATGAGCTGATAGAAGCGGTTGTTCTGGCTGCGGCAGGAGGACATAATATGCTGATGGTCGGGGAGCCTGGATGTGGAAAGACCATGATTGCGCAGAGGATTCCAACGATACTTCCGGAAATGACAGAGGAAGAATGTCTGGAAGTAACAAAAATATACAGCATTTCCGGCCTGCTTCCCAATGGACATGCCCTGATGAAATACAGACCGTTCCGTGCCCCGCATCATAATGCATCATTGAATGCTCTGATCGGCGGCGGTGCCTATGCAATGCCGGGCGAGGTATCACTGGCACATAATGGGGTACTATTCCTGGATGAACTTGCTGAATTTTCAAGGCGGACTCTTGACGCATTACGCCAACCGATAGAAGATAAAAAAGTATCTATTTCGAGAGTGAACGGTACTCATACGTTTCCTTCCAGTTTTATGTTTATTACAGCTATGAATCCCTGTCCGTGTGGCTATTATCCAGGTGCAAAATGTAAGTGTACGGATTATGAGATTATTAAATACAGGGGAAAGATCTCTGGCCCTATCATGGACCGGATAGATATACAGAAAGAAGTCCATCCTGTAGATTTCTTCGCAATAGCAGACCAGAAATCAGGGGCTTCTTCGGAAGAATTGCGTACAAAGGTAGAAAAAGCCCGGAAGATACAGCAGGAGAGATATGCGCAGGAAAAAGGGATCAATTGTAATGCACAGATGACAACGGAACTCATACAGAGATATTGTGTGCTGGATAAAGACTCATTGAAGCTGCTGAGAGAGACAAGTGAAAAGTATGGATATAGTGCCCGTGTGATCCACAAACTCTTAAGACTTGCCAGGACCAGTGCGGATCTGGATGGAGAAGAAAAAATCCGCCAAAAAGATATAGAAAAAGTTCTGACGTGCCGGGAGCTGGACAAAAGCAATAGTAAAATGGTGGTGGTTAAATAATGATATACTGGATATGGCTTACGCAGATACCATTTATCGGGCCCGTTACAATCAGATACCTGATAAAAGAACTGGGAGATGCGGAAAAAATTTATCAGGCTGACTATGAAACCCTGAGCAAAATGTCAGGACTGTCTGCAAGACAAAGAGAAAGTATCATCAGGAATCATTCATTGGAAAAAGCGAAAAGGATCATGGATGATTGCCAAAGCAAAAATATCTCTATCTTATGCTGGAACGACGATTGTTATCCTTTACGTGCCAGAGAACCTGCTGATGCACCACCAATGTTATACTATAAAGGAAACATCAAGAAAATGGATCAGACAGTTGGAATAGTAGGAGCAAGAAGATGCAGCCAGGAAGCAAAACAGGAAACGGTATTTCTGGCGTCAGAATATGCCAAGACCCGGATTGCAGTTGTCAGCGGAATGGCCAAAGGAATCGACAGCTATGCACATACTGCATGTCTCAATGCCGGTGGCTACACAATAGCAATATTAGGAAATGACCTGGACATCTGTTATCCAAGTGAACACCACAAACTGATGAAATGTATAGAGGAAAAAGGTCTGCTCCTGTCAGAATACCCACCCGGAACTCTACCATCCAGATACACGTTCCCCAGAAGAAACCGCCTGATCAGCAGCTGGTCCGATAAATTAATCATAATCCAGGCCGGGAAAGGAAGCGGAGCATTGATAACGGCAGAATATAGCAGAAAATATGGGAGGAAAGTGGAAATGAAAGAAAGCGGATAATTGTAAGTAACTCGAATATTAAGGTTATCTGGAAGCCGTGGTTGGGTGATTATTTATCGATTGGATTAAAGGATATTAGAATCTGTCGATGGAAAACTACAGGAGATTAACATAGATTCTTGTAATCAATATTTGAATATGGTATGATAAAAAACGAAAACAATAGGTGAGGGTCGGCTAAAGGATACCTATTGAGGATTTTGATGAATCGATATTTTAGGGCATTCTTGTGAAGGTTATGAATTCATAGGAATGCCTTATGTATATTGATACTTATTAATGGAATTATTAATAAAATGTGAACTTTCAGTAATTTTTTCACCTTGTTTTGTTAAAAAAATATAATAGATTAAAATTCATCTGGATTAATTGGTGTATTGACCTCATTTGCGAGAGGAACTTGATGTGGAAAAACTGGATTAATCATATCCGTCCGTTAAACATAAACAGAAATGAGCTTGCGGTGACCGTTCGCGGAAGCATTTTTATTTGGTAGAAAAAATACGTATATAGAAAGTATTTATGTATTCCCGATGGGAGATTCACTGGATTATGCAAAAATGGCAATGGTGCAAAACTAATCAGATTTATGTCATGGGAATAAATCTGATTAGTGACAAATTGAGAAATCAGCAATAATTATGAGAAAAGGGATATAGATGTTAGGATGGAGAAATTTTTAAATAAATGGGAAATACTTATTACTATAATTATTTCTATTACGAGTATTTTTTTAGCTATAAAAGCTAATGAAATGACAAAAATACAAACAGAAGTGGCAAGAAATAGTTCATTACCCAATATTCAAGTAGTGGAAAAAAATTTAATTAATGAAAAGACGGGAAAAACAGATGATTCAATAATACAGATTTCAAATTTAAATGGAAGACTTAATAATTATGAAAGTAGAATTGTAACATTTTTAAAATGTTCTTATTTAGATAATAAGAATAATGTTTATGAAGAAGAGATTCCAATATTTAATTATTATATAATTGGTCGTCAAAGTGGGAATACTGAAGGCATTTTGGAAGAAAAAATAACAGGAAAAAACAGTAATAAGATAAAAAAGATGATGGAAAAAATTCTTCAGTATAATGATTCAGACAGCTCTTTATATGTAGAGATTGAATCTTACCTGTGTGTTTCATATATAGATATATTAGGAGAAAAACACAGAATATACTATTTAACAGATGTGTTTGAATCTAAATTAATAACTGAAAAGGAAGGACAAAATAAATTTGAAATTTATGATAAATTGTTTAGTTTAAATGAGGGGATAGACCCTAATAGGGAAGAGGAGATAGATATACAGGGATTAATAAATAAAATTTATGAGGTTTCAAATTTAAACATTGAAAAAGTAGTAGAAAAAAATGAAATACAGAATAAAGGAATGATAGATGCAATGACAGAAATAATTGGTGTATTTTTGGCTTCAATTTTAGCTCATGTATTATGGATAGTGCAAGAAAGAAGAAGAAATAAAGAAAGTAAATCACATGCGGCATCTATTTTATATTATGATTTAAAAAGTATTGAAGGATATTTAGTAGGTGAAAGAAGTTCTGTTAATTTAAGATATTCCTCCGAGTGGCAGCAAATGGTTGCAGGGTGTTCTTTTTTGAAAGATGAACAAATCAAAGAGTTATATAATATATATGATGAAGTATATAATTACAATTATTTTTATAAGCTTAAAGAAGATAAAAAGGAAGCGGTTATAAAAGAAGATATACCTCAGTATAAGGCATTGAAAAATGTTTTTGTGAATGAGTCTGAAGACAACACAAAATATGCAGAAATATTGAAGGAGTTAAGAGTACATATAATGGTTTCTAATATGTATGTGGATAAGAAAAAGAGAAAGACTTCCTAATAAAGAAGAGATCAAGGCTAAGATGATGGAGCTTACATATATTCAGGGAAGATTAGCAGAAGAATAAATAGAAAAGGTGAGAATAAAATGGTAGAGCATAATTTTAACAACCGTAGCAAGAATTCTCTTACCTCTATAGGTGATGGTATGAATTGCACATTCGAGCATGTCTGCTCAAATTCATAAAAAATCACAAAAACACTTGTTCTGATACAATAAATATATTATAATAGAAAAAAGAACAATATGCTCTTGAAAATTGGACGGTCGAAATAAGCAATAAGTGAGAAAAAAAATACTCGGGGTCAGACCCCATGAAATACCGATAAAGAGAATAAAGAAGAACTAAAAGTTCTATAAAAGAAACATAAAATATCTTGCAAAAACTTATCATGAGTGATAAAATCTCGTAAACGAGATATCAGAGATGGAATAGGGAGATAAGCAAATGCAGGAGAACATGAAAGAATACCTGATAGAAAAGGAGGCCAGGGAAAAGAGACTGGAAGTATATACAGAGAAGATCCAGGAAAAAGTGTTGAGCAGATCTTCGGAAACAATCCGGCAGTTAGTGGAGGAGAGACACCGCCAGAAAATGACGCAGCAGGAAATAGCGGATATTACAGGGATAAAACCATCGAATATGGCCCGGTTTGAGAGCGGTGGCAGGGTACCAACGCTGGTTGTACTGGAGAAATATGCGAATGCACTTGGAAAACATATTGAAATAAAAATCTGTGATGACTGACAGATTTTTATTTCAATATAATCATAAATGATAGTATTATTGAGAATAAAAAGTGAAATGGAGGGAGAAAGATCGCAAGAAAATTAATATACATTATAAAATTCTTTATACCATTCAGCAAACTGTCTAAGTCCGGTTCTTAAGGAGGTGTTTGGTTTGAATCCATAATCTCTTTCCAGCGCACCTGTATCGGCATATGTTACCGGTACGTCGCCTGGTTGCATTGCAACAAGCTCTTTGTGAGCTTCAAAGTCATAGTCTGCCGGAAGTACTTTGGCGCGGATGAGCTCTTCCTGAAGGATCGTTACAAAATCAAGGAGATTTTCGGGATTGCTGTTTCCGATGTTGTATACAGCGTATGGTGGGATTGGAAGTCCGTCTTCGCCATTTTTCTTTTCCGGAGCTCCCTGCATGATACGTTTTACTCCCTCTACGATATCGTCAACGTATGTGAAGTCGCGTTTGCAATTGCCGTAGTTGAAAATCTGAATAGTCTCTCCTTTGAGAAGCTTGTTGGTAAAACCAAAGTAAGCCATGTCCGGTCTTCCTGCCGGGCCGTATACTGTGAAGAAGCGAAGTCCTGTAGATGGGATATTATACAGCTTGCTGTATGCATGAGCCATCAATTCATTTGATTTTTTTGTGGCTGCGTAGAGGGATACCGGATTGTCTACCTTGTCCTCCGTGCTGTAAGGTACTTTTTTGTTTGTTCCATATACAGAAGAGGAGGAAGCATAGACAAGGTGTTCTACGCCTTTTTCATCGTTATCATAAGAATGACGGCAGGCCTCAAGTATATTGTAGAATCCAATCATATTTGACTGGATATAGGCGTCCGGATTGCTGATTGAGTAACGTACACCTGCCTGTGCACCTAAATTTACAACAATGTCTGGCTTGTGCTCTTTGAAAATCCTGTCGATGATTGCTTTATTTGCCAGATCATCCTTATAGAAAATATAAGTAGAATCGCTATGCTCGTGTACGCATTTCTCAATTTCTTTTAAACGCCATTCTTTGATGCTTACATCATAATAGTCATTTACATTGTCCAGACCGATGATATGGATCGGTGACTGTGTCCTTAACAGTTCAAGTACAAGGTTGCTGCCGATAAAGCCGGCAGAACCTGTAATAAAAACAGTTTTATTTTTCAAATTTATATGGTTCATTTTATTAAAACCTCCATCATAATATCTCTCTTGATCTCTCGAGATTTCTTTTGCTTTCTTTTAATCTTTCTTAATCTCTCTTAAAGATATCTCTTGTATAAACTTTATCCTTTACATCATCAAGGCAGGAATTGTATCTGTTGGCAATGATCGCCTGACTGTTTGCTTTGAATTTCTCCAGATCATTGATTACTTCAGAGCCGTAGAATGTTTCGCCGTTCTTTAAAGTTGGCTCGTAAATAATAACTTTTGCACCTTTTGCCTTGATACGTTTCATGACACCCTGGATGGAGGACTGGCGGAAGTTATCGGAATTGCTCTTCATAGTAAGTCGGTATACACCGATGACTTTTTCACCTTCTTTACTTGGATCCCAGGAGCTGTTTGCTTCATATGCTCCGGCCATTTCAAGAACCTTATCTGCGATGTAGTCTTTTCTTGTTCTGTTACTTTCTACGATGGCAGAGATCATATTCTGGGGCACATCGTTGAAGTTTGCCAGAAGCTGTTTTGTATCTTTTGGCAGGCAATATCCGCCATATCCAAAGCTTGGATTGTTGTAATGAGTTCCGATACGTGGATCCAGGCATACGCCGTTGATGATCTCCTGTGTGTCAAGTCCCTTTGTTTCTGCGTAGGTATCCAGCTCATTAAAGTAGGATACACGAAGTGCAAGATATGTATTTGCAAAGAGTTTTACAGCCTCAGCCTCTGTGAATCCCATGAATAAGGTGTCGATGTTTTCTTTGATCGCACCCTGCTGAAGGAGCTTGGCGAAGATCTCAGCTTTTTCTCTTGTCTCTTCATCACAGGATACGATGATCCTTGATGGATAGAGATTATCGTAGAGTGCTTTTGATTCGCGCAGGAATTCCGGACTGAAGATAATGTTTTTGGTATGGTATTTTGCTCTTGCAGATATAGTATATCCAACAGGGATGGTGGACTTGATGACCATTGTTGCATTTGGATTTACCTTTAATACAAGTTCAATTACTGACTCTACAGCGGAGCAGTCGAAGAAGTTTTTCTTGCTGTCGTAGTTGGTCGGAGCTGCGATCACTACGAAGTCTGCATTTTTATACGCTTCTTCTCCGTCCAGTGTAGCTGTAAGATCAAGATCTTTTTCAGCCAGATATTTCTCGATATAATCGTCTTTGATCGGTGATTTTCTATTGTTGATAAGTTCAATCTTCTCCGGGATGATGTCGACTGCTGTAACGTGGTTGTGCTGGGAAAGAAGGGTCGCGATAGACAGGCCTACGTAACCGGTACCTGCAACAGCGATGTTGTATTTCTTATCAGGTGCTGGTTTATCTTCTACAAATAAGTCGGTCACTTCGAATCCAAGTGCTTCTGCAATCGCCTGAAGCTGATCAATGGAAGGAATATAATCCAGCCCCTCTAATCTGCTGACCATGGCTCTGTGGATACCTGTCATATCTGCAAGCTGAGCCTGTGTAAGTTTTTTTTCTTTTCTTTTGGCAATAATAGTATCAGCCATCTTTTGGTAAGATATTTTTTTCATATTTAATTCTCCAATGTTGCTGTTAATCACATTAAATGTTAAAATCAGGTTACTTAAAACATTTTTATATTATCAGAATTGGGAGGGGACGTCAATGGAGATGGGGAATAAAAAAGATACTCCGTTATTAATAACAAAATCACGTTATTAATAATAGAAAATAAAGTAATGTCGAATGCTTTCGGCGGAATTCCTCCAATTCAGTGTGGTAAATGCAATGGGGTAAATTTAGTTTCGTTAGATGGAAACGGATGGATGCCATACGGGGATTTATATGAAGGATATTGATAAAAGTACTTTGTAAGAATCAGGTAGTTTTGGTATAATTCATTGTAAATGAAAATATAACCGAATCAGGTAAGTCCTCTGCGGAGGTTGCAAAAAGCGATAAGCAGTGGGGGGAACTTGCTTGTATCAGGAGGATTGTAAGCTCCTTCTGATAAACTGCGAATATCCGATTGACAGGCAGTTAAAATCAGAATTCATGAGATGGGGAGAGATAGATAGTGGACATTTATCAGATTATTATTACACATAATCGAAGCTGGACGATCAGGGAAATTATTGCTTTTGCAGTGGTTTTCCTGATGGCTGTTTTTCTGGCAGCAGTATTATTAAGGCTGCATAAAATAGTGATCATTCAGGCAGTTTGTGGACTGTTGCTTCTGACGTTTCTTGCAATTGTATTTGGTTCTACTGTTTTTACGAGGATTCCGGGGATCAGGCAGTATCAGCTAGAGATATTCTGGTCATGGAATGAAATCCTGGGGATTGGTACATGTGGCAGACTGGGAAGTACTACGGGAGATGGTTTACTGCAAGAGAATCTGTTGAATATTCTGCTACTTTTTCCGGCAGGGATTTTATTGCCGGGGTTGACAGGCAGAAAACTGAAATGGTGGATGGGATTGCTTGTGGGAATTGCGGTATCATCTGCTATCGAGATTAGTCAGCTGCTGCTTTGCAGAGGGTTGTTTGAGTTTGACGATATTATTCATAATAGTTTGGGATGTATGCTGGGATGCTTGTTGGGGAATAGGATGTTAAGGTTGGTGTATGGAAAGTAAAGGGCAGGACCAGATGAAAAACTGACAAGTCATTTTGAATTGCGATTTCATGGAATACAGTCAACCTTAACTTCCTGAAAAAGTAACACTCAAAAAATGGCAGAATGTAAAAAAACTTGAAAAATAGGGATTTTTTGGAAGAAAATCTTGAAAAAACGGGAAAGCAGGAGCAAAATATTGAGTAGAAAGTAACACTCAATGTTTGAAGGGAGATATGCCATGGATATGAATTTTGAGGTAGACATTCCGAAGATACCCGGAAAGATAAATTATGTGAAAAAAGGGGGTACAGTATACGTCAGATATGTGCTCGAAAGAGTATATCATCCAGAGAAAAAATATAATGTTCCGGAGCAGAGGATCATTGGAAAAAGATCAGAAAATAACCCGGATAGAATGCTCCCAAATGAAACTTTTGTAAAGTATTTTGGCGGTCAGGAGATGCCGGAACAGAAAGCCGGACAGATGAGAAGCAGTTGTCTGCGGATAGGGACTTTTCTGGTGATCTAAAAGATCCTGAATGGATATAAACTGGCGGAGATCCTGGAAAAATATCTTGGAAAGAAGGAAACGGGGCTGTTTCTGGATCTGGCAGCTTATTCTCTTATCAGTGAAAATAATGCCGCACAGTATTATCCTTCCTATGCTTACAGCCATCCGCTTTTTACAAAGCAGATGCATATATATATATTGATTCAAAAGTATCAGATTTTCTTGCGGGACTTACAGATGATCAGAGGATAGGGTTTGTAAATGAGTGGAACGAAAACAGGGATCACCGGGAGAAAATATATATATCTTACGATTCGACCAATAAGAATTGTCAGGCCGGGGATCTGAGATTTGTTGAGTTTGGCCACCCGAAAGATGACCGTGGACTGCCGGTCTTTAACTATTCCATTGCGTATGATATATATAATAAAGAACCGTTGTTTTATGAGCAGTATCCTGGAAGTATCGTAGATATTTCCCAGCTCCAGTATATGTTAAAAAAAGCAGAAGGATACGGATATAAGAAGGTCGGATTTATCCTGGACAGGGGATATTTTGGCAGGGAAAACATCCGGTATATGGATGAATGCGGGTATGATTTTGTGATCATGGTAAAGGGTATGAGTGAATCTGTCAGGCGGGTGATCCTGGAAAACAAAGGAGAATTCGAGAATATTCATAAATACAATATACGGAAGTACAAGACATTTGGAAAGACAATAAGGAAAAAACTCTATATATCAGATGAAAAAGAAAGATATTTTCATATTTATTATTCAGACCAGAAAGCGTGTGCGGAACATGAACAGATAGAGGCAAAAATAGACCGGATGACGAAATATCTTAACGGTTTAAAGGGAGAAAAAGCGACCGTAGGGGATGGATATAAGAAGTATTTTAAACTTGAAATATATGAGGATGATGGAACGATCATATGCGCAAGGGAGAAGACAGAAGTGATCCAGGAAGAGATCGATCTGTGCGGATATTTTGTGATCGTAACGTCAAAACAGATGACAGCGGAAGAAGCTTTGGAACTGTATAAGAGCAGGGATGTATCAGAAAAACTGTTCAGGGGAGATAAGAGTTATCTTGGGAACAGGAGCCTGCGGGTACAGTCAGATGAGGCTGCAAATGCGAAGATCTTCGTGGAATTTGTAGCACTGATAGTAAGGAGCAGGATGTATGTCCTGCTGAAAGATGAAATGGAAAAACTTGACAAAAAGCCGAATTATATGACTGTTCCGGCAGCAATCCGTGAACTGGAAAAGATAGAGCTGGTCCGTCAGACAGATGGAAAATATCGTATGGATCATGCAGTAACAGCAACCCAGAAAATAATCTTAAAAGCATTTGATATGGATGCAGACCAGATACAGGACAAAGCTGTAGGATTGAGCAGACTGCTTGAAAAATATGCAGAAGAGGGAAAATAATATATGGCAAGACCGAGAAAAATGATATCTTTGGAAGAGCAGATAAAGAAGCAGGAAGAGACAGTATTAAAAGTAAAAGAAAAGTATGATTCCGAAATGATGAAACTGAAAGATCTTTATGCAAAAAGGAACGGAGAGAAGAAAAAAGAGCTGCTCAAAGCCGTTGAAAACAGTACAAAAACATATGAAGAGATCATGGCATTTATCTGTTCTGAAAGTGAAATAAATTAGATTTTGGACTGTTTTAATGAAAAAAGGGCAATTTGAGTGTTACTTTTTCAGGAAGTTTACGATGTCAGTATATACGAATGATAATGTGAACGATTCGTTTCGCAAAGAGCCGGATGCGGGAAAGTCGCACGTCCGAAATTCTGTGAGGGGTGTACGACCATAAGGGGTGCACTTACTCGACCCAGTAAGGGAAAATAAAGATAGTAAAAGTAACTGTTGATTTACACTTTCTTTTGATCCACTATCATTTCCCAAAGTAGCTGTCAAGGCATCACTTCGTTTGATAGGAATCAGCCTGAACAGCCACTCTAGGAAATAATTAGCAGTGATCAAGGACATAAGGCCAATTTATATCATGGGTCAATTTTAAGCGTTAAAACGCTCTCTCGCTTTTAATTATAAATCAACAGTATGTGGCTCTTAGTAACAGAAACACGTACTCCTCTAAACATATAAGTTCTTAATCATCATCTTTAGATACATCAACAGATTCTTCCATCTGATATGCACCATGAATATGTCCACAATCGCCAGTTCGTTGTGTCCGGTCAGATGTGTCTATATCCCAGCCTCCTTTATAATCAATACCATAAGTATGTCCGCTAGAATCTGCATTATATTTACCTGTGTTATCTCTGTTCATAAGAATGCCCTCCCTTTGATAAAGATAAAGTAAAATAGTTTACACTTATATTATACTATAAAAAAGCAAGAGTTCCATATTAAATGCAGGAATTTCGTAAGAAATTAAGCGCTTACGATAAAAATAAGCTGCCGACTCATAAAGAGAACCGATGACTCTGGCTGTTATCAGTCTACACCATCGTTTTTTCTAAGTCCAGCTAACCATTGAACAGTAACGAGGTACTTATTACAAATACTTGAGGCATTTATGGAAAACTGTTGCAGTTCAATATGAGGATTGCTATAATGATAATGCCTGTAACTACTTATGAAATATATTGGAAATGGGGAATCTTTATGGAGATTATATCATGGATATGGGATAATAGAGACGGTATTATTGCGAGTATAGTCGCTGCAATCATTTGCTGGGTAATAAAGAAAGCGTTAGAGATAATACAAATAAAGAAATCTATTTATAGCGGAAATTGGGAACAGTTGATTTATGACAATAATGACTATACAGGGGAGCCGATAAAGAGAGATATTTATAAGCTCAAGCATAAAAAATTGCGATATTCGGGAAAAATGACAGTAAATATTGTAGGAACTATTTCCAGAGTAAGTCCGGAAAAACAGAAACATAGAAAGTGGCATGTCATAGGGTATTTGGAGGGGAATATTTTAACAATGATGTATCAGGCTAAAGAAGCTCAGAAAAGTCGAGGATGTATTTATGTGAAATTGTTTGCAGATTTTGAATTTAGGGGCTATTATTTGGAAGAACATAGTGATGGAACAATAGATAAAACCCCTCTTATTATCAAAAAGAAGGGAAAATAGCATGAACAAATATCAAAAATATGCTCTTTTTGACTGGGATAATACTATACGAAGTGGGTATACATTGTATTCATGGGTAGAGTATCTGTATAAATGTAATATTACGAGTGCGTACTTACAAAAAAAATTGGAAATATTAAAGCAACAGTATATATATAAAGAAATAACTCATGATCAATATGCAGATAAAGCATGTACTGAATATACAAAAGCTTTGAAGGGAAAAAAATCAAAAGAAATAACACAGCTCATGGATAGCTATATAAGAAAAGACAGAAATGCATTATTTCCTGGAATGTGTAAGTTGTTAAAGGAACTGGCAAAAAGAGATATAGATATTATAGTTATAAGTGGTGCGCCGTTTAGAATATTAGAACAGTATAAGCAGGAATTTCATCTAAAAGAGATTTATGCATTTCAGGAGGAAGAGATTGAAGGCAAATTTACTGGAGAAGTTGCCTGTAATTATGGTTTTAATAAATACAAAAAGGTTCATGAACTTATTGAACGATATGGTGCAAATCCATATCTTGCATTTGGAGATTCACAGTCAGATGTTCCATTGCTAGATAGTTCAGATTATCCAATATGTGTTGGTAATGGAATGAAAAAAGCCAGATATATGAATATAGATTTTCGAGAATCTGTGGAGTATATTCTGAGTACTGTTAATTTGTAAATGTACAAGGTATGAGAAAATAAAAAAGTAAGTAAAATTTGATTAGGAGATTATTTATGTTAAAGGAAATCTCAATAGAGGTAATAAGAAAATGCCCTAATAAGTGTATACATTGTTCATCTTTTTCTACAGAGAAATGTTCGGAAATTATTCCCTTTGAAGTATTTAAAAGTGCCATTATGGGGGCGAAGGACTTAGGACTTCAAACAGTATGCTTTTCCGGTGGAGAGCCATTTTTACATCCTGACATAGTAAAAATGTTGGAAGTTGTTCATGAACAGGGGCTTAATAGTTATATTTATAGTAGTGGCATATATATGAATGAGTTGAAGGAAAGAGGACCTATTCCATATGAAATATTTGCTCAGATTGTGAATAAGGTTACAAAAATCATTTATAATATAGAAGCAGCAGAAGAGAATACGTATGACGTTATTATGGGAACGCAGGGATGTTTTGAATTTCTTAAACAGTCGATTCGTAGATCTGTTAGTGCCGGGATAATTGTAGAAGGTCATTTTGTTCCAAATAAAATCAATAAAGATCAAATAGAACAAACACTTGAGTATTGTACAGATTTGGGAATATCAAAGATGAGTTTCTTGCGGTTGGTTATTCATGGTCGTGCGTACGAAAATCGGAATAGATTGTTATTATCAGATGAAGAGTTGTTAAAAATTGAAAAAAAACTGTTAAAAATTAAAAATGAAAATAAATATAATATCAGAATAGGTGTTCCGCTTTTAGGAGAAACAGAGGAATGTCATTGTGAAGCTGCAAATGGAAAATTGAACATAAGATATGATGGGAAAGTCTTTCCATGTGAGGTTTTTAAGAATAATCGTGTTGAACCACTTGAAGATTGTGAGCCGGGGAATATTTTTACTGATTCAATTGAGAAGATATACACAGACTCGGAATATTTAAGGAAAGTAAGAGAATTGGTAAGAATCCATGCCTGCACTTGTAATTGTGAAAAGTGTGTAGGTCAATATTATATGAAAAAAGACGCGAAGGAGTAGACGGATGACAAATAGAGATTTGCAATTAATAAAAGAAATTGGCGAATATATTCCCAAGTGCGTACCTGTTTATAAAAAAGAAGCATTTGGCGAAAAAGACAGAGAGATAGAGCATCCTTTAGATAATGAAGTAAAAGAGAAACTGGATAAAATAAAGCATGCTATGCGAGATGAAGATGATGATTATCGGATTTATTACTTTGCGGATGATATAAAAGACATTTGGAAATTACTTATTCAAAAGTCAATAAAGTGTCTGCGATATTTCGATTCAAGGGAACCTTATTTGGAGAATCCATCGAAACATCCTGTTGCATATGGTGTGGATGAGCTCAGCAATTATTTTGATAAATATATTAAATTTGAATCAATGCTGTATGGCGGTGGAAAATATTACAGAGATCATGTCATTCATGTGTTTAGAGTTTGGCTTTTGGGGTTGGAATGTTTACTTGATGATGATGGAAATTATTTAAAACGGATTGTAATTCAGAAAGAAATTAAAGTTAATTCTTTAGAAAAAATAAGTATATGGTCAATGATTGCACTGACACATGATTTAGGTTATCCTTTGGAAAAAGCGCAAGGCATAATTGAGCAAACAAAGGACATGATGAAATCTTTCATTTCAAATCCTTCAGTTTCTATGGATTTGTCATTTAACGGGATTCAAACCAATATGAATGATTTTGTTGTACGTTTTATGAGTTCCAAAATGCATATAGCAGATAATAAATGCCCTAAAGAAGATACTGGTGATGAAAAGAAAAAGTATGTTGCCAGATTACAGCCGAAGTATTATTTTAAATTTCAGAAATCGTTGGAAGGATATAATCATGGTATTTTGAGTGCAATTATAATATATAAATTGCTTCGCTATTTTCTGGAGTCGGATTTCAGTATTAACGAAGATTATTTATTTGACGAAGAAGAGGCAAGGCAATTTTATATTAGACGTGAAATATTAAGAACAATAGCGTCACATACATGTCATGATATTTATCATCTGGATATGTTGAATTTTGCGTTTTTGCTTATTGTAGTGGATGATGCACAGGAATGGGGAAGAAAACGAATGTCAGAACTGTATGTTAATAAAGATTCTACATATGAGTTTGGCAGTATTGTACCGGCTTTTAATATTAAGGAAAGTGAGCATGGAGAAGAAAGAATAAAGATTCATTCTTTTGAAATGAAAGAAAAGTTTTGCTTTAATAATTTGAATGATTTACGGGAAACCTTGTTAAGCTTATATAAACAATGCAAAGGATATAAAGAGATATTTCGTGATGGACAGGATACAACCAGAAGAAATTTTGTCTTTAAAAAACAATGTGAAATTATTTATGAGGAATCTAAATCCGTTAAGTTCTGTGTTGATTTGGTAATATCGAATGAGGACAGACCACGATTTACTATCACTGTGTCAAGTGATACCAGTAAACCATTGGAACGTTTTAAAATATCATATTTTGAGGAAGTGTACGAGAAATATGCTGTTAAGGAAAGCAAAAAAGAATCTGGTGAAAAAGAAATGAAATATGAAATTAGTGACCGATTTGAGTGAAATAAGCTTAATTGCTAAAACGCCACATGGAAAAATACCGTATTATGGAAAAATACGTACAGTTTCAGCTGATGATATAGCTATGTATTGTAATAAAGAGAAATTTGATAATTTATGCCGATTAGGGTGTCCAAATTATGCAAAAAAATGGTCATGTCCCCCATATTCGCCAATATATAATAATTTTGCAGATGGATTTCAAAATTTATGTATTGTGCTGTTGGGATTGAATTTGGATGAGCTTGAATATATCAAACAGGATTATCTAAAGATTAAAGCTGCCAATTCTATGCTAAAGAGCAGAGTAGATAAAGTTTTGCGGTCATGTATGGATGTTGATGAAAAGTATATATCTACTGGAAGTTGCAGATTATGTAGGGTATGTCGAAAAAAAACAGGAGAATCATGTGCTCATTTAACAATGCGGACATTTAGCTTTGAAGCACTGGGGATTAATGTGTCTGAAATGGTTAAAGAGGTTTTTGAATTGGATCTTTTGTGGTATAAGCGTGGCGTGCTTCCAAAGTATACATGTGTAGTAGCTGGATTGTTAACAAATGAGTGTTTTCCAGATCAGAGACTTGTTTCAAAATTAATTAAGCTTCCTGTATAATTCAAAGTGTAGAGAGTAAATGATTTTACAAAAATAGATACCTGAGTTAAACTGTCATTGCTGATCGGCCAGCTAGTGAGGATACTCTGGGTCAGACCCCAATGTTGGGAACTTAGCGTCAACTTAAGGGCTTTAAATCGATTTACTTGTTCTTTGAAAATCAAATAGTAAAAATATATAATTTCGAGCGTAAAATATCAGCACTATGCCTACTTGACAAATTGGTCAAAATTTGCGGCGCAGCCTCTTGAATATATACTTTTTTAGGAGGTAATGCCATGAATTATTATGATTTAATTTCTTTGATTTTGACACAGTTATATGAACGGATTAATTCCGATGAATTTCTTGAACGATTTCGACGTCCAAATTCTTTTGTGCGATATCGTAAACTGACATTGAAACAGGTTGTTGCTTATCTTATCCATTCAAAAAAACGTTCCATGGATATTGAATTGTCTGATCTTCAGCGCCAGCTTCCGGACATTGATTTTCCTGATGTTTCCAGGCAGGCTGTTTCAAAAGCCAGAAAAGGAATTCTGCCGGATCTTTTCAAAGAACTTTTGGATAAACAGGTTGAAATGGTTTATACACACCTTGACTGAATATTCTTGTGCGGTAGGCTCTTCCGCAATTATCCGTTTTGGCTCTTTTAGCATGATCAGATATATAGTATAATGTTTGTATTAGGATGTATGAGGAGAATTATTTA